>NZ_LRIC01000066.1:0-113935 GCF_001758725.1 Janthinobacterium sp. HH106 | reverse complement strand
GCGCTATTAACAAAGCGTTGTGTTTGTCAGCTGCGAAGAAGGAAGAGTATGAAGCGTTTCGGCTAATTCGTCAACCTTCTTTTTTACCCTGCTTTACTCGGCATTTGCATGCGTCGTTCAGCGAGGGGGCGAATTATAGCCAAGCGACAGCGTGTCCGCAAGAGCCATTTATGGCAAGACGAACGATTTCACCAAGGTCAGCTCGCCGGCGGCCCGCATCGGCACCTGGAAGCTCTGCAGCTTTTCCCGCGGCGTGCCTTCATTGGTGATGATCGACAGGCGGGCGACGGTCAGCATGGCGGTGTTCTCGCCGCTACCGTAGTAATTGACATACGCGTGATAATTGCCCTTCAGGGGTGCCGCGCTGGAAAAGATTTCAGGGCCATAGCCGGTCGTCACGTCCACATCCAGCGCGCCGCCATCTTTCAGGACGCGGTTGCCGTACCAGGCGTGGCCGCCGTCCGGCGTGACCACATGCAGATCAAGATCGGTGCCGGCGCTGTCCCACGACAGCACGATACGCAAGCGCGCTTGCGTCTTGCCCTGGTAGCTGTCGATAAACTGGGTGCGCGCGCGGCTTCTGCCATCGGGCGAGCGCACTTCCACGCTGTTCGAGCCGCTGCCGAAACCATAGGGGCGACCGTAGCTGCCATCCTCCCCCACCTCCATCGGCATCGCCACGCCATTGACCACCAAAGTAGCGGGCTTGCCCTTGACGGCGCCCGCGATACGCCCCCGTATCTGCGCCGTCTCGGCCTGGCCCGGCTGCAGGTTGACCGACGCGGCGGGGTAATTGACCGCTTGCGTATAGTCCTCGCGCGCGCCAGCCGAATTGCGCCAGCCGCCCTTCGGTGCATCGATGGTGACCTGGGCCTGGGCCCAGAGTGGCAACAGCATTAGCGGAATCGAGCAACGGATATAAAAACTCACAGGGCCTCCAGGTTAAGGTCGACGAGCCGGCGGGCCAGCCGCTCGACATATTCTTCGTCCTGGCCGCGCGGATGACGGCGCAGGCCAAGGTGTAAATATTCATGGGCCAAGGTGATGCGGTCTTCGCGCGTGGCCAACGGGCGCATGAAGATGCGGTTGCGCGACTGCTCCGAATACGGCGCGCCGCTGGATAGCGCGCAGACCAGCGGCGCTTGCGGCGGCGCCTCGTAACCGGCTTCGCGCAGCAGCACGCGCTGCCAGCGCGGCACGGACCGCGCCAGCCAATCCTCGTTCTGCGCCAGGCGACGGCAACGCGCGCCGGTATTGCCAACGGTGCTCAGCGCGCCGCCGGGATAAGCCTGCGCCAGCAATTCATCATAGTGCTTGCCCTGTCTGGCCTGGCGCACCGCCTCGCTCCACGCCATCGTGCCCTCCGACGCTTGGTTGCTGTGATAGCGCACGGTGACGCCATCGACGATCAGCTGGTCGGTCCAGCGCGCAATCGCCAGCGCCGCCGGCGTGGCGGGGCTGGGACTGACGCGCTGGGTCGCGCTGCTGTCGGCGATCTGCTGGCAGCCCGCGACGGTTACTGCGTTCTGCTGCAGATACGTGCGCGCGGCAATCGCCAGCGCCTTGGCCGCTTCCTGCTCATTCGCACTCGCTTCGCGGTCGAGCACGCGCGCCACATATTCATTGACGCCGAAGCGGCCGCGCAATTGCGGGCGGCCTCCCTGCTCTTGTACCAGCATCAACTCGCCGCTGCTGCGCAAGGCCAGGTTCTGGCCATTTTCGAACTGCACATGGTAGCGGCCATTGAGCGGCCCGGGCACGGCCACGCCGCGCTCGCCGCGCACGGCGCGGATCGGATAGCGCTTGAAGTAATCGACGACCACGCAACCGCCATCTTCTGCCGCACCCACTGGCGGCAGACTGGCGGCCAGCCTGGGCGCCCACTGTTCAAAGACATTGCTGCTGCCGCCTGCGCCGCCAAACCAGATCGGGGTGCCATCGGCCAGCCAGCCAGCCGCGCCGCCAATCCTTTCATCTGCCCGGCGCTGCTCGTGCCAGGAATACGTCTTCACGCGCAGCTGGCTGCCGAACCAGCGCGCCGTGCCGGCACCGCGTCCATCGAGCACGACGCGCAGCAGTGCCGCTTCGGCGTCCACGCGGCTGGCGGCCGGTATGCTGTCCAACGCGCGCAACAGGCTGTCCAGACGCACCAGTCGTGCCGGCGCCAGCTTGGCGGGATCCGCCAGCCAGGCAAAGTCCCCTGCCGGCGCGCTACCTAAACGGGTGGTCCAGTATTGGCGCCACGGCGCGGCCGTGATCATCAGACGCTTCGGCGAGAAGAAGGGGCCGCAGGACTGCGCCAGCGCCGCATCGTGGCCGATGCTCTGGCCCGCATCGCAGCAATATACTTCTTCCGGATCGCGGCCGCCGCAGCGGTAGTCGGGCATCGCCACCTTGTTATCGCTCGCGTAGACATATACGAACAGCTTCCACAGGCTGGCCAGCGGCACTTGCCGCGCGCCGTCAAACGGCGGCGGCGCGGCGCTGCCCTGGCGCAGCTGGCGCACCTCCATCTTGCCGTCGCGCCACCAGGCCACGTCCAATGAAGCCGACCAGGCAGGCATGGCCAGCAGCAGGGCCGCCATCAATGCAGGACGTACAAAGCGCATCACTCGACCTTCAGCGCGCGCGTGCTCTTGCCGCCGCCCTCGAAGGCTTTCTGCTCCGGCTGGTACATGCGGTAAAAGCGCGCCGGCGGCAGCACATAACTGCCCTTCTGCGCAAAGCGCAGCAGATGGCGCACCGTCACGGCGCCTTCCAACGGCTCGATCGGCACCGCGTAACCGTCGCGGCGCTCCGTGTGGCGCGCGCGTTCCAGCGCGACCGGCTTGTCGCCCGCCATGACCATGCCCCAGGTCGTCGATTCGACCATGGCACCGGGCGGCAGCGCCACCTCCAGCAAGCCAAAGCGGTGCTTCGCACCCGGTGCCGCTTTCAAGGTGATTTCATCGAGGTACAGCGCGTCCGTGCTGAGCGCCTCGCCCGGCTTGACCAGCTCCGTCGTGTAGCCGCCCTTGCCCGCCTTCATGCGCAGGATGCGCCTTTCGACGGTGACCGGCAAGGTCTGCGCTTCGGCGGCATAGCTGTCGTACTGCACCACAGCCACCGTGCCGGCCGGCGCCGGTGCAGCAAGACGCAGTTTGTCAGGCACGCCCTTGGCGTCAAGCCAGCGCCACAGCGGATGGCCGCTGCGGCTGTCGCGTTTCTGCCAGGCGCCGTCCAGCGCGACGGCCGGCCCCTTGCCGAACGATGCGCCACCCAGCTTCTTCTGCACCCACATCAACGTCATCGCGCGGTCCAGGGTCGGCATCTCGGCGCGCACGTCGGCCAGCACCGCGTCCGCCTGCGATGGCGGTATTTCGCCGGCCAGCATCAGCAAGGCTTGCGCCACTGGCGCTTTGGACTCGCGCAACACCTGCCAGGCGCTGGCCACTTGCAGTTGCAGCCCATGCGGCAAGGCGACGCCATTCTGGCTGGCGACCAGCGCCACCAGGCCAAGGCTCATCGCTTGCGCTTCGCGGTCAGATGCCCCGCCCAGCAGCAGGCTGCCGCTGTCGCCCGCCTGGCGCGGCTTGCCGCCCAGGACGGCGATGGCGCTGTCGTCCACCAGGCCCGCTGCCAATGTCTGCGTGGGCAAGCCCATCTCGCGCGCCATCCACAGCACCAGCGCGCGGTCGCCCATCGCATCCTTCAAGCCATGCTCGCTGTAGACGGCCAGCAGCTTGTTCCAGTGCTCGGGCGGCAGTTCGATGTGCAGCGCGCGCGCCGCGTACCAGTCGGCGTAATAAGCGTACGCCGTCATCAGCGCATTGCCGGCCGTGGCATTGCCCCACCAGCCGAAGACGGCATTCGGACCGGCCATCGAGACCAGGCGCAAACGCTGCGCCGTGAGCAGCGTTTGCAGGGCGCCGGCGTCCGGCCCCAGGCTTTGCGTGGCCAGCGCCAGCGGAATCAGGCGGCTGGCCGTCTGCTCGACGCAGCCATACGGATAATCGATCAGGTCGTCGGCAATGCGCGCAAACTGGCTGGCTGCTCCTTGAGCGAACGAGACGCGGAGATTGCGCGCGTCGGCCGGCAGCTTGAGCGGCATATCACCGGTGGCGCCATCGAGCGGCAGCACCAGCGAGCGCGGGCTGCTCCAGGCGGCGGGCAAGGTTTGCATGGCCGCCTCTAACGCGTCGACCAGCTTGCCTTTCTGTTTCAGTTCCAGGCGCAGCGGCCCGCCAGCGCCTGCAGCGAGCGAAAATTCGACGTAGTTGACGCCCGGTTTGGCGGACAGCTTTTCCGTCTTCGGCTGCGCCCCTCCCGATAGGACGACGTCGAGCGCCTGCTCCTTGCCCGTCTGGTTGAACACGGCCACCGAAGCGCGCGGCGCATCGCCGGCACGCATCCAGTCGGGCGCCGTCCATTTGGCATAGAAGTTTTTATCGGAACGCAGATAGGCGGTGCGCTGGCCCACGCGCCCCTGCTCATCCATCGTGCGGCCGGTGATCCTCCAGCGGGTCAGCGCGTCGGGCATGGTGAAGCTCACGCGCGCATTGCCGTTGACATCGGTCTTCAGCGATGGCGCCCAGTAGGCCGTATCGATATTGTCGCGGCGCGGGCGTTCAAGCACCTTGACGCCGCGCTCGTTGTAGTTGTGGCGCGCGGGCGCGCCGGCCGTGCGGCCCTGTGCCATGTCGTAGCTGATGAAGGACAGGCTGGCCGTGGTGCGCACGTTGTTGCGGCGCGGATGGTAGAAGAAGTCGCCGATGTCGGGCGCTATTTCCGGCTGCAGCACATAGATCATTTCATCGACCACGCCCAGCGCCACCAGGGTGCTCAAGGGCTTGCCGTCCAGCGTGGCCTTGACGTCCAGCATGACCTTTTCGCCGGGCTGGTAGACCTCCTTGTCGCTCTTGAACTGCAGCGCGATGCGCGGCTCGATCACTTGCAGGCCGGCGTTCTCGAACACGAAATCGCCATTGCGCGTGTACGCCACCGAGAACGTCATGTTCGGGCCATGCTCTTCTTTTACCGGGATGCGCACTCTCCACTGGCGCGGCGCCACGCGCTTCGCCTGGTACCAATCCGCGGCGCCGGCCATCAAGCCATGGTGTTCGACCTTGTCGCGCTCGAGCGTCAGCAGCGCCTGGTCGACCTTGTCGGAGAAAGTGATCAAGGCCTCGGCGGTGTCGCCCGGGCGGTAGCGGGCGCGGTCCAGCACGATCTCGATGCTGCCCGGCGTCGTCTGCACGCCATCGCCGGCTACCCAGTGGCTGGCGGCGGCCAGCAGGTTGCCCCGTTCGTCGCGCAGCGCCAGCTGATACGAGCCGGAGGCCGGGAATGTCACGTCCCAGCCCTTGGCAGCCGGATCGAAGGCGCCCTCGGTCTTGCTCTGTTTTTCCAGCTGCACCATCTCCCAGCGCACGGGCTTCGCCGCGCCCTGGCCATCGGCCAGCAAATCGAAATGCACGTTTTGTCCCGGATCGGAAAACTGGCGCACGGCTTTCAGCTGGTAGCTGCTGCTCGAGCGCTCTATCATCAGCTCGCGCGTCGTCTTGACGCGGTAGGCCGCGCCATCGGTTGCCAGCACGGTCAAGATGTAGCGCGACGGATCGGCGGAGGGCGGCAAGGTGAAGTCCACATTGCCGCTGCCGTCGCTCGTCACTTCCTCGGTCTTCAAGGCCACCGGGAACAGGCCGCTGTAGCGCAGCTCCCCCTCGACCATGGTGTTTTGCTGGCCGCGCAAGGACAAGGTCATCTTCGCGTTTTTTACGGGTTTGCCATCGGGGTAGCGCAGCGCGATGCTGCCTTTGACCGCCTCGCCCGTCTTGAATTCCGGTTTCGATGGCTGGACGTTGATTTCAAAGTGCGGCTTGACGTATTCGGCCACGCGGAAGGCCGCGCCATACACGCCATCCTTGTAATTGAAGCGCAGTTCATAGCCGCCGGCGGTGGCTTCCGTCGGCAGGCGGAAGCGCGTGTCGGCACCCGTATCGCCGGACAGCTGCAGCGTTTGCGTCAGCAGCGGCGTGCCGTTCGGATTGAGCACGCTCAAGCTGATCGGTGCAGCGCTTGCTGCCTGCGAGGCGCGCGCCGAGGTGAATTCGCGGCCCAGGAACTTGACGTTGACCTCGTCGCCGGGACGGTACAGGGGCCGGTCGGTCACCGCATAAATCTTGGTGTTATAGATTTCGCTGTCATAGTAAAAATTCTCGGACACGAACACGCCGCCGGCGCCGTCCTGGCCCAGCACATACGTGTGTTCAGGGCTGCCGCGCTCGAGCGACGCGACGCCATCAATGCCCGTCACGGCCGACTGCAGCACGCCGGTACCGTCCGTCCACGCCACGCTGGCGCCGGCCACGGCGGCGCTGTTGTCGCGCCGCGCCGTCCATACCAGCATCTGGCCGGAAGAGACCTTGGTGACGGCCACCGTGTCCGACACGAACACCAGGGTGGTGGCGCGGTGCTCGCCTATGATCGCTTCGACCAGGTACAGGCCCGGCTTGCGTTTGCCCAGCGGGATCATCACGTTGCCGGCGCCGGCGACGATGAAGTCGCTGCTGGAGCCATCGAGCTTGACGCCTTTCGGCGGCGCGATGGCCTTGGCCTGCCAGATCGGATAGCGGAAGCTGTCGACCAGCTCCATGCCCTTGATCGGCCTGTACTGCGGATGATTGGCGAACACGGTCGGCTTGCGGATCGCGTCCTTCGTCGCCAGTTGCGGCTGTTCTTTCGTGACCGCGAGGCGCGCTTCGCCGGAAAACAGCTTGCGCCAGGCCAGGCGCGACTGCTTCCACCAGCTATCCCACAGAAAGCTCAAGGTATTGGCCAGGCCCTCGCCCTGGTAATTGCCCTCGACCTGGATGCGGTGCAGATTGCGCTGCTTTTTCAGGAATTCCATCGGCTCGGGCACGCGGTAGACGACGATGTCGGCGCCCGAATACGCTTCCAGGTTCATGCGCCCCATGTCGCGCCCGGGCACCTCGAGCCGCACGCGCGCTTCATCCAGACTGCCGTAGCTGGCGTCGGACAGCAAAAAGAAGGGCTCGCCCTTGAAGGTGCTGTAGTTGCTCGGTTCGCGCTGCTGCGCCGAGGCGCCGCCAATGAGGACCAAGGCCAGCAGACTGGCAAAGAACAGCTTCATGACAAAAATCGGCTTCATGATAAAAACGCCAGCCGGAACACCCCGGCGAAATTCGGATTGTTGACCACAGGTTGCCACCGCGTGTCCTTCCAGCTCGTGAGTTCTTTGATATCGACGGTCCGCAGACCATTGTCGTCGGGGGTGACGGTGCCGGTGTGGTAGGCGATGCGCGCCCCCATCCAGACCATCAGGTGCTGTTCGTCGCCCTGGTCGAAAAACAGCAGGTCGCCGGGCAGCGCCTGGCTGATTTCGCGGGCGATGAAACGGCTGTTGTGCTGCACCAGCGCCAGCGCCGTGACGAAGTGGCCGACCTTGCCATCCGTCTGCACCCAGCGGTTGCGCAGGGCTGCCTGGTTCGCGTCCAGTTCCAGCTCGGGCGGCAAGCGCCGGTCGCTGGCGATGCCGTTCGCGTGCAGCCACTTCGCGTCATGCACGGTGAGCGCTTCGTTGACGGCAAAGCGCACCAGGCCGGCGCAATCGCGGTGCGTCCAGCGCGGCGACGGCCCCCGTTCGATCTGCGCGTTGACGATGCGCAGCATCCAGGCCTGGAAGGCGCGGCTCTGGGCTTGCGACAGCAGTACTTGCGGCTCGGCGACGGCGCGCAGCGCCCAGGCCTTGGGTGCGGCGACAGCGGCGACGCACACCGCCAGCGCAGCGCGCCGTCCATGCGACACCGTCATCGCGCCGTCTCCTGCCATTCCAGCGTTTCCCACGACGTGCCGCTGGCTGGCTGCCGCTTGAGCACCATGCGCAGCGGCGGATATTTTTTCAGGGCGTTCAGGCGCGGCACCAGGTGTTCATTGGCGGCCGCGCGCAAGACCGGTTCGTTATTCGCCGGCAGGGTATCGAAGGCTTCCAGCTGGATCAGGCGGGCCAGCGAGGCCGGCGCGATCAGGCCGATCGTGTGCGCGCCATCGGGCAGCAGGTCGCTGGCGGCCGGCGCCTGCTTGCGGCGCACGGCCAGCACCTGGTCCACCAGCTTGCCGTCGGCCGAGAAGACAACCGTATTGCCGGCCACGGCCAGCGCCGGCGTGGATTGGCCAAGGCCCGTGGCGACGCTGCGCTCCCAGCGAATGGCCCCATCCTTGCCGGTGGTCTTGCGCACGGGGTCCTTGCCGCCGATGGCCGCCGCGAACAGGCTGCCATAGACAGCGTCGTCGCCGGCCTGCGCACTGCGCGTGGCGACAAACACGGGCGTATGCAGGCGCGAACTGCCGTACCAGCAGGCGGCGGCGGGGCCTTGCAAGTGCCCGGCCAGCGGCACCACCGGCTCCGATGTCTTGCTGCCCAGGCGCTTGAGCACGGGCTGCAGCGCGGCCCAGTCCACCGGCACGCTGAAACAGGCGCTGGGATTATGCGGCAGCTGCGGCCACAGGGCGCTGCTATCATACGCACCGTTTTTCAGTTTATCGGCATTGAGCAGCACCTTCGATTGCCAGGCGCCCTGTTGAAAATCGAAGCGCAGCGCTTCGAGCGCGCCAAAGAAGGGCTGGTAGCCGAACGACAGGAAGTCGGCCTTGACGGCGATGCTGTGGCCCTCGGGCGCGGCTGGATCGAGATGGAATTGCGCATGAAAGACGTTTTGTTTCGCCGGCTCTGGCGCCAGCAGGCTGGCCACGGTTTTCTCGGCCGTGCCATCGCCATGCTTGCCGTCGCTGCCACCGTACAGCATGCCGGGATGGGACAGGATGACCAGGCGCTGGCCGTGCGCGGCGAACAGCAAGGTGCGCTGGTAGGCATAGTTCAGCGCATACACGGGCACCTGGCCACCATCGACGCGCAAGCTGCCGGCCACGCGCATCTGCGTATCCTTCAAGGCGATCTTGCCCGCTTCCTCGAGCAGGCGCGTCAGCTGGCTGCGCGAGACGGCGATGGCGAAATGCTTGAGCGAGCCGTCGGCGTCGCGCCACAGGGCCACTTCCGCCGGCTGGTCCAGCACCATGCGCAGCAGCTGGTCGCCCCATCCCAATTCATGTTCATAGGCGATGCGGCGCAGGCTGCCCTTCAGGCCCAGCCGGTCTTCGCTCTGCTCGTAATAGAACAGGAAATCCTCGCGCAGCACGTCGCGCGCCAGCGGCACCGTCAGCAGGTCGCGCGGCAAGGCCGACAGGCTTTTCGTGCGGACCAGCGCGTCGGGCCGCGATAAATCCAGCTTCAGGCCGTTGACCGGCCCCAGCGTGCCCCAGCCGAACACCCGGTAACCGACCAGCGCGGCCGCCACCAGCGCCACGCCGGCCAGTGCCCCGACCAGGACTTTTTTATTGAGTACTTTTTTCGCCAGCACCTTGTATCCCTTTTAGCCTGCCGCAGCATTGACAAGTTAGTAATTGTTGACAAATGGTAACATGGCATTGGCAGCCGCAGCGCACAGCTGACGCGACAGCGTAAAATAGCGGATTCGCCGTTTCCATCGCCTCCCATGACCATCCTGCTCTCCACCCTGAACGCCCGCTATACCCACGCCTCGCTGGGATTGCGCTATCTGCTGGCCAATATGGGCCCGCTGCAGGCGCAGACGCGGCTGCAGGAATTCGTCATCGGCACCAAGACGACGGAACTGGTCGAGCGCATCCTCGTCAACAAGCCCCGTATCATCGGTTTTGGCGTCTACATCTGGAACGTCGAGGAAACGACGAAACTGGTGGCCATGCTCAAGCGCGTGGCGCCCGAGGTCATCATCGTGCTGGGCGGGCCGGAAGTGTCGCATGAGGCGGGCGAGCAGGAAATCGTCAGGCTGGCCGACTACCTGATCACGGGCTGGGGCGACGTCACCTTCCCCAAGCTGTGCGGCGAGATCCTCCACGGCCCGAAGCCGCTGATGAAGATCCATGCGGGCGTGCAGGCGCCGCTGGCGGAACTGCAGCTGCCCTACTCCTTGTATACAGACGACGATATCCGCCACCGCACGATTTACGTGGAAGCGTCGCGCGGCTGTCCGTTCAAATGCGAATTCTGCCTGTCGGCGCTGGACAAGACGGCCTGGCCCTTCGCGCTGGAGAATTTCCTGGCCGAGATGGAGTCGCTGCATGCGCGCGGCGCGCGCCTGTTCAAGTTCGTCGACCGCACCTTCAACCTGAACATCAAGACCAGTTTGAAGATCATGCAGTTCTTCTTAGACAAGATCGAGGCGAATCCGGACGATCCCATCTACGCCCACTTCGAACTGGTGCCCGACCACTTGCCCGACGCCTTGAAAGAAGGCATCAGCAAATTTCCGCCCGGCGCGCTGCAGTTCGAGATCGGCATCCAGAGTTTCAATCCGGACGTGCAATCGCTGGTCAGCCGCAAGCAGGACAACCAAAAGGCGGCCGACAACATCCGCTGGCTGTGCGAGGAATCGAACGCCCACTTGCACGTGGACCTGATCGCCGGCTTGCCGGGCGAGGATGAAGCGAGCTTCGCGGCCGGCTTCAACAAGCTGGTGGCCCTGAAACCGCATGAAATCCAGTTCGGCATCTTGAAACGGCTGCGCGGCACGCCCATCATCCGCCACACGGAAAACTATGGCATGGTGTTCGACCCGCACCCGCCGTACACCATCCTGGCCAATAAACAGCTCGATTTCATGAGCATGCAGCGCCTCGTGCGCTTCGCCCGCTACTGGGACCTGGTGGCAAACTCGGGCCGCTTCGCCAATACGGTGCAATGGATGCTCGGCGATGCGCCGTTTGAAAACTTCATGGATTTTTCGAACTGGCTGTATGCCCACACGGACGCCACCCACCGCATCGCCATGGAGCGCCTGGCCAAGCTGGTGGCGCAATGGCTGCAGACGCGCGGCATGAGCGCGGCCGAGGCCAATGCCCTCGTGGCCAGCGACTATGCGGGCGGCGCACAGGCGGCCGCACATGCCAAGCCAAGCGAAGTGAGTACTAGCAACGCCAAGGTGCGCCCGGACGTCGCCCTGCCGCAGCGGCAGGCGCGTCACCTGGCGTCCTAAGGGGCGGGCGATTGAACAGCGGTGGCGGTCTGCGCCATTCTCCCTTAAACTGGCACGATGCCGACTGTACAATCGCCGAAACTGACCCTCTCCCAGACCAGCTCCCAACAGGGAGCCCTTGTCACTGCCAGCGGCACCTGGCAGGTGCACGCGCTGGCGCATGACAATGCCATCAAGGCCATCGAGGCCCAGCTCAAGCCCCTGCAGGGCGATGCCAAGGCGCAATGGGATTTGTCGGCCATCGACAGCATGGACCATATCGGCGCCCAGCTGTTCTGGAATGCCTGGGGCAAGCAGCGCCCCGCGCAGCTGACCCTGGCGCCGTCGCAGGAAGAGTTTTTCCGGCGCATCGAAGAGACGGGGCCGCTGCAAACGCCGCCGTCGCGCGCCAACCGCCTCACGCCCGTGATGAAGCTGGGCATGGCCATTTTGCTGTTTTTCGAACATTTGAAGGGCTTTATTGCCCTTGTCGGCCAAGTGACGCAGGATATCGGCCGCTTCGCGCGCCACCCGATGCGCGGGCCGTGGCGTGAAATTTCCGCCAATATCTTCCATGCGGGCTTCCAGGCGCTGGGCATCACGGCCCTGGTCGGCTTTCTGATCGGCGTCGTGCTGTCCTATCTTTCCGCGCAGCAACTGCGGGCCTTTGGCGGCGATATTTACCTGGTCAACCTGCTGGGCATGAGCGTCATCCGCGAACTGGGGCCGCTCCTGGCGGCCATTCTCGTGGCCGGCCGCTCCGGCTCGTCCATCACGGCACAGCTGGGCGTCATGCGCGTCACGGAAGAGCTCGACGCCATGCTGGTGATGGGCATTTCGCACGGTTTCCGCCTGATCATGCCTAAAGTGCTGGCCCTGGCCATTTCCATGCCCCTGCTCGTCATCTGGACGGATACGGCCGCGCTGATCGGCGGCATGGTGGCGGCCAAGGTGGAACTGAACCTGTCGGCACGCTACTTCATCCAGAAGCTGCCCGATGCCGTGCCGCTGGCCAACTACATGATCGGCCTGGGCAAGGGCGTGATTTTCGGCATGCTGATCGCCCTCGTCTCCTGCCACTTCGGCCTGCGCATCAAGGCCAATACGGAAAGCCTGGGGCGCGGCACCACCACCGCCGTCGTCACGGCCATCACCGTGGTCATCCTGGCCGACGCCGTGTTTGCCATCGTCTTCAATGGAGTGGGCTACTGATGGCGAACGACACCGATATCGCCTGCAAGGCGAGCGAGGGCCAGGACGGCCAGTTCGATCTGCATGGCGACGCGCCCGTGGTGGAAATCACCAATCTGTGGACCAAGTTCGGCCGCACCGTCGTGCACCAGGACTTGAACCTGGAAATCGAGCGGGGCGAAATCCTTTCCATCGTGGGCGGTTCCGGCACGGGCAAGACGGTGCTGCTGCGCCAGATGCTGGGCCTGGAACATCCGGCACGCGGCTGCGTCAAAGTCTTTGGCGAAGATATCAACAAGGCAAGTTCCGACCAGCTGCAGCAGTTGCGCAACCACTGGGGCATGCTGTTCCAGCAAGGTGCCCTGTATTCGGCCCTGACCGTGTTCGACAACGTGGCCCAGCCCATGCGCGAATTGCGCGTGCTGCCCGAAGCGCTGATCCACGACGCGGTACTATTAAAGATGAACATGGTGGGCCTGGGCCCGGAACATGCGCTGAAAATGCCGTCGGACTTGTCTGGTGGCATGATCAAGCGCGTGGCCCTGGCGCGTGCCCTGGCGCTGGAACCGAAGCTGCTGTTCCTCGACGAACCGACGGCCGGCCTGGACCCGGACTTGTCGGAAAGTTTTGTCGCCCTGATCCAGTCGCTGCACCGCGAACTGGGCTTGACGGTGGTGATGGTCACGCATGACCTCGACACTTTGTTTGCCCTGTCCACGCGTATCGCCGTGCTGGCGGAAAAACACGTGATCGCCATCGGCCCCACGCGCGAGGTAATCGAAGTGGACCATCCGTTCATCAAGCAATTTTTCCTCGGCGACCGCGGCAAGCGCGCGCTGGCCGTCCTCGATGAAAAACAGGCGGCGGACAAGGCGGCGCAGCCAGGCGACGACGCCGGCACAGACAAGAAAGCGGAGAAGTAATGGAAAACAGATCACATGCCCTGATGACGGGATTTTTTACACTGACACTGCTGGTGGCCGCAATCCTGTTCGGCGTCTGGTTCAACCGCGACCGCGTGGAAAGAGTCCCGTATTTGCTCGCCACCACCCTGTCCGTGCCGGGCCTGAACCCGCAGGCGACCGTGCGCTACCGGGGCCTGGAAGTGGGCAAGGTCGACGCCATCGACTTCGACACGCAAAAGGCGGGGCAAATCCTCGTGCACATCAGCGTGGCGCCCGATACCCCCGTCACGAATACCACCTTTGCCACCCTGGGCTACCAGGGCGTGACGGGCATCGCCTACATCCAGCTCGACGACGAGCACGTGGGCTCGACACTGCTGGGCACCAGCAAGGACAAGCCGTCGCTGATCCCCCTGCGCGCGGGCTTGCTCGACCAGCTGGAAAAACGGGGCAAGCGCATCCTCGACCAGGCCGAGCAGATCACCAACAAGGTGAATAATTTGCTCAGCCCCGACAACCAGGCGGCCATGCTGGGCGCCTTCACTGAAGTGGGCAAGGCGGCCAAGGCCTTTGGCGCCATCCCGCAGCAGCTGGAACCGACCCTGACGCAATTGCCGCAACTGACGGAACAGACGCGGCAAACCTTGACGGCCGTCAGCACGGCCAGCAAGAACGTGTCGGACCTGACGGCCACGTGGAAAAAGCTCGGTAACGACATCCAGGCGCCCGGCGGCGTACTCGACAAGGTCAATGGCACGGTCGACCGGGTCGGCAATTCGGTGGAAACGGTGGCCAATGGCGTGTCGCTGGAAGTCTTGCCGCAGGTGATAGAGCTGAGCGGCGAGGCGCGCTCCTCGATGCGCGCCCTGAAAACCACCATGAGCACGCTCAATGAACAGCCGCAGAGCATCCTGTTCGGCGCCCCAGACATCCCGCCCGGCCCGGGCGAGCCCGGTTTTTCGGCGCCCGGCAAATAAGGAGAACACAGCATGCCTATTCCTCGCCATCTCACCGCACTCATCGTTGCCGGCGCTTTTCTGCTGGGCGGCTGCGCCAGCCGCGGCCCCGTACCCACGTTCTATGATTTCGGCCCGGCCGCGCCGCAGGCAGCGGCACCGGCCGCCGCGCCAGCCGTGCCCGTACTGGTCATCGCCGACGCCAACGGCCCTTCCTGGCTCGACAGCCAGCGCATGTATTACCGCTTGCTGTACGCCGATGCGCAGCAATCGCGGCCGTACGCCTACAACCGCTGGAACACGCCGCCGCTGCAACTGCTGAGCCAGCGCCTGAAAACCCGCGTGGCGCAAAGCGGCGTGAAAGTGCTGTCGACCACGGACGCGGCCGCCGGCATCCCGCTGCTGCGCATCGACGTCGATGATTTTTCGCAAGCGTTTGACACGCAGACGCAAAGCAGCGGCCATGTGTCGCTGCGCGCCTCGCTGTTCCGCGGCCACCGCCTGATCGACCAGAAAACATTCAGCCGCAGCGGTCCGGCCGGCAGCGCCGATGCGCAAGGCGGCGCGCAGGCGCTGGCGGCGGCCTCGGATGCCATCGCCGCCGACCTGCTCACCTGGCTGGGCACGCTGAATATTCCGAAAGAATGACCGACCCCGCATCCCCCGCCAGCCCGGCGGCGCCGCTGCCGCCCGTCCGTTCCTCGCCCGTGTCGCGCGCGACCCTGCTCGCCTACGTCTTCCTGATCGTCTACGCCAGCTGGTTTCCGTTCACGGGCTGGCACAGCAATGGCTTGTCGCCGCTGACTTTCCTGGAAAACACGCGCATGCCCCGTTACTGGACGGGCTTCGATGTCGGCGTGAATATCGTCGGCTACATCCCGCTGGGCGCGTTGATCGTGTATTCGTTGTTTCCAAGGATCACGGGTTTCTTTGCCGTCATCGTCGCCAGCCTGTGCGGCATGTTGATTTCCGGCAGCATGGAAGCCGTGCAAACCTATCTGCCCAGCCGCGTATCGTCGAATCTCGATTTCTATACGAATGCGGCCGGCTGCTGCATCGGTTCCATCATCGGCGCCCTGACGGCGCGCAAGCTGCTCGACCACAGCCATTTGTACCGCTTGCGCCAGCGCTGGTTTGCCCAGCACGCCAGCCAGGGCCTGGTGCTGGTGGCCCTGTGGCCGCTGGCGCAGATTTATCCGCAAGGCTATCTGTTCGGCCTGGGCCAGCTGCTGCCCATCCTGTCGGACTGGCTGTCGCAGCTGGCGGGCGTCGACATCGACCTGGCCACGTATCTGCGTCCCGACGTGGTCTTAACGGTTGAGCAATATTGGCTTTCGGAAACCATCATCACGGCTTGCGGCATGACGGGCGCCGTGCTCACCTTGCTGTGCCTGCTGCGCCGCGCCGCGCCGCGCGCCATCCTGATGCTGACCCTGATCGCCGCCGCCTTGACCGTGCGCTCGATGGCCAGCGCGCTGCTGTTTTCGCCGGAAAATGCCTTCGTCTGGATCACGCCGGGCGCCCAGGGCGGCTTTTTGATCGGCCTGATCATGCTGGGCGGTCTGGCCTTCGCGCCGCATGTGGCGCAGCGCCGCATCGCGGCCGCCACCTTGCTGCTGAGCCTGGTGATGGTGAATACGACGCCGATCAACCCGTATTTCATGTCAACCTTGCAAGGCTGGGTACAAGGCAAGTTCCTGAACTTTAATGGCGCGGCGCAATTTCTCGCCTTGCTGTGGCCCTTCGTGGCCCTGTGGTTCCTGTGCCTGCCCTCGCACCGCCTGAACCGGCAGGACGATGTGCAGCGCCAGCGTCGCGAAGACCACCCATAAGCGCTATCATGGCGCATTGATGAATCAGCAGGAGCATAGTATGAGCGACGCACCGTATTTTGAACGCCACGTTTTTTTCTGCATGAACAAACGTGAAGACGGCCGCAACAGCTGCGGCGACCATGGCGCGGAAGCGGCGCAAAAGCATTGCAAGCGCCGCATCAAGGAACTCGACATGAACGGCGCGGGCAAGATCCGCATCAACCAGGCCGGCTGCATGGACCGCTGCGAGGAAGGCCCGCTGCTGGTGATCTACCCGGAAGCGACCTGGTACACCTATGTCGACACCAGCGATATCGATGAAATCATCGATACGCACCTGGTGGGCGGCAAGATCGTCGAACGTCTGAAAATCTAAGCCGCATATTTAATCCTAATTTAAGCCTACGCCACCAGTATGAGCATCATGAACAGAAACTCGGAAAAATTTACCCTCGCCGGCCATGCGGGCAGCATGGAAGGCTTGCTCGATTTCCCGGCAGACACTCCGCGCGGCATCGCCCTCGTTGCCCATCCGCACCCGCTGTACGGCGGCACGATGGATAACAAGGTCACGCAAACCCTGGCACGCGCGTTTGTCGCCCTCGGTTACGTGGTGGCGCGCATCAACTTCCGCGGCGTGGGCGCCTCCGAAGGCGTACATGACCATGGCGCGGGCGAGACGGACGACATGCAACTGTTATACGAACACATGGTCGGCCTGTACCCGGGCTTGCCCGTGGCCTTGTCCGGCTTCTCGTTCGGCACCTTCGTGCAATCGAAACTGCAGGAACGCCTGGCCGCCGCCGGCACGCCCGCCGAGCGTCTGGCGCTGATCGGCAGCGCGGCCGGCAAATGGGCGATGGCCGACATTCCGGCCGACACCATCTTGATCCACGGCGAACTGGACGACACGATTCCCCTGTCCGCCGTCTTCGACTGGGCCCGTCCACAAGACATCCCCGTGATTGTGATCCCCGGCGCCGACCACTTTTTCCACCGCAAGCTCAACCACATCAAGAACCTCGTGATTGCGCTGTGGCATGGTGACAAACCCGCAATCGCAGCAGATGATCATTGAAGTGTGGGCTTACTAGCGCCTCCACGGCTATAATTGATCCGTTTTTTCCACGCGGCCACGTACGCAGCAACTGCGTGGCCCTCAGCCTTCATCTTTTTCGCAGACCAGCCTCCATGAAAAAACTTTTAGCGGCACTGGCCTCCAGTGTACTTTTCCTATCCGCCGCCTACGCGCAAACCGTTCCAGCCCCAACCATCGCCGCCAAGTCCTGGCTGCTGCTTGACGCCACCAGTGGCCAGATCATTGCTTCGCAAGATCCGGACGCGCGTATCGAGCCGGCCTCGTTGACCAAGATCATGACGGCCTACCTGACGTTTGCCGCCATCCGCGAAAAGAAACTGGCGCTGGACCAGAAAGTGAACGTGTCCGTGCGCGCATGGAAAGTCGATTCGAGCAGCTCGAAGATGTTCATCGACCCGGCCACGCCCGTGTCGATCGACGACTTGCTGCACGGCCTGATGATTCAATCGGGTAACGACGCTGCCGTGGCACTGGCCGAAGCCGTCGCCGGCGATGAAGGCACGTTCGTCGTGCTGATGAACCGCGAAGCCCAGCGCATGGGTCTGAAAAACACGCGTTTTGCCAATCCGCATGGCTTGCCTAGCCCCGAGAACTATTCCACGGCGCAAGACTTGTCCGTGCTGGCCAAGCGCGTGATCGCCGACTATCCGGAATTCTACAAAATCGATTCCATCAAAAGTTTCACCTACAACAAGATCACCCAGCCTAACCGCAACCGCCTGCTGTGGCTGGACCCGACCGTCGATGGCATGAAGACGGGCCACACGGAAGCGGCCGGCTATTGCATGATCGCCTCGGCCCGCCGTCCAGGCGGCACCGGCGAGCGCCGTTTGATCTCCGTGGTGCTGGGCACCTCGTCCGACCAGGCCCGCACGCAGGAAAGCCAGAAGCTGCTGAACTGGGGCTTCCAGAACTTCGATACGGTCAAGCTGTACTCGAAAGGCCAGGCCGTGGCCACGCCGGAAGTGTGGAAAGGCTCGAAAGGCACCGTGAAAATCGGTTTCGCCCGCGATGTGCTCGTCACCGTACCAAAAGGCACGGCGGCCAAGATGAAACCTGTGCTGGAACGCAAGGACCCGCTGGTCGCGCCATTGGCGGAAAACGCCCCTGTCGGCAAGCTGAAAATGATGGTCGATGACAAGGTCCTGCTGGAACTGCCCGTCGTGGCGCTGGAACCGATCAACCAGGCAACGATCTTCGGCCGCGCCTGGGATTCGATGCGCCTGTGGATGAAATAAGCCCTTAGCATTCCCCATAAAAAATGCCCGCAGCGCTGCGGGCATTTTTTTCGTCCGTCGACGTTACTTCGCCGGCGCATCCTTCAGGTGCGGCTGGCGCGGCACGGGCGGGAACGTGCCGTGGCGGCCTGCCGCAAACGTCGCTTCCGTCTGCGACGCTTGCACCGGCACGGACAGCTTGCGCACCTTGGCCACCTGCGCCGCCGTCACGGGCGTGCCGCGGTTGCCCCAGCTGGTCTGGATGAAGGTCACCACTTGCGCAGTTTGCTCATCATTGAAGATGTCGGCATACGGCGCCATCGTCAGCGCCGACGGCGCCGTGCGCGTGGCCGGCACGGCGCCGCCCGACAGCACGATATTGATGGCCGAGGTCGGATCGTTCGTCTGCAGCACGGCATTGCCGGCCAGCGCAGGGAAAGCCTTGTCATAGCCCTTGCCGTCGGAACGGTGGCAACCGGCGCAGCGGTCCAGGTACAGCTGCGCGCCTTTCGAGTTGACGATGCCGCTGAACAATTGCTTGCCCAGCTTGTCGTCGGCCACGAAGGCGGGCGTGCCTGGCTTCGATGGCGGCAAAGACTTCAGGTATTTCGCCATCGCCGCCAGGTCGCCATCCGTCATGTGCTGCATGGAATGGGCCACCACGTCATTCATGGCGCCAAACGAGGCCGTGTGGCTGTTGCGGCCCGTCTTCAGGAATTCGGCGATCTCGGCTGCGCTCCAGCGCGCCAGGCCGCCGCCATGTTCATTGCGCAGCGAAGGCACGGACCAGCCGTCGATCACGCCGCCACCGGCCAGGAAGGTCGTGTTGCCCTCGTCCGTCAGCGATTTTTCCTGCATGCCCACGCCGCGCGCCGTATGGCAGGCGCCGCAGTGGCCCAGGCCCTGCACCAGGTAGGCGCCGCGCAGCAATTGCGCGTCGCCCGTGGCCGGCGTTTTATACGGCTGCGGCGTGGGGGCAAACGCCCAGCGCCAGATGGTCAGCGGAAAGCGCATCGACAATGGCCACGGAATGTCGGCCGCCTTGTTCGGCGTCGGGTCCGCCTTCACGCCATGCATGAAGTAGGCGTACAGCGCCTGCATGTCCGCCTCGCTCAGGCGCGAATACGACGGATACGGCATGGCCGGATATACGGTATAGCCGTGCTTGGTCACGCCGGTGCGCATCAGCTTGTCGAAATCGGCAAAGCTCCAGTCGCCGATGCCGGCCTTCTTGTCGGGCGTGATGTTGGTGGAATACACCTTGCCGATCGGCGTTTCCATGCCCAGGCCGCCCGCGAACGGTTTGCCTTTCGTGCCGGCCGTGTGGCAGGCGATGCAGTCGCCCGCGCGGGCCAGGTATTCGCCCTGGCGTATCAGCTGGGCGTTCGGGACGGTGGCGGCCGTGGTGGCCGACAGGGCGGTGCCGGAGGCGAGCGCCAGCAGCAGCGCGCCCACGGTATGGGTGAATGTGTTGTTCATCTTCTTGTTCTTTATCAGGCGACCAGGGGACGGGGATCTTGCAGGTATTGCTCGCGGATGGCCTTGGCCGACCAGTAGGTCAGCGCGCAAGCGAGGCCCGTCGGGTTATAGCCGATACCGACCGGGAACACGCTGGAACCGACGGCAAACACGTTGTGCACGTCCCAGCTTTGCAGGTAGCGGTTGACGACGCTGGTCTTGCGGTCCGCGCCCATGGCCGTGCCGCCCGCCCAGTGCGTGGTCTGGTAATTGCGCAAGTCCAGGTGGTCGCCCACGCTCTTGACGGATACCTTGATCGATTCCGGATTCATGGCCTCGGCCACCTTCATCATCTTGTCGGTGACGAAACGGCTCATCTTGATGTCGTTTTCCTTCCAGTCGAAGGTAAAGCGCAGCAATTGCTGGCCATACTTGTCCGTGTAGGTCGGGTCGAGATCGACATAGCAGTCGCGGTAAGTCATGTTGGCGCCGTGGCAATCGAACGACACCGTGTTCAGGTAGCTCTTCTTGACGGCCTTTTTCCAGGCCGAACCCCAGGCGGGCGTGCCGTCCGGCGTGGCGATGCCGGAAATGGGCTTGGAGCCGGCCGGGTTGCACCAGGCGGGCGAGCCGCCCACAAAGCCCAGCGGGCCATGGTCGAAATTGTCGCCATTCCAGTCATCGAGCGCGACACCGGTGCCGCCGGCGCCGATGAAGGGATTCGTGTTCGTGTCTTCCTTGAAGAAAGTCTGGATGGTCGACATCATCTGGTAGGCGATATTGCGCCCCACCACGCCTTCATTGCTGACGGGGTCGTACGGCTTTCCGATGCCCGACAGCAGGAACAGGTGCGCATTGTTGTAGGCAAACGCACTGGCGATGACCAGGTCGGCCGGCTGCTCGACGGCCTTGCCATCCGCATTGATGTAGGTCACGCCCGTGGCGCGTTTCTTGCTGCCGTCGAGGTTGATGCGCACGACGTTGCAATTGGCGCGCAATTCAAAGTTGGCCACCATACGCAGAGCCGGCATGATGTTGACGTTGGGCGAGGCCTTGGAATAGTTATAGCAGGCGTAGCCGGAGCAGAAGCCGCAGAAGTTGCACGGGCCCATCTGGCAGCCGTACGGATTCGTGTACGGGCCGGATGCGTTCGACGAGGCGTTGACGAAGGGGTGGTAGCCGACGGCCTTGGCCGCGCGGCGGAACAATTCTGCCGTGTACGGCACTTTTTGCGGCGCCAGCGCGTAATTGTCGGAGCGGTCGCCTTCGAACACATTGCCGTCGCCGACGACGATGCCGTTGACCTTGTACGCCTGGCCCGAGGTGCCGAAGACTTTCTCGACGAAATCGAAGTGCGGCTCCAGCTCGGCGTAAGTCACGCCAAAATCCTGGATCGTCATGCCTTCGGGAATGAATTTCTTGCCGTAGCGGCGTTCGTAGTGGCTGCGGATTTGCAGCTCTTCCGGCAGGACGCGCCAGTGCATGCCCGACCAGTGCAAGCCCGCGCCGCCCACGCCCGTGCCGGGCTTGAAGGCGCCGATCTGGCGGTACGGCACGGCCACGCCCGTGATGCTGTGGCGGAAGGTAAACGTGCTCTTCGACATATCCTGGAACAGCTTGCTGCGCTGGATATAGGTCAGCTCGTCGAGGGTCTTCGGATAGGCGCCGTCGGGATAGGTGTCGCGGTACTCGCCGCGTTCCAGCGCGACCACGTTCAGGCCCGCTTCCGTCAATTCCTTGGCCATGATGGCGCCGGTCCAGCCAAAGCCCACAATCACGGCGTCGACAGGATTCATTTTTACATCGGGTTTGATATCACTCATGATGGTTTTTCTTTTTCTTTGATCGGGTACGAATAACTGAAAAGGTTCAGGGCAAGGCGCATTGCCGCAGGCAGTACGCTAGTACGACCAGGCAGTGCAACGCCGCCATGGACGTTTTCAGGCGATGGATACTGGAGGCAACGGGTATTTCTTGCCATACTGCTCCACCCAGTCCATGTAGTCGGCGCGCGCGCCGGGGAATCCGACCATCTTCCAGGCCAGCATGTCCTTGTTGCCGCCGTGCACGGGGTCGCAAAAATAGCCTTCGCGCGTGTTTTGCAGCAGCTGGTTGAAGAAGATTTTCGACGGCACTTCGCCGATGTCCAAGGTGCCCTTTTGCAATTGCGTGATGACGGCGTCGCGCTCGGCCGCGTTCAGCTGGACGAAGGGCTTGCCCGACTGTTTCTGCACGGCCGCATTCACGCCCGCCAGGGCGCTCTTGTACAGCTCGCGCGGCGCCATGTGGAACTGGTAGCCGAACTGTTCGATCGACGGCACGAACGGCCCCTGCATGTACCACAGCGCGCCATACGCGTAAGGCGTGTTCATCTGCGCATCGATGAATTCATGCGCGCCCGATTCCAGCGCACCCGGCCCTTCGCCATCGGCGGGGATCAGCCGGTCGACCAGCGCGCTCAATGTGGCCCACTCGGTGGCGTCGAAAAAGCGCGGTTTGTAGGCAGGCTGGTCTTTGGAGACGGCCATGGCCAGGCCGCCGCCGGCGCCGGCCAGCAAGGCCACGGCAGGCGCGGCGCCGACGGCCTTGCGCAAGAAGTGTCGCCGGTGGGGCGAAATCCCGATGATTTTCATAGGTTGTCCTCAGGCGGCATAAGCCGCCACAGTGATGGATGTGGGAGTCAGAAAGAAAATGCGGACACGCGCCGCTGAGATGGCAGATTTCACGTAAAGATGGCTGGAGTATCGCGGCGCGGTGCATCCGCCTGCCGGTTAATTGATCAAGATGATTGACAAGCGCTAGCTTTGCATTTACGGTGCGCATCGTACCATAATTAAAAGAAACATTCAGAGACAGGTGAGACGTGACTACAAAAGAGGTACCGGTGCGTGGCCGCCCGCGCAAGGCGGGCGTGGAAGATGCGGTACTGGAAGCGATCGTCATGCTGGTGCGCCAGCATGGACTGGAGGCGGTGACGATACAGATGGTGGCCGACGTGGCCGGCGTGGGGCGCCAGACGATCTACCGGCGCTGGCCGCGGCGCGAAGACATGCTGCTCGACGCGCTCGTCAAGCGCACGGCGGAGAAGCTGCAGCGCGCGCTCGACATGCCGGACGGCCAGGAAATCGAAGCGATCTGCGCGCGCATCTTCGACAACCTGAACGCCGACGGCCGCTTCACCTGCGACCTGCTGGTGCTGATCCACAATGATGCGGCGGCCCAGCTGCGCTTTCGCGAGCAGATCGTCGCGCCATGGATCACCCTGGTGGTGCAGCGCCTGGTCAACATCGGCGTGCGCGCCGACCTCGACCTGCGCCTGTTCGCCTTCATGCTGCAATCGGCGCTCGTGTACCAGATGCAACTGGGCGGCCAGCTCGACGATGCCCTGCAGGAGCGTTGCTGCCGCTTTATCCGCAGCATGCTGTAGATTAGCTGGCTATAATCGTGGCGAGTCCCATCACGTCACCACCAGAAAGCCAGCCCATGAGCCATGTATTTCCCGCCAGTCTGCAAGCGCCGCGCAGCCGTTTAAGCAGCAACGGTCCCGAACTGTCGCGCATCGTCGCCGGCATGTGGCGCATCGGCGAGTGGAATATGTCGGCGCAGCAGCGCCTGGCTTTCATCGAGCAATGCCTGGCGCTGGGCGTATCGAGTTTCGACCATGCCGATATCTATGGCGATTACAGCGCCGAAGGGCTGTTTGGCGAAGCGCTGGCCCTGCAGCCGGGCTTGCGCGACAAGATGGAGCTCGTCAGCAAGTGCGGCATCAAGCTGCTCTCGCCGCACCGTCCCGGCCACGCCATCCAGCACTACGACACGAGCGCGGCGCACATCACCAGCTCCGTGGAACACAGCTTGCGCCAGCTGCAGACGGACCGCCTGGACCTGCTGCTGATCCACCGTCCCGACCCGCTGATGGATTTCGACGAGATCGCCGGCGCGTTTACCCAATTGCAGAAAGATGGCAAGGTGCTGCACTTTGGCGTGTCGAACTTCAGCCGCCACCAGTTCGAATGCCTGCACCGGCGCTTCCCGCTGGTGACGAACCAGGTGGAATGCTCGCCGCTGCACGTGGCGCCCCTGTTCGACGAAACCTTCGACGGCTTGCAGGACGTGGGGGTGGCGCCGATGATCTGGTCGCCGCTGGCGGGCGGGCGCCTGTTCCAGGGTGGCGATGCGAATGTGGAGAATTTGCGCAATGTCATCAAGCAGATCGCCGACCAGCTGCAGCGTCCGTTTGCCAGCGTGGTGTTTGCCTGGATCATGCAATTGCCTTGCCGCCCCCTGCCGCTGACGGGCACGGGCCGCATCGAGGCCGTGGGCGTGGCCGTGGAAGGCACGCAGTTCACGCTCAGCCGCAGCGACTGGTTCGCCATCCTGCGCGCCGCGCGCGGGCACGAGGTGGCTTAACGTTTAATCAATCTCATCCGGGTCGTTAAAAACCTGGGGTAAGGCAATACCGCGCCAGCCCAGATGCCACGCCAGGTTGAGCAGCAGGGTGGCGGCGATGTAGACGGCGAAGAACAGGGCAAAGAAACTCGTCTTCAGCCACACCAGCAGGGCGATGGCAAGGATCAGCACCAGCAGCGCGGCCATGCTTTTCTTTTGCTTGGAGCTGGGGAAACGCAAGGTCGACACCATCAGGCTGCCCACGCCGACGAGCAGCAGCATCAGCAGATAGCTGTGCAGCATGGAATCGATGGGCGCCGGCCAGGCTACCACCACCGCCGCCACGCAAGCGGCCCCGGCCGTGATCGGCATGCCGACGAAATACAGGGGATCGGTACGCCCCACGTTCACATTGAAGCGCGCCAGGCGCATGGCCCCGCAGGCGACAAAGAAAAAGCTGGCCATGCCGCCAAAGCGCAGCAGCAGCGGATCGTGCACGCCCATCTGCACGAAGCCGTAGCAATACAACAGGACGGCCGGGGCGCAGCCGAAATTCATCACGTCGGCGATCGAATCGAGCTGCACGCCGAACTGCGAACTGGTTCCCGTCAGCCGGGCCACGTAGCCGTCGAGCGCGTCAAACACGCCGGCGAGCACCAGCAGCGCCGCCGCCAGCCGGTAGGCATCCGCGTCGCCCACGGCGGCGTTGTCGACGGAAATGACGATGCTGGCAAAACCGCAGGCTATCGAAAGCAAAGTCACCATGCTGGGCAAGGCATATTTGGCGCGCTGCAGGCGCGACTTGGGCAATGTGTTCAAATGTATGGGCAATCAAAAAAATCGGAAGTAAGGCAATGCAGCGGCAAACGCTGCGCTGCGCCCATTCTACCCTGCGCAGCGGCGGCACCGTCCCCGCACGAGCGCGACATATCTTTTCACGGATGCTCTACGCGTGATCAAAATACCTTAGAATCGTTTTACAGGACAGCACGCTGCCCCCACCGCTGCCCGCCTACCTCTACAGGAGTCGACTTGATTGCCTCGTCACTGCGTTGGAAATACTGGATACCTGCCCTGCTGAGCGCAGCCCTGCTGAGCGCCTGCGGCGGCGGCAGCGATAGCGGCAATACGCCGCTGAGCAACTCGACCCCGGCCGGGCAATTGACGCAGGAGCCGGGTGCTCCCGTTCTCAGCAACAATATTGCCACCGATGGCTTCAACTGGTTCAACTACCGGCGCAGCCAGATCGGCCTGTCGCCGCTGGTGCGCAATAGCCTGATCGACAGCGCGGCCCTCGGCCATTCCAGCTATCTCAATCTCAACAATACGGTGGCGCACGAACAGGTGCAGGGCAAGCCCGGCTTTACAGGCGTCACACTGGGCGACCGCCTGGCCAAGGCCGGCTACGTCGTCACCTCGCTGCAGGGCGAAGTAATCGCCGGCGCGAGCAACACGTCCGGCTTTTACCTGGCCGAAGAACTGGTCACGGCCATCTATCACCGCTTCGTCATTTTCGAGCCGCTGTTCAAGGAAGGCGGCGCGGGCGCGGCCGTCAGCAGCGCCGGCTATGCGTATTTCACCACCGACCTGGCCGGCAACCGCAGCTATGGCCCGGGGCTGGCGGCGGGACAGATCGTCACTTACCCCTACAGCGGACAGCAGAAGGTGGCCGTCAGTTTTTCCAGCAATAACGAATCGCCCGATCCCGTGCCGAACCAGGACGTGGTCGGCTACCCGATCAGCGTGCATGCCAATTACGGCACGCCCGTCAGCGTGACGGCGTTCAGCGTGCGCCAGCGCGGCGCCGCCGCGGACCTGGCCGTGCGCCTGCTTACCAGCGGCAACGACGTGCATACGCCCGTCTCGGCCGCATCCATCATCCCGCTGGCGGCCTTGAACGCGAACACCAGCTATGACGTGAGTTTCATCGGGAAAGTCAATGGCGCGGACGTCACGCAGAGCTGGTCATTCAGCACGCGCTAGGGCGACTCGCCCCGCCAAGCGGGCGCAGCGTCATGGACGACTGGATGTAAAATGGTGGTTCCTGCTTTACAGCAATTGACAAGTTTTGGGGCGCTCTGCACAGCATGCTGAAACCACACGCCACTTGCGATGATGATGCCGCCGTTGCGGCATCCGACATGGTCCGCATTCTCGACGTTGAGAACGGACTGGGCCGCATCATGGGCGACCGCATCCTGTACCTGAAAATCCTGCGCCGCTTCCTGCACGACCACGGCACCACGCCGTGCCAGATCCGCGCCGAATTCGACACGGGCAACTACGTTTCCGCGCGCCTGAAAGCGCATACCCTGAAAGGCGCCGCCGGCATGATCGGGGCGCGCCATGTGCACAACCTGTCGGAAACCCTGGAATCGGCACTGCGTGCGCAAGCGCCCGACCTGGCCCAGCAGATGCTGCAGCTGGAACTGGCGCAGGATCAATTGCTCGGCGCGGTCAGCAGCATGCTGGGCACGCCGGAGGCAAACCACACGGCGGCGCAGGACGTGGCGCCCGACCCGGCCGCGCCCGCCATCCAGCTGCTGCTGGCGCGCCTGGCCAGCCATTTGCGCGAAGGCGACGGCGCGGCCATCGACATCCTGGAAAACTCGGCCAGCCTGCTCGCGGCCAGCCTGGGCGTGAACGTGTACCAGGAGGTGGCCGCCGCCGCGCACGAGTTCGATTTCGAAGGCGCCCTGGCGGCGCTGCTGCGGCGCCGCTAGCGCACAGCGAGCTGCCGCTCAGCTGTTGAACTGCGCCTCTTCCGCATACGCCACGCAACAACTCTTGCAACAGAAGCGGCGCACGGCATCGAGCGGCTTGTCGCAGTACCAGCATGCACCTTTCGGCGGCAGCGCTGCGATCAATTGCGGCAGGGAAGGCAATGGCGGCGCCGCCATGCCCCTGCTTTCCACGACTTCCGGCTGTTCGCTGTCCATGGCGCTTCCTTTCCTAGCGGCACTTCAAGGCCGCTCAGCAAGATTACGTCAGCACAGTTTGAAGCCCATGACATTTCTCAACCGTGGCCACGCTTGCCCCATCGGCACCTTGAAATTTCCAAACGACAACGTTGTCACTTCACACTACAATCAGTGCTCCGTTCACTTGCGCGCACGCCATGAAACACATCCCCCTGTTGCTCTCCTGCCTGCTGCTCAGCGCCTGCGCCACGCGCGCGCCCACCGCCTACACCCTCAATTCGGGTGCCGAACGCACGACGGAACAATTGGCGGTGGTATTCGAACATGCCGACCTGACCCTGCGCATCGATCCGGCCCGCCGCAGCATTGCCGGCGATGCGCGCCTGACCTTCCTGGCCACGCAGCCGATCTCGCGTTTCGCGCTGGACCTGGACCGCAACCTGCCCGTCGATGCCATCGAAATCGACGGCAAGGCGCTGCGGCCGCAAGACTATGCCAACCCGGACGGCCGCCTGAGCATGACCTTGCCGGCCACCCTCGCGGCAGGCGCGCGCACCACCATCCGCATCGTCTACCACGGCGTGCCGCACGTCGCCGTGAAAGCGCCGTGGGATGGCGGCATGGTGTGGTCGAGCACGGCCGATGGCGCGCCGTGGATCGCCAGCGCCGTGCAAGGCGAAGGCTGCGACCTGTTCTGGCCCTGCATCGACCACCCGATGGGCAAGGCCCGGCTGATCGACCAGCACATCCAGGTACCGGCGCCGCTGGTGGCGGCCGGCAACGGCATAGCGCTCGGCATGGATGAGACCGACGGCTGGCGCACCTGGCACTGGCGCGCCAAACATCCGAGCACCTATGGCATCGCCCTGAACGTGGCGCCCTACCGCAGCCTGCAGGGCGAGTATGCGAGCCGCTACGGCAACCGCATCCCCCTGCAATTCTGGTACTTGCCGGAAAGCGAGGCCAAGGCGGGCGCCCTGTTCGCGGAATTGCCGCCCATGCTGGACTTTTTTGAAAGCGTCATCGGCCCCTACCCGTTTGGCGATGAGAAAGTCGGCATCGCCGAAACCCCGCACAAGGGCATGGAACACCAGACCATCAATGCCTATGGCAACAAATTCGCCAAGACCAGCTATGGCTACGATGAATTGCTGCAGCATGAGTTTGCCCATGAATGGTTCGGCAACCAGCTCACCAACAGCAACTGGGACGATATGTGGCTGCACGAAGGCTTCGGCACGTATATGCAGCCGCTGTACATGCAATACCTGCGGGGCGAGCAAGAGTATTTTGCTTCGTTGCAGCAAATGCGCGCCGGCATCGTCAACAAGGCGCCCATGGTCTCGGGCAAGCCGAAAAGCGAGGAAGAAGTCTACGACCAGAAAAAGGGCGGACCGGGCGGCGACCTGTATGTGAAAGGGGCGCTGGTGCTGCACACCTTGCGCGGCCTGATCGGCGACGAGGCCTTCTTCCGCGCCGTGCGCCTGCTCGTCTACGGCACGGAACAGCCGCTGCCGGGCCAGTTCCAGCCGCGCTACGGCAGCACGGCGGAATTCATGGCCATCGTCAACAAAGTCACGGGCAGCAATTACGACTGGTTCTTCCAGGTTTATCTGTACCAGGCGGCATTGCCGGAACTGTCCGCCGTGCGCGACGGCGACACCTTGCGCCTGCTATGGAAGACGCCTGCCGACATCGCCTTCCCGATGCCGGTGGAAGTGCGTATCGGCAAAGAAATCCATACCGTTCCCATGTCGCTGGGCTTCGGCGAACTGCCCCTGCCGGCGGGCGCCACGTACACGCTCGACCCGCACTCGCGCGTGCTGCGCCGCGCCGAGCATATCGAGGCGTTCCAGAAGTTCAGGGAAGAACAGGCGAAGGGGAGGAAGGGGTGACAAAACCTGGGGTCAGACCCCCTCGCACCTGAGCGATGACCTTTGTGTTAGCGGTGTTGAGGGTCTGACCCCGGCCTTTTCGCCGTTCGGACTTATTTCCGAAAGCTCCTGACCGCGTCATTGGCATTCTCGGCAATGACTTGTTGCAGCTTCGGCTGCTTCGCGTATTTCACGCGCAAGCGCTTCCACTGCCGCTGCGCCTGACCGCACGAGCTGGCCACGGCTTGCGTGATCTCGCGCTGGCGCGCCTTGTCGTTGTCATCCCATTCGCCGGCGAAGTGCTCGCACATCTGCGCATTTTCGACGAATTTCGCCACGTCTTGCGGCAACTTTTCCTGCGCACCGGCCAGCAGGGGCAGGAAACTGAACAGCAGAACAAGCAGCAGCTTCATCGCACCTCCTTATTTGCCGATGCAGAAACGGCTGAAGATCACGCCCAGCAGATCGTCAGGCGAAAACTCGCCCGTGATGCTCGACAGCTGCACCTGCGCCAGGCGCAGCTCTTCGGCGAACAGGTCCAGCGACTGGTCGTCCTGCGCCGCGTGCGCGGCGGCGATATCGAGATGCTTGCCGGCCGATTTCAAGGCGATCAGATGGCGTTCACGCGCCAGGTACAGCGATTCGCCCGTCTGCTGCCAGCCGGCGATGCGCAACAGTTCCGCGCGCAGCAGGTCGATACCGATGTGCTCGTGCGCCGACAGATACACGTGGGTGGCGTCCGGCATGTTGTCGACGCCGGGCTTGTGGCCAGAGAGATCGATCTTGTTCCACACGCGCACCACGGGCACGCCTTCCGGGAAGGCGGCGACGATGGTTTCATCGGCCAGCGTGGGGCCATGATCTGCGTCAAGCAGGTGCAAAATCACGTCCGCCTTGCCGATCTCGCCCCAGGTGCGCTCGATGCCGATGCGCTCGACGGCGTCGATGGTGTCGCCCGCGCTGCGGATGCCGGCCGTATCGATGATGTTGAGCGGAATGCCTTCGATCTGGATGGTTTCGCTGACCTTGTCGCGCGTGGTGCCGGCGATCGGCGTGACGATGGCCACGTCGGCGCCCGCCAGCGCGTTCAACAGCGACGATTTACCCACGTTCGGCTGGCCGGCCAGCACCACGTTCAGGCCTTCGCGCAGCAGCGCGCCCTGCGCCGCCTGGGCAAACACTTTATGCAACGCTTCGATGACGGCTTTCAACTGGCCGCGCGCATTCGATTTTTCCAGGAAATCGATTTCCTCTTCCGGAAAGTCCAGGGTCGCCTCGACCAGCATCCTTAAACCCGTCACCTGTTCCACCAGCGCGTGGATGGTGTTCGAGAACGCGCCCGACAGCGATTGCGAGGCGGACTTGGCCGCCGCTTCCGTCGAGGCGTCGATCAGGTCGGCCACGGCTTCGGCTTGCGCCAGGTCCAGCTTGTCATTGAGAAAAGCGCGGCGCGTGAATTCGCCCGGTTCGGCCAGGCGCAAGCCGCTGTCCTTGCCCGCTTCGAGCACGCGCGCCAGCAGCAGCTGCAGCACGATGGGGCCGCCGTGGCCCTGCAATTCCAGCACGTCTTCGCCCGTGTACGAATGCGGGCCCTTGAAGTGAATGGCGATGCCCTGGTCGATGATGCTGCCATCGGCTTCCGTGAACGGCAGATAGGTGGCGTGGCGCGGTTTCAGCGTTTGCGCACCGAACAGGGCCGTCATCAGCGGGGCGAGATTTTTGCCGGAGGCGCGTACCACGCCGATGCCGCCGCGCCCGGGGGCGGTGGCGATGGCGGCGATAGGGGAAGAGTCGAGTTTCATGGGGATATTGTAATAGGTACGGCAAGGGAAGGTGCAGCAACGTAGGTCGGCTTAGCGCGCAGCGCGTAAGCCGACGCAGCACACGCTGGCGATAGTGTCGGATTACGCGTGGCCTTGCCACGCTAATCCGACCTACAAGAATTAAAAAGCCCGCACTAGGCGGGCTTTTACTTCGCTAACCCTGCTTACACAGTGGACGGCGCGTATTTCTTGGTGATCACCCATTGCTGGCCGATCGACAGGACGTTGTTGACGACCCAGTAGAGTACCAGGCCCGACGGGAAGAAGAAGAACATCACCGAGAATGCCAACGGCATGAACAGCATCATCTTCGCCTGCATCGGATCGGCCGGGGCCGGGTTCAGCTTGGTCGTGATGTACATCGAGATCGCGTACAGCACCGGCAGGATGCACCATGGGTCATGCTGGGCCAGGTCGGTGATCCAGCCGATCCATGGCGCGCCGCGGATTTCCACGGACGCGTTCAGCACCCAGTACAGGGCGATAAAGACGGGCATCTGGATCAGGATCGGCAGGCAGCCGCCCAGCGGATTGATTTTTTCCGTCTTGTACAGCTCCATCGTGGCCTGGTTCATCTTTTGCGGATCGCCTTTGTAGCGCTCGCGGATCGCCTGCATCTTCGGCGTGACCAGTTTCATCTTGGCCATGCTGCGGTAGCCGGCGGCCGACAATGGGAAGAACGCCAGCTTGATCAGGATCGTGAAGGCGATGATGGTCCAGCCCCAGTTACCGAGCACGCTGTGGATGTGTTCCATGACCCAGAAGATCGGCTTGGCGATGATGGTCAGCCAGCCGTAATCCTTGACCAGTTCCAGGCCAGGCGAAACGTTTTCCAGCAGGTGCGCGATTTGCGGACCCGAGTACAGCTTGCTGTCCATGCTGGCCGTGGCGCCTGGCGCCAGGGTAGGCAATGGCAGCACGTTGCCGATGGCATACAGGTTGGTGCCGAGCTTTTTCGTGAAGATGTCGCGCTTGGCGTTTTCAGGCGGAACGAAAGCCGACACGAAGAAGTGTTGCGAAATCGCAAACCAGCCGCCATTCGCCGTGGCCGGATGCAGGCCTTTCATGGCGTTGTCGTTGCCCTTCTTCTCGTCTTCCACGGCCGCTTTTTCGATTTTCTCGAACGTCAGCTTCTGGTACTTGTCTTGCGGCGTGTACAGGGTCGGACCCGTGAAGCTGCTGTTGAAGAACGAGTCGCCGACCGGCTTGTTGCCGTCATGCGTCAGTTGCAGATACAGCTGCGGCGTGACAGGGGCCGCGCCCACGTTGGCCACGTCGTGGCGCACGTCGATGACGTAGTCGCCGCGCTTGAACGTAAACGTCTTGGTCAGCTTGACGCCGCCTTCGACCGCTTCCATCACCAGTTGCACTTGCTTGCCGTCACCGAGGGTGCGCACGCCAGGCTGCACGGTGAAACCGCTCGCGTGGGTGGGGAAAGGACCGCCGACCAGGCCCGACTGCGCCAGGTAGGTATGGTTCGCGCCTTCGTCGAACAGCACTTCGTTTTGCTTGCCTTCGTCAGGCTGGCACCATTTGAACAGGCCGAAGCAGCCGCCGAACCAGCCCGGATTGCCCGCGCCCTTGAACTTCAGCAATTCCAGACGCTTGACCTGGCCGCCCAGGGTGTCGATATCGACCTTGATGACGTCGGTGGTGATGGTAATCACTTCGCGTTTGAACGCGGCGGGATCGGTCGCTTCGCCAGGCACGGCGGTCGCGCCGGCAGCAGGCAGGGCGGCCGTCTTGGCCGGGGTGACAGGCGCCTTGGCGGTTTGTTCCGTGTTCGCGGAGAACATCGACGGCTTGCCGTTCGAGATCATCCATTCGTTCCAGAGAATTACCAGCGAGACGGAAAACACGATCCACAGGATGGTACGTTTATTGATATCCATTAGGGTATTTGTCAGGAGTGGTTGCAACCGCAAGCGGTCGTTGAAGATTGTTTGCCATCGGCCGGCGGCACCGGGTCGACGCCCCCTTCATTCCAGGGGTGGCAACGGCACAGGCGCTTGGCAGCCAGCAGGCTGCCCTTGGCCGTACCGTGCACGCGCAGCGCTTCCATCGCGTAATGCGAACAGCTCGGATAGAAACGGCAATTCTGTCCCAGTATGGGGCTGATCAGCAACTGATAAGCACGCAGCAGGAACAGCAGCAGGGTTTTCATGGCGCGGATGGTGGTGGCGCAGCAACAGAACGGGCCTGGGCGGCGATTTGCGCCGCGAACAGGCGGCTCAATTCTTCACGCAGCTCGGCTTTGAGCTTGCTCGTGGTGGCCGGGCCATCCTTGCTGTTGACGGCGCGCGACAAACGCACCACGCAGTCGACCGGCGGCATCGCGCTGTTGCGAAACAGCTCGCGCGTGACGCGCTTGATCGTGTTGCGGGTCGCCGCGCGCGGCGCGAAACGCTTGGCCACAACGACGCCCAGCCGCGCATGCGGCAATTGATTGTGTCGGGTGTACAGCACAAAATGCGCTGTTTTTTGCGAAGGGCGCAAACGAAAAACGGATGAAAATTCATCCGTTTTAACGATACGCCGAAAGCGCGCGAAGTCGTGTGAACCTTCGCGTTGATTGCCGACTGGAGTACAGCTAGCCACGCGATCAGCTGTCAACGACAAGCCTAGACGGCCAGACGTTTGCGGCCCTTTGCGCGACGTGCGTTGAGCACATCACGGCCACCACGGGTAGCCATACGAGCGCGGAAGCCGTGCGTACGCTTGCGGCGAACGACGGAAGGTTGGTAAGTACGTTTCATGTTGGTCTCGCTAAAAACAAAAAAAATGCAAAATCGGGTCTGACGTCCCGTCAGTTTTTGGTGCCAATGACAATCGCGCACTTATGCCAAGGCACAAGCTGGCCAATCTCATCGCCCGCTTGAACGCGCACCAAATCGACTACGCGGAGCGATTTGCGGCCTCCGGTGCTCACTGTGCCTTCGCACAGTTGCGCGCCTCAGCCACAACTCATCACCGCTCGCTACGATTTGGTACTGCGTCGTTAATCCACGCTTAGTCCATATTGTCGTTCCAAATGAATAAACACGGAATACGGGCGGGGAACCCTGAATTATTCAGCATATGCCCCCCTCTTGTCAAGGATTGCCGTGATCCACAGGAAATTTCCGCGCGGCTCCACAACTGCGCCGCAGGCCGCGCCAGCACTGCCTGTGACGGGATAACCGGGGGATAAGTCGCTTCTTATACACATGGCGCCCCACCCCGCCACACAAAAATAAGCGTCGTGCCTGTGGATAACTTTGGCAGTCGGGAGTAGAATAGCGCGTTACGTGTGGCGAGCCCTCGCGCGACGCCGGCCTTGCAACACGGTGACCGCAGGGCAGAATCGATACGCCCTCCCACACCTTTTCACATAGACATACATGGATAATTTCTGGCAGGCCTGTTCCGCGCAGTTGGAACTGGAGCTGACACCGCAACAATTCAGTGCGTGGATCAAACCGCTTATCCCTCTCGATTACGAAGAGGGCAAGCTGCGCATTGCTGCGCCCAATCGCTTCAAGCTCGATTGGGTCAAGACCCAGTTCGCCAGCCGCATCACGGCGCTGGCCATACAGTATTTCGAAGCGCCGACGGAAGTGCAGTTCGTGCTCGACCCGCGCCTGGCCCTGCCGAAAAAGCCAGTCACCGCCAGCACCCCGGCCAGCGATCCGAATGGCGGCGCGCCCAGCGCCCGCCCGGCGGAGCCGCAGCCCAGCGTGCCGGAACTGAGCATCGGCGCCGCGCCGCGCCGCGAGCAGAGCCGCATCAACACCGACCTGACCTTCGACAGCTTCGTGACCGGTAAGGCCAACCAGCTGGCGCGCGCCGCCGCCATCCAGGTGGCGAACAATCCGGGCGTGTCGTATAACCCGCTGTTCTTCTACGGCGGCGTCGGCCTGGGTAAGACCCACTTGATCCATGCCATCGGCAACCAAGTAATGGCCGACAATCCGGGCGCGAAGATCCGCTACATCCACGCGGAACAGTACGTTCGCGACGTAGTGACCGCTTACCAGCGTAAGGGTTTCGACGATTTCAAGCACTACTATCACTCGCTCGACATGCTGCTGATCGATGATATCCAGTTCTTTGGCGGCAAGAGCCGCACGCAGGAAGAGTTTTTCTATGCGTTCGAGGCATTAATTGCTGCGAAGAAACAGATCATCATCACCTCGGATACGTATCCGAAAGAAATCACGGGCATGGACGACCGCCTGATTTCGCGCTTCGACTCGGGCCTGACGGTGGCCATCGAACCGCCGGAACTGGAAATGCGCGTGGCGATTCTGTTGAAAAAAGCCAAGCAGGAAGGCGTGACCTTCTCCGACGACGTGGCCTTCTTTGTCGCCAAGCACCTGCGCTCGAACGTGCGCGAACTCGAAGGCGCGCTGCGCAAAATTCTGGCGTACTCGCGTTTCCATGGCAAAGACATCACCATCGATATCGTCAAGGAAGCCCTGAAGGACTTGCTGTCGGTACAGAACCGCCAGATTTCCGTGGAAAACATCCAGAAAACGGTGGCCGACTTCTTCAATATCAAGGTGGCCGACATGTATTCGAAGCGCCGCCCCGCGAATATCGCCCGGCCGCGCCAGATCGCCATGTACCTGGCCAAGGAATTGACACAGAAGAGTCTGCCGGAAATCGGCGAGCTGTTCGGCGGCCGCGACCACACCACGGTGCTGCATGCCGTGCGCAAGATCGCGCTGGACCGCACCAAGAATCCGGAATGCAACCATGAACTGCATGTACTGGAGCAAACATTGAAAGGCTAAGAACGCCTGACCAAACCTACTGCGCGTCGCGATTCGCGGCCTCCGATGCTCACTGTGCTAAAGCACAGCTCCGCGTCTCGGCCACGACTCACTGCCGCTCGCTACGGTTTTGTCAGGCGTTGCAAGCACGACTGGGCAAGACTGGCTCAAAACGTGCTTTACCCTTATCATCTGGGAGGGCACCGCAGCCGGTCTGTCGGGGCTCCCTATGGCAAGAATTGTTAAATTAATACGTTAAACGTCGTACTGTTCAACCTATACATTGAGGATAAATATGCAATTGGTCAAAACCACCCGAGATACCCTTCTCCGGCCACTGCAGATCGTGAGCGGTATTGTCGAGCGTCGGCACACTATGCCGATTCTGGCCAATATCCTCATCCGCAAAGACGGTGAAAATGTGTCCTTCCTGTCGACCGACACTGAAGTGCAGATCACCACGCACGCGGAAATCGGTTCCGGCGCGGACGTCACCGGTACCACCGTGGCCGCGCGCAAGCTGCTCGACATTTTGCGCGCCCTGCCCGAATCGGGCGACGTCACGATGACCCTGCTCAACAAGCGCCTGACCGTGCAAACGGGCAAGTCGCGCTTCGCCCTGCAAACCCTGGCGGCGGAAGAGTTTCCAACCGTGCAACAGGCGGAGAGCTACAACGCGTCCGTCACCCTGCCCCAAAAAACGCTGAAGCACCTGTTCAACATGGTGCATTTCTCAATGGCGCAGCAAGACATCCGCTATTACCTGAACGGCTTGCTGCTGGTTCTGGATGGTAATAATGTCATCGCCGTGGCCACCGACGGCCACCGCCTGGCGTTTTGCCAGGTCGCCACCGAGCAGACGTTCGCGCGCCAGGAAGTCATTATTCCGCGTAAGACCATCATCGAACTGCAGCGCCTGCTGGAAGAGAACGATGAGCCGGTGCAGCTGGACATCGCCGCCAACCAGGTGAAACTGACCTTTGCCGACATCGAGCTGATCTCGAAGCTGGTGGAAGGCAAGTTCCCCGACTACACGCGCGTGATTCCCAAAGGCTACAAAAACGACTTCACCATCGGCCGCGATGAACTGCTGCGCTCGCTGCAACGTGCCGCCATCATGACCAGCGACAAGTTCAAGGGCGTGCGCTGCATCATCACCCCGGGCAGCATGAAGATCAGCTCGACCAATGCGGACCAGGAAGAAGCCGTCGAAGAGCTGGAAATCGACTACGGCGGCGACTCCGTCGACATCGGCTTCAACGTGACCTACCTGCTGGACGTGCTGAACAACCTGAAGTGCGAATACGTCAATATCGCGCTGGGCGACTCGAACTCGTCCGCCCTGATCTCCATCCCGGACAATGCCGACTTCAAGTATGTCGTCATGCCGATGCGGATCTAAAGACCACAGCAGTGACGTAGGTCGGATGAGCGCAGCGTCATCCGACATGCTGAGCGCCGTCTGTCGGGTTACGCCGTTCCGGCTAATCCGACCTGCGGTCATCAGCCAGCAGCCCCGAATCAATCAGCAATCGTTATTTGAGAAAGCAGTCCATGTCCGAGAATCCACAAGACACCCCGATCCAGGCCAAAACGGAAGAATACGGCGCCTCCTCCATCCAGATCCTGGAAGGCCTGGAAGCCGTACGCAAACGCCCGGGCATGTACATTGGCGACACCTCGGACGGCACCGGCTTGCACCATCTGGTATTCGAAGTGCTGGACAACTCCATCGATGAATCGCTGGCCGGCCACTGCACGGAAATCCACGTCACCATCCACAGCGACAATTCGATCTCGATCACCGACAATGGCCGCGGCGTGCCGACCGGCCTGAAAATGGACGACAAGCACGACCCGAAGCGTTCGGCGGCGGAAATCGTCATGACGGAACTGCACGCGGGCGGCAAGTTCGACCAGAACTCCTATAAAGTGTCGGGCGGTTTGCACGGCGTGGGCGTGTCCTGCGTGAATGGCCTGTCGAAATTGCTGAAACTGACCATCCGCCGCGACGGCAAGGTCCATTACATGGAATTCGTGCGCGGCGTGCCGCAAGACCGCCAGATCGTCATGGTCGGCGACGTCGCCACCTCCCCGATCAAGGTCATCGGCGACACCGACAAACGCGGCACCGACGTGCACTTCTGGGCCGACGAAGAGATTTTCACGCACGTGGAATTCCACTACGAAATCCTGGCCAAGCGCATTCGCGAACTGTCCTTCCTGAACAATGGCGTCAACATCAAGTTGTCCGACCAGCGCACGGGCAAGGAAGAAATCTTCGCTTTCGAAGGCGGCACGCGCGGCTTCGTCGAATACATCAACAAGGCCAAATCGGTCTTGCACCCGACGATTTTCCAGGCTACGGGCGAGCGCCTGTCGGACCAGAACACGAACATCTCGGTCGACGTGTCGATGCAGTGGAACGATGCCTACAATGAACAGGTGTTGTGCTTCACGAATAACATCCCGCAACGCGACGGCGGCACCCACCTGACGGGCTTGCGCGCGGCCATGACGCGCGTGATCAACAAATACATCGATGAACACGAGTTCGCCAAGAAGGCGAAAGTGGAAATCAGCGGCGACGACATGCGCGAAGGCCTGACCTGCGTCCTGTCGGTAAAAGTGCCGGAACCGAAATTCTCGTCGCAGACGAAAGACAAGCTGGTATCGAGCGAAGTGCGCGGTCCTGTCGAAGAGATCGTCGCCAAGACCCTGGCCGATTACCTGCAAGAAAAACCGAACGACGCCAAGATCATTTGCGGCAAGATCGTCGAAGCGGCACGTGCCCGTGAAGCGGCCCGCAAGGCCCGCGACCTGACGCGCCGCAAAGGCATCATGGACGGCCTGGGCCTGTCGGCCAAGCTGGCCGACTGCCAGGAAAAGGACCCCGCCCTGTGCGAACTGTACATCGTCGAGGGTGACTCGGCAGGCGGCTCGGCAAAACAGGGGCGCGACCGCAAGTTCCAGGCGATTCTGCCGCTGCGCGGTAAAGTCTTGAACGTGGAAAAAGCCCGTTTCGAGAAAATGCTGTCGTCGGAGCAGATCACCACCCTGATCGCCACCCTCGGCACCTCGATCGGACCGGACGAATTCAACGTCGAGAAGCTGCGCTACCACCGCATCATCATCATGACCGATGCGGACGTCGACGGCGCCCACATTCGTACCCTGCTGCTGACCCTGTTCTACCGCCAGATGCCGCAACTGGTCGAGCGCGGCCACATCTACATCGCGCAACCGCCGCTGTACAAGGTGAAAGCAGGCCGCGACGAGCGCTATCTGAAAGATGACGCCGAAGAAGCAAGCTACATGATGACGGTGGCGCTGAACACGGCCGTGCTGGTGCCGCGCACAGGCGCGGAAGGCATTTCCGGCGACACCCTGACGGAACTGGTGCGCAAGTTCAACCTGTCGAACACCATCATGACGCGTCTGACGCGCGTCATCGACCGCGCCGCCCTGACGGCCATCATGACGGGCGTACAGCTGGACCTGTCGACCTTGGACCTGGCGGAAACCTCCGCCCTGGCCCTGCAGACGGCCATCAACGACAGCGCCGTGAAAGTGCATGTGCGTTCCGACGACTTGTCGGAAAAACACATGCTGCGCATCGAGCGCATGCACCACGGCAACATCAAAGTCAGCGCCATCGACGCCGACTTCGTGCAAGGCCCGGACTACGCCGTGCTGAGCAGCGGCGCCGCCACCTTCGAAGGCCTGATCGGCGAAGGCGCGTTTGTCCGCCGCGGCGAAGGCGAGCGCATGAAGGAAATCGCCGTGGTCGACTTCCACCAAGCCATGCAATGGCTGCGCGACGAAGCCGAACGCACGGTCTCGAAACAGCGCTACAAAGGTCTGGGCGAAATGAACCCGGACCAGCTGTGGGAAACGACAATGGACCCGACCGTGCGCCGCCTGTTGAAAGTGCAGATCGAAGACGCCATTGCGGCGGACCAGATCTTCACGACCCTGATGGGCGACGACGTGGAACCACGCCGCGCCTTCATCGAAAACAACGCGCTGCGCGCGGGCAATATCGACGTGTAACTGCGACTTGTGGCAGAACCCATAATCTGATATTTTGAGACGCAACCATTGAGATTTTTATTCAACGGGGCGTCTCGATAGCGCGTGTGGCCCGCAACATAATTGATAAAAAAGCCCTCGAATTTTGATTCGTGGGCTTTTTCGTTTCCAGGTAGCTTCTTGTTGCGTGCGGCCGGAGACTCAGGTCGTGATTTTCGGTGACTGAATATCAAAGGACGAAAAATAATGACATCTAAAAAAGAAGGATTTTTAGTCTACTTTGACGAGGCTCGACTCGAACAAGTACTTGATAAAGGATCTTCTGGTATTCCTACTACGTTTTCAGATGCATTGAGCATTCGCGACTGGAGTGTCGGCAAAGTTTGCGTCGCGTTGCTCGGTTTTTCGGAGTCAACCATTGACTATATTTGTCTAGCTAAACGAGGCAAGACGGTTGTCACTGCAAAACAGCGCGTCGAGTTCACTTCGTTTGTTGGCCTGGAAGGTATCCAAGTCTCAGATATCACCGCCCGGTTGGGCGCAGGAATAAAATCACATTTCATTCGCGCATCTAGTGGTGTGGGGGGCGCGTTTCCGACAGCCACATGGCATTCCTTGATCATTGCGCTTAAAGAACTTCGTCCACATATTGCGGCTGAAATCGACAGAGTTTTATCTCTTCAGCGTCTTTCGGGGGTGCGACTCAGCGGTCCATCTGCTGAGGTCGCGTTGCAGGAGCGAGAGGCTATTGGTATCTCGCTAGATATATTTTCTGGCGGCACCGGACTGCGTGAAGAAGTGCTGAGTCAGTGGGCGCCTGTTGAAACGGATGTCGTCCTGAACGCTGACGGCGAAACTGGTACCTTAAAGCCCGCTGACGAATCGTCATTCTTACTCGGGCTGCCTAGTCGGTATATACAGGAGGAGTCCGCACTTCAACACGATCTTATGAACTGGCAAGGGGCCACAGCGCTGCATCAACTCGGCGGTTCCACCTTTAATCTGGGTGATCGACGACTGGATGTTGTTTACGCGAATCGCAATTCATTGGAAACGACGATGGGGGTAGACCTGATCTACTACAACTCCATTTTTGACATGTTCACTCTCGTTCAATACAAGTTAATGCGAGATGAAAATGGGGAAATGGTGTATCGCCAGGATAGTAATATCCATGCAGAATTGGATCGAATGGACCAATTTTATATATCAACGAAAGTTCAAAGCACTGCATCGCAACACAAACATTTTCGTCTAAACGATGACGGATTTTTTTTCAAATTCGTACCAAATCGTGGGATTCAGGCAGCCACGGGAGAGCTTGTAAAAGGTATGTATTGCTCCCGGGAGTATGTTCGCTTTTTGCTCGGACCAGGTGGGCCAAAGGGGCCACAAAATGGGACACGCATTTCGTTTAAGGGAGCTCCGCGCTACTTAACGAATTCTCAATTTTCGGATCACGTGCATGGCGGATGGCTTGGCAGTAGAAGCGACCAATCAAAGGCCATTTTCGAGATGGTGCAGACTCACCTGAGCACTGGCAGAGCGGTCGTCGTCTCCCGTGAAACACGACGCTAAATGCATAGGTGTCGAGCTTGATGACAAGACGGCCCCGCATTGGCTCGACCATATCCCCGAGTTCATCCAAGCTCACGTTTCTCTTCGTGCGTGGCCCGGCAATTGAGAGATAACTAAGTGCCCCAGACCGCACTGGTCTTAAAGTGAAGCCCCATGCCTTCATTACTTGCAAACCTTCTGCCAGCAGGGAGATCGAATCGGTGGAGATGTTCAGATCCTGTGCAAGCTGCTGCTGGGATACCGCCCCGGCGGTATGCTGATTCGTTCCCAGTCCAGTATTGCAAAGGCGGGCTGCAATCAGCACACGTTGGCTGACATCCAGGTAGCGGCGATGCAAATTGATGCTAACCACCGTAGTCTACATTTCAGCATCGTTGGCTGCGGAAAGTCTTCGTAGCGTGGTACGATGCCAAGCTCGGTGCAGGCACGGAGGCGATGGCGCCCATTTACTACTTTGCCCTGATAGCACAGGATGGCTGTGCAGAAGTGCTTGAGCGTGTCCTTCGGATTGTTGTGCTCGTATGCTGTGGTGCATCGACTTGATCACGTTCATCATTGCAGCCTGGCGTATGGCCCATTTCGTTGGGCAGGCCCAGCCGATGATGGATTACACCCTGATCGGCTTACTGGAAAAGATCATTCCAGAAATTCTGGCAAGTAAATTCAGGATCGAGATCGACGATAAAGGGGCGAAGAAGTCCTACGGGATTACGGGCGATTTCATGCAGCACTTCAAGGTCATCGCCGATCAGCACTTGGAAGAAGCAGGTCTTGCCGTCAAGGACATGGACTACACGGCCACCACATATCCAAGAGAAGAGGATCACCCTGTCCACAGCGTCCGGGTTGTACTTAAACAACCTTTAGATCACGGTTATCTGTTCAATCGCTTGCGGCGTCGCAGCGTGGCTAAATTCTTTTCTCGAAAACAAGAGGAAAGAGCTCTAAAGTGATGATCAGGGTATTGCTTGAGCGGCATCCGAAAGCGATCACGAAGCGCTCAATCCGAGCCCTCTGTACTCCTAAGATAGAATGAGCAAAAAATTGTATTGAAATAGGAATAAATTAATGACCAGTAGTCAACAACGTGCCGCCCTGCAACGCCAGATTTGGGCTATCGCTAACGATGTCCGTGGTGCAGTCGATGGCTGGGACTTCAAGCAGTACGTGCTCGGTACTCTGTTTTATCGCTTTATCAGTGAGAACTTCACGGACTATATTACCGGTGGCGATGCGTCAGTGGACTACGCTGCAATGAATGACGATGATGAGAACATTGTAGGGGCTAAAGATGATGCCATCAAAACCAAGGGTTACTTTATCTACCCCAGCCAGTTGTTTGTCAATGTGAGCGCCAAAGCCAATAACAACGAAAGTCTGAATACCGATCTAGCTGCCATTTTTTCTGACATCGAAAGTTCCGCCAACGGCTATCCTTCGGAGCACGACATCAAAGGCTTGTTTGCCGATTTCGACACCACCAGTAACCGCCTCGGTAACACGGTGAAGGACAAAAATCTTCGCTTGGCTGCCGTGCTCAAGGGCGTGGCTGAACTGGATTTCGGCGACTTCGATGCCAGCCACATTGATCTGTTTGGCGATGCCTACGAATTTCTTATCTCGAATTATGCTGCGAATGCAGGTAAATCAGGCGGTGAGTTTTTCACGCCGCAGAATGTCTCCAAGTTGATCGCCCAGCTTGTAATGCACAAGCAAACTAGCGTCAATAAGATTTACGATCCAGCCTGCGGCTCAGGCTCGTTGCTGCTTCAAGCAAAAAAACACTTCGACGCTCACATCATCGAAGATGGATTTTTTGGGCAGGAACTCAACCACACCACATATAACCTGGCTCGGATGAACATGTTCTTGCATAACATCAACTATGACAAGTTCAACATCCAGCTGGGCGACACTCTGCGAGATCCGCATTTTGGGGATGACAAACCGTTCGATGCCATCGTCTCTAACCCACCGTATTCGGTCAAGTGGATCGGCTTGGATGATCCCACCCTGATTAACGATGACCGATTTGCGCCTGCGGGCGTGCTAGCTCCAAAGTCCAAGGCAGACTTCGCCTTTGTGCTGCATGCTCTTAGCTACCTTTCAAGCAAAGGTAGAGCTGCTATTGTCTGCTTCCCGGGAATTTTTTATCGCGGGGGTGCCGAACAGAAAATTCGCCAGTATCTGGTCGATAACAACTATGTGGAAACGGTGATTTCGCTTGCACCTAACTTGTTTTTTGGCACCACGATTTCCGTGAATATTCTGGTGCTGGCGAAGAACAAGAAAGACACCAATACCCAGTTCATTGATGCCAGCGGGCTGTTCAAGAAAGAAATTAATAACAACATCCTCATTGATAACGACGACGAGAAAAATCCTGGGCACATTCAGCAGATCATGCAGGTGTTTGATAGCAAGAAAGATGTTGATCACTTCGCCAAAGCGGTAAGTCTTGATACCGTCGCTGCCAACGACTACAACTTGTCTGTCAGCTGCTATATCGAAGCCAGGGATAACCGCGAGGTAGTGGACATTACCAAGATCAATGCCGAGCTTATGACTACAGTTACTAAAATCGACCGACTACGGAAAGACATCGATGCGATTGTTGCTGAGATTGAAGGAGAGGAGCTGAAAGCATGAGCAGCTTGAGCTTTATGGAGAAACTGCTAGATGGTGTTAAGGTGGAGTGGAAGGCACTGAGTGAGCTTGGTGAGTTGGTTCGCGGCAACGGATTGCAGAAGAAGGATTTCACGGAATCAGGCGTTCCCGCCATTCACTACGGCCAGATTTATACTTACTACGATCTATCTACCATTAAAACAAAATCCTTCGTTTCGCCAGAGCTCGCTAAACAACTACGAAAAGTTGAAAAAGGTGATGTTGTAATTACAAATACAAGCGAAAACCTTGAAGATGTGGGTAAGGCACTGGTGTATCTTGGCGAGATACAAGCTGTCACCGGCGGTCATGCAACCGTCTTTAAACCAGGCGAGTGTATTTTGGGTAAATACTTTGCCTATTTCACCCAGACAGAAGTGTTTTCAAGCGAGAAAAGAAAGTATGCAAAAGGAACAAAGGTGATCGATGTTTCTGCCGCTGACATGGCGAAAATAAGTATCCCCATTCCTTGCCCAGAAAACCCCAAAAAATCGCTTGAAATCCAATCCAAAATTGTCAGCATCCTGGACGCGTTTACCGAGCTTACCACTGAGCTTACCACCGAGCTTACCGTCCGAAAAAAACAATACAATTACTATCGTGATCAGTTGTTGCATTTTGAAGATGGGAGCGTGGAGTGGAAGACGCTTGGGGATGTGGCAACAATTGGCACGGGTAGTCATGATACTCAAGACTCCATTGACGATGGCGAATATATTTTTTATGCCCGCGGTCGTGCGCCGTTAAGACTAAACGAGTTTGATTTTGATGAAACTGCGATCATCACTGCAGGGGATGGTGCAGGTGTAGGAAAAGTATTTCATTATGCCCAAGGTAAATATGCGCTGCATCAACGAGCATACCGTATCGTTCCGCGTGAAATGATGCATCCCCGATTTGTATATCACTGCATAAGATCATATTTCTATGTGTACATACAGAAAGCATCGGTGAGTTCATCTGTTACCTCACTTCGTAGACCAATGTTTTTAAATTTTCCGATACCCACTCCATCGCTTGCCGAACAAGCTCGCATTGCCGCCATTCTCGATAAGTTCGATGCCCTGACTAATTCGATCAGCGAAGGATTGCCACGCGAAATCGAATTGCGTAAGAAGCAATATGCGTACTATCGTAATCTCCTGTTTAGCTTCCCAAAGCCGGAAGAGGTATCTGCATAATATGAGTAAGACGCTTAAGGAAATCGCCCAGCAGCTGAAGGCCGCCAACAAGAAGGTGCAACTTATCTACGCGTTTAACGGCACGGGCAAGACACGCCTCTCGCGAGAGTTAAAGCAGCTGGTTGCGCCTAAAACCGAAGGTGAAGAAGCCAGCCAAGGTGAGCTTTCACGTAACAAAATCTTGTATTACAGCGCCTTCACGGAAGATTTGTTTTACTGGGATAACGACTTAGACGGTGACGCCGAGCCCAAACTGAGAATTCAGGCCAACACCTTCACGGATTGGGTGCTGATGGATCAAGGTCAGGATATGAACGTTATCACGACGTTCCAGCGTTACACCCACGACAAGCTGACTCCACACTTCAATACCGAGCGAACAGAAGAAGGCGATGGCGGTACCCAGATCACTATCAAAGCGTTCTCGGAAGTCACGTTCACGATGGAGCGCGGTGACGCCACGCATTCTGGAAAACTGAAAATATCCAAAGGTGAGGAAAGCAACTTTATCTGGAGTATTTTCTACACATTGCTTGAGCTGGTGGTTGGTGTGCTTAATGTTGCCGAGCCAAGTGATCGAGAAACAGCCAACTTCAATGAGCTTGAGTATGTATTTATTGATGATCCGGTAAGTTCACTGGATGAGAATCATCTGATTCAGCTGGCCGTAAATCTGGGGCAACTGATCAAATCGAGTGCCTCAGAGGTCAAGTTTATCGTGTCTACTCATAGCCAGTCCTTCTACAACGTGCTCTACAACGAGGTCGGTGCTAAGAGTGGATTGATTTTGAGTCGTTTTGATGACGGCACCTTTGCTTTGGAGGAGAAGTTCGGCGATTCAAACAAGAGCTTTTCATATCACCTTCACATCAAGAATCTGATCGAACAGGCAGTGGTTGAAAATAGCATTCAGCGATACCACTTCGCATTGTTGCGCAATCTGTATGAGAAGACCGCCAGCTTTCTAGGATTCCGAAGTTGGACAGATTTGTTGCCTGGTGATAAGAAGGCATACGCAAATCGAATCATGCACTTTTATACTCACAACACCTTATCCATCGAACAGATAGCCGAACCGACACAACCGGAAAAGGAAATGGTTGCTAGGTTAATGGAAAATCTCAACACTTTTGGCTACTGGCAGCAGGGACAACAAAATGGTTGATTACATGAAACCCATTGCTGAATCCAGCAATTTCATCGTTCTGGAAAAATACACCCAAGAGTGGAAAGTTGCAGACAGCTACCAGAGTGAAGGGGATCTGGAGCGTGAGTTCATTCAAGATTTGCAAAACCAGGGTTATGAATACCTGTCCGGTTTGAACACGCCCGACGCCTTGCTAAAAAATGTGCGTTTCCAGCTGCAAGCGCTCAATAACGTGCAGTTTACAGACAGCGAATGGCTGCGCTTTGTGGAAAGTTGGCTGGACAAACCAAGTGATGGCATCGTCGAGAAAACTCGCAAGATTCATGACGACTTTATCCACGACTTTGTCTTTGATGATGGTCGTATAAAGAACATCTACCTGCTGGACAAGAAAAACATTGCTTGCAACAAGGTGCAGGTAATTAAGCAGTTTGAGCAGAAAGGCAGTCATGCCAGCCGTTATGACGTGACGATTCTGGTCAATGGTCTGCCGCTGGTACAGGTGGAGCTGAAGAAGCGTGGCGTGGCAATCCGTGAAGCCTTCAACCAGGTGCACCGCTACAGCAAGGAGAGCTTCAACAGCGCGAATTCCTTGTTCAAGTACGTGCAACTGTTCGTGATCTCCAATGGTACCGACAGCCGTTACTTCGCCAACACCACGCAGCGTAACAAGAACAGCTTCGACTTCACCATGAACTGGGCGAAGGCAGATAACTCCCTGATCAAGGACTTAAAGGATTTCACGGCTACCTTCTTTCAGAAGCATACGCTGCTCAATGTGCTGCTGCACTTCTCAGTGTTCGATGTCAGCAACACGCTGCTGGTTATGCGTCCCTACCAGATTGCAGCCACGGAACGCGTTTTGTGGAAGATCAGAAGCAGCGATCAGGCCAAGAACTGGAGCAATACGGAAAGTGGCGGGTTCATCTGGCATACCACCGGTTCGGGTAAGACGCTGACCAGCTTCAAGGCGGCACGCCTGGCCACCGAGCTGGAATTCATTGACAAGGTGTTCTTCGTGGTTGACCGCAAGGATCTCGACTACCAGACCATGAAGGAATATCAGCGCTTCTCGCCGGACAGCGTGAATGGTTCGGACAGCACGGCGGGCCTGAAGCGCAACTTGGAGAAGGACGACAACAAGATCGTCGTCACTACCATCCAGAAGCTCAACAACTTGATGAAGACTGAGACTGACTTGCCCATCTACGGCAAGCAAGTGGTGTTCATTTTTGACGAGTGCCATCGCAGCCAGTTCGGTGAAGCACAGAAGAATCTGAAGAAGAAGTTCAAGAAATTCTGTCAGTTCGGCTTTACCGGCACGCCAATTTTTCCGGAGAACGCATTGGGTGCAGAGACCACTGCCAGCGTGTTTGGCCGTGAACTGCATTCGTATGTGATCACCGATGCGATCCGCGACGAGAAGGTCCTGAAGTTCAAGGTAGACTACAATGATGTGCGCCCGCAGTTCAAGGCCATCGAAACCGAGAAGGATGAGAAGAAGCTAAGTGCGGCAGAGAACAAGCAAGCCTTATTGCACCCTGACCGTATCAGTGAAATTACCCAGTACATCGTCAACAACTTCCGGCAGAAGACCCGTCGCCTGAACGCAGGCAACAAGGGCTTCAATTCCATGTTTGCAGTCAGCAGCGTGGATGCAGCCAAACTGTACTACGAATGCTTCAGGGAACTGCAGAAGAACAGTGACAAGCCACTGAAGGTGGCCACCATCTTCTCGTTCGCTGCCAACGAAGAACAGGATGCGATTGGCGATATCCAGGATGAAAGCTTTGATGTGTCCGCCCTGAACACGAGTGCCAAGGAGTTCTTGAGTGCGGCCATCGACGACTATAACGCGCTGTTCAAGACCAGCTTCAGCGTGGACAGCAATGGCTTTCAGAACTACTACCGTGATCTGGCCAAGCAAGTCAAAGCTAAGGAGATTGACGTGCTAATCGTGGTGGGCATGTTCCTGACGGGCTTTGATGCCCCCACGCTTAACACGCTCTTTGTGGATAAGAACCTGCGCTACCACGGCTTGATGCAAGCTTATTCGCGCACCAACCGCATCTTTGACGCCACCAAGACCTTCGGCAACATCGTCACCTTCCGTGACTTGGAGCAGGCCACGGTTGATGCCATCACCTTGTTCGGTGACAAGAACACCAAGAACGTCGTGCTTGAGAAAAGCTACAAGGAATACATGGAAGGCTTCACCGACTTAGTGACCGGTGAGGCAAGGCGTGGATTTGTGGACGTGGTGAGAGAGTTAGAGCAACGGTTTCCTAACCCTGCAGCCATCGAAAAGGAAGCCGACAAGAAGGCATTTGCCAAGCTGTTTGGCGAGTATATGCGGGTGGAAAACGTACTACAGAACTATGACGAGTTCGCCAGCCTGAAGGAGTTGCAAACCATCGACATCGCCGACTCGGCTGCTGTGGAGGCGTTCAAGGCCAAGCACTATTTGAGCGATGACGATCTGACGGTGCTACAGGCCATCCCGATTCCTGCCGAACGGAAGCTTCAGGACTACCGCTCGACCTATAACGACGTACGGGACTGGTTGCGTCGAGAAAAATCTGGTGCTGAGAAGGAAAAATCGACCATCGACTGGGATGACGTAGTCTTTGAGGTTGATCTGCTCAAATCGCAGGAGATCAACCTGGATTACATCCTGGAGCTGATCTTCGAGCATAACAAGAAGATCAAGAGCAAATCAGAATTGGTGGATGAAGTGCGGCGGGTGATTCGAGCCAGTCTGGGAACCCGTGCAAAAGAAAGTTTGGTGGTGGACTTTATCAATCAGACTGATCTGGACAGGATAGACGATGCAGCTAGTGTAATCGAGGCTTTTTACATGTATGCCAGAGTCGTTCAGCGCCAAGAAACTGAAGAGCTAATCAACGCCGAGAACTTGAACGCAGAGGCAGCACGACGCTATATCGCCACATCACTCAAAAGAGAATTTGCCAGTGATAATGGCACGGAACTTAACGCCATCCTGCCAAAAATGAGCCCTCTCAATCCGCAATTTCTGAAAACAAAGCAAAGCGTCTTCCAAAAAATTTCTGGGTTTGTTGATAAGTTTAAAGGTGTGGGTGGGCAGGTCTAAATGCATCGATTGGATATTTTCTATGAGCTTCACTTATCCCGAAGGAGCTAGGGGGGGGTAATCAGCCTTCAGCTCAAGCGGTACCTGTGCCTTGTACGCCAAGTTGTCATCGAGCGTTCCAAAACTTTAAACGCGATATTCGTAAACTACTGAGATCCTGTACAGCATGAATATGAACAAGAAACCGTTTCCACCGTACTAGTTATCGATTTACTACTTTAGCATGAGGCAAATCCCAATATCCCTCACAGCTACCGTCCTGATTAACCGTCAATACTTCCACGATCAGTTTCTTCACACAAATCGGGATCAAGGCTATTTGGATTAATGGTCATGAGTCATACCAGTCTGGAAATCAATGGAAGCATTGTGCCATAAAGTTGGTAGCCCGTAACGCTGGCTGTTCTCGGACAACGGGTAGCGAGTGAACGGCTAAGCTTAGGCTGGCCAAGAATAATTGCGAGGACTTGGGGCAAAACGAGTCGAAAATAATAGATATCGTGGCGGGAACGGAGCAGGTGGGGAGCTAATTTCACAGGAATCACCTCTATGTAAGGTGAAATACCTGTTTGGAACACCCGAAAAATTGAGAAGAAAATTCCTCAATCAGATCAGCAACTTAGAATCTTGGTGGCCCAGGGTGGGATCGAGCCACCGACATAAGGATTTTCAATCCTCAGCTCTAATAATACTCCCCATCTCTAATTACTTATACCCCCATCAAAAAGGATGATTTCAACAATTTGACCGACAAGGAAAAAGGAAATATTTCACTCACGCAAAATGGTATAGAACCAATTGCAAAACAATAAAATAAAATAACGAGAAAGATATTGATTTCATAAACCGTACCGTGAAAGATCAAAGAATATTTTTCCCTATTTTTTCCCTATTTTTTCTAATCCCTACCATGATAACTGCCAAGTTAATATTAAAATTTCTTAGATCATTGACTATGGAGGATCGATTGAGGAAGTTGACAACGACACCAATCGAAGATTACTCAATCTAAAACCATTCAAAATTAGTTGCTTTTTACGACCTCCAAAACGTAATAGCAATCCGTATGCTTCCCCTCTACTTCGTATAACGCGCCGTCCTGCCATTGCGATACACCAGTAGGCATACCATGACCAGGTCAATCCCGCTGCCATCCTCGGCCTTGATATCGATGACTATGCGGCGGCCAAGTACAAGCCCAGTTAGCATCCTGCATGCAGAGTGGATAGATATCCACCAGGGTATTCAGCTCCAGCATACGCGTCTTCAGTGGGCATTCAACATGCCATTGGCGGCAATGGTTAGGCGCTACGGCCCCAGCGTGGCAAGGTCACCGTTCACCAGCAGCGAGACGGGGTCTCAGCGACAATGCATCATCGCGCAGCAAGTCGCTGGGTTTCAGAGTTTCTGGATAATATCTTTGTTATTCATTAGCTTGTTTCCTGATTCAAAATGTTGATGTAAGCACCGTAGGCATACACGCGGTTACGTTTTTGGCCGGTCACTTCCTGCACCATACCCAGCGTACCTGCCATGGCATCGAGTGCCTTGCCCACCGTCGCGGCGGTCAAGCCGGTGGTCTTGCTCAGGGCGGCAATATTCAAGATGGGGTGCGCAAACAGCGCATCAAGAATTTGCCTGGCCGACCCCGCCAAGCGCCCCAGTTCCGCCAACCGTGCCTTGTCTTGCGCCAGCAACTGCGTCAGCGCCTGGGCCGTGCTGACGGCCTGATTGGCGGTGGCGGCGATGGCATCGGCAAAGAACAGCAGCCATGCTTCCCAGTTGCCGCTGATGCGTACTTGTTGCAGCAAGCTGTAGTAGGTTTCACGATGCTGTTTGAAAAACACGGAAAGATACAGCAGCGGCTCCTGCAAAATACGGGCGTCAACCAGTATCAGCGGTATCAGCATGCGGCCGAGGCGGCCATTTCCATCCAGGAAGGGATGGATGGTTTCAAATTGCACATGCGATAGTGCCGCCTTGATGATGGCGGCAGTCGGCTGCGGCACGTCGTTGATGAAGTTTTCCAGTGCCGCCCAGCATTCAGCGAGCTGGTTGGCAGGCGGTGGCACGAACGTTGCCTCGTCGGCGCGATGGCCACCGATCCACACCTGATTGCGGCGAAATTCGCCAGGGCTGCGCTGCACGCCCCTGCCCGACGTCATCAGCACTTTATGCACTTCCGTCAGCAATCGAAAACTGATGGGCTGCCCTTGCCGTATCCGTTCCACCCCCAGCGACATCGCCTTGACATAGCACGAGACCTCTTGCACATCATCGAGCGGTACGCCAGGCTGCCCGTCTATCTCATACAGCATTAGGTCGCTGAGCGACGATTGCGTGCCCTCAATTTGGGAAGACATGACGGCTTCCTTGCGCACATAGCTGTACAGGAACAGCCGTGCATCAGGCAAGAGCGTGCTGATGGCATCGAGTCGCCCCAGCGCGATCAGGGCTTCGTCCAGGCGGCTTTGCAGTTTGCCGTTCAAGTCCAGCGCCGGCACTGGTGGCAGTGGCAAGGGCACAAAGGCCTGGCACGCGACACCGCCGGCAATGGTCGATGTGTAAGTCCCTGTGAGTCCACGTTGCATAGATTCGCTGAAGTTAAAATGAATGGAGGTTTTATTTTAACTTACGGAGAAAAATGAAATAATGAAATCCTTATTTTATGTTGACGCTATCAAGCCGCCTTCGGCAACAGCACTTCCCCAAAGGTTTGCAACACTTGTTCCAACTTGCCGTCCATCATCGCGTTAAGACGCCGACGATGCTGGCGGCGATATCCTGATTGGTCTTGCTACACCAGACGGTTTGCGGCATGGCCTCGGTGTAGCTATGTTGATCGAGCAATAAGCGCACTTCCTTCATACTGTGGCGACACGAAGACACTGGCCGCCGTTTTCCTCGCCCGGATCACCACTGCCCCCAAGAAACCAGTACACTAGTTCCTGAGCGCAACTAATTTTGTACGCGCGTCATGCCGCCTGCCGTTGCCGGGAGGCGCCCCTGCCGCAAGGCGTGTTGTCTCTGGACAAATGCAATGTTCACTTCGCGCAGCCTGTCGCCTGCCTTTTATTACCTGTTCTTTTCAGGAGAACGGGAGCAGCAGCAGCGCTTTTTCAAGGAACTGCATTTCATTTCGATAGCCATCCTGACGTTTGGCCTGGCTTGCTGGCTGGTCACGTTCAGCCTGACCTTGTCGCGCGCCTCGCTCGATCATGCGCAGGCGGCGCTGGGCGTGACGGGCATGCTGGCCGGGCTGCTGCTGACTGTGTATGCGAAGTCCTTGCAGGCCATCATCACCAGCGGCACCATCAGCGTGCTGTTCATCGCTTTCGGCTTTCGCGTGCTGATGCTGGGCACGGAAGACCCCGCTTTCTGGGTATTGCCGCTGGGCGTGATGATCACCCTGACGACGGCGCCCATCTTCAGCGGTATCGCGTATTACCTGGGCGTGTCGCTGTGCGTGTGGGCCATTCTGGGGCTGGGGCAGTTTCCCGTGCATGCGGGCCAGGCCGACCAGCATTGGCCCGTGCTGGCCGTCACCATCAGCGTGATCATCGGTCTGGCGCTGAACATCTATTTTCTCGTCTTGCGCATCCATAACTACCGCGCCCAGCGCGAGCTGGCGACGATGGCCTACAAGGATGGCTTGACCGGACTCAATAACCGGCGCATGTTCACGCAAAGCGCGCGCGCCTTGCAGCGCACGGCGCGCACGCCCGCGTATTTCCTGATGATCGACATCGACGACTTCAAGCAGATCAATGACGTGCATGGCCATGACGTGGGCGACGAAGTGCTGAAAAGGATCGCCGAGGTGATCGCGGGGCTGTCGGGCGAGCACCTGTGCGGCCGCCTGGGCGGCGAGGAATTTGCCGTCATCTACGTGGGTGAAAAGAACGCGGCCTGCGCCTTTGCCGCGCAGCTGGTCGATGCGGTCGAGGCGGCTTTCGTGCCGGAACGCAAGGTGTCCGTCAGCATCGGCATGGCGGAACTGATCAAGGAAGCGGACTTGTCGCACAGCTACCGGCGCGCCGATGAATCCTTGTACCAGGCCAAGAAAAACGGCAAGAACCGCTACGTGTTCAACGCCGCCTGAATACCGCCGTCCGGCGTCGCGTCGAGCAGCGCCAGCAAGGCTTGCGGCGCAATCTTCCATGGATCGCGCTGCTCGGGATCCACCTCGCACCAGCTGTCCTGCGCGCCGATCTTGAGGATGGTCAAGGGAATGTTCTTGCTCTCAAAGAAGGCCAGCATGCGGCGGAGCAGTTGGCTGACCCTGGCATGGTCTTCCAAGTATAAAGAACACGTATAGAAGCAGCCCTTCTCTCCCATGCGTAATTTCCTGGCCGCCCCGACACGCGAGTGGAGCACGTACTTGTGCAAGAACTCGGTCACGACCTCATCGTCAACGGGAATACTGCAGGAAATGGTGATCTTGGCCATGGCAAGCGGGGCAGTGATTCAATAGACTAGCTTAGCAGAAAGCTTTTCATTCCTGAAATGCTAAGATCGCGGCGCGCGCATGCCGGCAAGCCGACCGGCCTGGCGTCTCGACAAGGATAGCCATTGAACACCCCAGGAAAATTCACTCTGCGCATGCTGTCACTGTGCGCCGCCCTGTGCCTGCCGCTTGTCAGCATGGCTCAAGCCGTTTCCGCCGAAGACGCCGCCTTCGTGGCCGCCACCGTGCCTGTCTCCGTGCCATCGCCGCCGCTCAGCCTGAACGAGCATCCACAAATTCGCGCCGGCGTCTTCAAGCTGCTCGGTTATGCGCGCGGCAACTACACGCAGGGCGATACCCTGATCGCGCTCCAGGTACTCGACAGCATGCGTTCGCTGCAAGACATCCAGCGCACCATGCTGCCCGACGGGCGTTCCGTGCTGGCGTCCATCAACCCCGACACACACGGCGCGCAGCGTGCCGCCATGCTGTTCGATCCGCAACGCAAGCTGTTGGCCCTGGGCCTCGTCAACGGTCATTGCCAGGCCGCCATCGGCGATGCCGTGCCCGCCTGCCTGCCGTCCACCCACGCCGTGCTGACGGTGTTTGTACCGCCGGGCGCGGAGGACGAGATGGCCGCGCCGCTGCTCGTGTGGGCGCGGCAACTGCCGCCCATGCTGGCGCAGGCTGCGCCGGAACAGCGGCAAAGTATTGCTGCGGTGGAATACATCACCACTCTTCCCGGCCAGCCCGGCTGGGAGCCGCGCGACGTGCCGCCCGGCTTTCCCCCCAGCTTGCTGCACCTGTTGCTGCCGGACGCGGAATTGAATAGCAGCGCCAGCGGCGGCAAGCTCATTGCACCGGCGGGCCTGGGCGGTTTGCCCATGCGCACGCCTGCGGAAGCGGCCGAGGCCGGTGACGAGCCCATGCCCGATGCCAGCATCACCCTGCGCAGCTATGCCGATTTCCACTGGGTGCTCAACACCTATGCCAAGCTGGCCAAAGGCGCGCAAGTGCAGGGCCATGACGACAAGGTCGTGTTCACGGGCAGCGATACGAGCGGCCGCTACACGATCACCCTGCGCGAACCGGGCAAGAAAGACAGCGTGCTCATCACCGTGGCCATCTGGCGGAAAAATTAAGGAAGGCGAACAGGGAAAGCATTGCCATTACGCACAAGAGCATGGCATTTTGGCATTTTGCGGTATGATTTCCGGCCGTGCGGCGCGGCCTCATCCCTGCCTTGCCCACCCTGCCCTTCAAGCCAGCCACGCTTGCGTCGCATCCTGCCCTAAGGAATTCATATGTTCGGTTTTAACTTGCGTGTTGCCAAGATGGTGTGGACGGCGTTCCTCATCGCCTTCCTGCTCTTTCTCACCTACAAGGTCTCGTCGACCCTGATCGTGGTGGTCTTTGCCATCTTCTTCAGCTACCTCGTGTATCCGCTGATCGGACTGCTGGAGCGCCATGGCCCGAAACGCCTGCCGCGCACGGCCGCCATCGGCATCGTCTTCCTCGTGGTGATCTTGCTGGTGGCGGTGCTGGGGTCCATCTTCGGGTCGCGCATCGAGGAAGAAGCGATCAAGCTCAGCGATCAGCTGCCGACCTTGCTCAAGGGGAATAATTTTGCCGAACGCATCCCTTTGCCGGAATTCATGGAGCCCTTGCGCGCGCGCCTGCTGTCCTTCATGCAGACGCAGCTGAGCAGCGGTACGGGACAAGCCATGCCGCTGGCGAAGGAACTGGGCTTGACCGTCATGCATGCGGCCAGCAACCTGATCTATCTGGTGCTGGTGCCCGTGCTGAGCTTTTTGCTGATCAAGGAAGGCCCAGACATGCGCGACGGCTTGCTGTCCCTGCTGAACCGCCCGAACAAGAAACTCTGGGGCGCCATCATCGATGACCTCGACATCCTGCTGTCGCGCTATGTACGCGCCCTGCTGCTGTTGTCGATCGCCACGTTTGTCTCCTACAGCATCGCCTTTTCCCTGATGGGCGTGCCGTACAGCCTGCTGCTGGCCGGCGCGGCCGCCTTGCTGGAATTCATCCCGTTTGCCGGTCCGCTGGCGGCGGCCGTCATCGCCGTGGTCGTGGCCGGTTTCAGCGGCTTCGAGCACGTGTTCTGGCTGATCGGCTTTATCGCCGCCTACCGTTTGTTCCAGGATTACGTGGTCAACCCGTATTTGATGAGCGAAGGCGTGGAAGTGAGTCCACTGATGGTGATCGTCGGCTTGCTGGCCGGCGACCAGTTGGGTGGCGTGGTCGGCATCTTCCTGTCCGTGCCCGTGATGGCGGCCATCAAGATCGTCTTCGTACGCGCGCGGGCAGCCTTGCAGGCGCGCCACGATGCACTGGAGAAAGCCGAACAGGCGGCAGAGGAAGCGCGCGCCCAGGCCCTGGCCGAGGCGGCGCTATTGCAGGAACAGGGCAGCAAGGTGGCCCTGTAACCCCGCTAGATTAAAACTCTTCCCATTCGCCGCTGCTGTCTGCAGCGGGCTTGGCAGCACGTGGCTGCGCCGGAGCGGCTGCCGAGGCAGTACGGCTTGGCGTCAGGCGCAACGCCGGGCGTTTCAAGGCCGTGCTGGCGGCGGCCACGACAGGCTTGCGCAAGGCAGGCTTGGCCGCTGCCGGGCCGCTGTGGTTGGCGTCGAGTTTAAAAATGCTGACCATCTCGGCCAGCGCCGCCGCCTGCTCCTGCATGGATTCCGAAGCGGCTGCCGCTTCTTCCACCAGCGCCGCATTTTGTTGCGTCACGGTATCCATTTCCGCCACAGCTTGATTGATCTGGCCGATGCCCAGTTCCTGCTCGCGGCCGGCGGCGCTGATTTCGCCCATGATGTCCGTCACGCGGCGGATGCTGGACACGATCTCGTCCATCGTCGTGCCCGTCTGGCTGACCAGCGCGCTGCCGGCACCCACGTTTTGTACCGATGCTTCGATCAGCATCTTGATGTCCTTGGCGGCGGAAGCCGAGCGGTGCGCCAGGTTGCGCACTTCCGTGGCGACGACGGCAAAGCCACGGCCCTGCTCGCCCGCGCGGGCCGCTTCCACGGCCGCGTTCAGGGCCAGGATGTTGGTCTGGAAGGCGATGCCGTCGATCACGCCGATGATGTCGGCGATCTTTTTCGACGACTCGCTGATGGTGCCCATGGTATCGACCACTTGCGCCACCAGTGCGCCGCCTTTCACCGCCACGTCCGAGGCGGAGACGGCCAGCTGGTTCGCCTGGCGCGCATTGTCCGAGTTCTGCTTGACGGTCGAGGTCAGCTCTTCCAGCGACGAGGCCGTTTCTTCCAGGCTCGACGCCTGCTGCTCCGTGCGGCTCGACAGATCCAGGTTGCCCGAGGCGATTTCATTGCTGGCCGTGGCGATGGCGCCGCTGCCGTCGCGCACGCCGCGCACGGTGGTCGACAGGCGTTCCTGCATTTTCTGCAAGCCCGTCAGCAACGCGCCCATCTCGTCGTGGCGCGTGATGACGATGTCGTTGGCCAGGTTGCCGTCGGAAATGGCGCCGAAATGGCGCAGGGCCTGGTCCAGCGGGCCAAAGATGGCGCGCAGCAGCAAGAAGCTGGAAATAATCGTCAGCAAGGCGCCCACTATCATGCCGCCGATGGCCATGGTCACCTGGGTGCGGAAGCTGGACTGGCTTTCCGCATACATCTTGGCGGCCGAGCTGGCCTGGTATTGCGTCAAGGTTTCAGCGGCCTGGTCAAGGGTGCGGTACAGCGGCGTCAGCCCTTTCATCATCAAGCCGTCCGCTTGCGCGATGTTGCCTTCACGCAAAGCCTTGCTCATGGTCAGCACGCCATTGTTCATGTAATCGCTGCGCTTCTTGTCCATGTCGTCGGACAGGCGCTTTTCTTCCGCGCTCTGCGGCAAGGCCAGGTACACCTTCCACGACTTGTTGGACGCTTCCAGAAATTGTTCCGCGCGAGCCAGGGTATCCTTGGCATCGGGCGCATCCGGGTGCACCATCACGCGGTCCATCGTGAACCGCGCGCGGCCCAGGGCAATTTGCGATTCGCCGATCGCTTGCGTCGAGGCCAGCTGATTGCTGTAGACCTCGTTGAGGCTGTTGTTGGCCGATTTCAGGCTGATGATGCTCATCACGCCCAGCAAGGCGATCAACACGCCCAGCACACTCATGGTAGCGATCAGACGCATTTTTATTGTTATATTCGACAGCATGCAGTTTTCCTTGGTAAGGGCGCGACCGTGCCACCGCCTGCCGGACGAGATAGCGGCAAACGCCAGATGGGCGGATCACGTGAATTGTTCAGGACAGGTCGATACGGCGTGTGCGGCGGCAGGGGGAAGGCGGCCCGCGCATATCGTCAGGAGTGCAAGACAGGGCAACGAGGTCGAGGTTTCCTGTACTTTTAATTTCCTGACTGCAAGATACAGGGAAAGATTACTAGTAGCAACATCCAGTATGGATTTTCACGATTTGTAACAAGCGGATGATGTTTTTTGCGCAGAACTGGCATTCCGCTGCCGTGCGCGGTCGCGCGGGAATGCCATTTATGCTAGTCAACTAGTTAATACATGGTTTCTTCGATGAGCTGGCCATCGTCGCGAAAATACTGAAACCGGCCCGTTTTCCTGCCCATGTTGTAGGCACCGATCTGCTTCGGCTTTCCGTTCTGGAAATTCTCGATATTGACGCCATGCAGCACGCCCTTGTGCCAGTTGCGGTGAAATTGCGGCAGTTCGCCATCGGGATACAACAGGGTTTCCGCACCATCGCGCTTGCCGTCGGCAAACGTGCCCTGGTAACGCCGCTTGCCATCCGGATAAAAACTTTCCATCGTGCCATCGAGGACACCGAGGCGGTAATGTTCGACCAGTTCCAGCTGGCCATCGGCCGCATACTGCTCCAGCTTGCCATCGGGTTTGCCATTGAGCATGGTCAACACTTGCCAGCCGCCGTCCGGCGTCGATTTCTTCCATGGCCCCTGTTTGATGTCATCGGCATAGTTGCCGCCACCGCCAGGTTCCACCCACTGGCCCTGCTTCTTGCCGTTCACATAACTACCCTGCCATTGCACCACGCCACCGGCGCGGCGCTCGCTGGGGCCGTCCAGGCGGTCTTTTACGAAATGGTCGTAACCGGTGTAGCTGTGCATGTCCGCTGCGCGCCATTCGGCCACGCCCGGGCGCACTTCCCAGCGCCCTGTGCGCTGGCCCCGCTGCATCATGCCCGTGGTGGTCTCGTCGCCGCTTGCATATGTCCACGGCCCCTCGGCCTTGTCGTCGACAAAAGCGCCAGACGAGCGAATGGTATTGGGCTCTTCGTAATGCCATACGCCGGTGCGCTTGCCCTGCGCATACAGGCCGCGGGCAAACACGCTGCCCACGCAGCAATTGACGTCGTACTCGATGAATGGCCCGTCCTGGCTGCCGGCAAAGCGTTGCGGCTGCGTTTCCCATGTGATCCATTTGATGTGATAACTGGGCGCGCGGCCCCCTTCCCAGCCCTTTCCCAGCAGATACGTGACGGTCAGATAATGGCCATCCTTTTCCTGGTACGTCTTTTTATAGGCAAACGCGGGGGCGTCGGCTGGCTTGCCGGGCAATAATTCACCGTCGATATTGAAATAGCCGGCCAGCTTGCCATGCGCATGCTCGATGGCGTCAAACCCGGCCACGCCCGTGGGCGCGTAGGCGATGCTGTAGTCGATCAACTGCAAGGAGGCCAGCGCGGCGCGCACCTGCGCCTCGTCCATGGTTGTTGCGCCGCGCACGATGGCGTCCAGCGCGGGCTGCAAGGCCGGCACCTTGAACATCTTGCCGCCGCTGCGCTCGTAGCGGTAGGCATGCAAGCCGTAGGCTGCGCCACTGTTAGCACTGCGGCTGAGCACGAACGTGGTTTCACCCTCGCTGTCGAGATCCAGCTGGAACACGGCCTCGATGCTGGCCTGGCCGTACTTGTCCAGGTTCATGCGTTTTTCACTGATGCCGTTGCACTGGCAATAGTAGCCGTTGACCTCGCCATTTTCCCGCAGGAAGGCCAGCACCACGCCGCCGTCGCGGCGCTCGACAGCGCTGGCGTAGGCCATGGGCGCACCCTCATAAAAACGCGGCGCGGCCTGGGCCGGCGCCAGGGTACCCAAGGCCAGCGCCATGGCCATCGTGCTCACCCAAAATGTGTACCGCATGTCAACTCCACTGCCGAAAGCCGCCATTATGCATGGCCATCAGGCAAGGCCGGACACCCCAGCACGCCGGCCAAACAGCGGCCGCTGCACCGTCTGCGCCAGCAGCACGCCCAGCAGCGAGATGCCGCCGCCGACTAGGTGATAGAGATGCATGCTTTCATGCAGCCAAACGATGGCCAGCAAGGCCGTCAGCAGGGGCAGCAGGTTGACGTAGATGCTGCAGCGATTCGGCCCCAGCAGTTTGACGCCTTCGATCCACAGGTAGGACAGCACGATGGATGAGCCGATGCCCGCATAGCCGATCAGGGGCAAGGTGGTGGCGTCCAGCCGGGCGCTGCCGGGCGGCAGCAACAGAAACAGCGGCAGCATGCACACCAGGGCCGCCAGCGCCTGGCAATAAATAGCTTGCCAGGCGGGAATGGACAGACGCCAGCGGCGCAGCAGCACGCCGTACAGGGCAAAGCTCAGGCAGGCCAGCAGCATCAGCGCATCGCCCGCATGCACGCCCTGCTGCAGCAAGGCCAGCACGTCGCCGCGCCCGACCAGGTACAGCAAGCCGCCAAACGACAGCACGCCGCCGGCCGCCATGCCGACCGTCAGGCGCTCGCCCAGCAGCAGCACGCTGAGCAGGGCCGTCATCAGCGGCGCCAGCGCCGTGACGATGGCCATGTTCGTCGCCGTCGTCGATTCGGCGGCGCGGTAGGACAGGCTCTGGAACAGCGCCATCGACATCAGGCCGCACAGGGCCAGCTGCCACCACTGGCGCCGCAGCGCATGACGGTTGCGCCACAGGGGACGGGCGATAAACGGCGTCATCACCAGCAAGACCAGCACCAGCCGATAAAACGTGATGGCCGTGGGGGCGATGCTGGACGCGGCCAGCTTCGAGACGACGACGTTGCCGGCCCACAGCAGCATGGCCAGAAAAGGATACAGATAGGCGCGCACAGGCATGCGTAGCTCCAGGAATAGTTGCGGGGAACCATCATGCCGCAGGCGCGCCGCGCCTTCTCGCGCTAAGATGTCCATACCTATCGCAAAACTGACGCTCTTTTTATGGATTGCACCTCCCCCGCCTTTCAGGAATTGCTGCCCGTCACGGCGCGCGCCATGGCGCTGGCCGTCGACTATGCGCATGGCCACGTGATTTCCGTACACCGCCACACGCATGCGCAATTGCTGTACGCCATCGAGGGCGTGATGACCATCGAGGCGCAGGGCGGGCGCTGGGTGGTGCCGCCCACGCGCGGCGTGTGGCTGCAACCCGGCATCGCGCACCAGGTGCGCATGAGCGGCGCCGTGAAAATGCGCACGGTGTTCGTCAACTGCGCCAATTCTCCATTGCTGCCTGGCCACAGTTGCGTGCTCGACATCAGCCCCCTGCTGCGGCAACTGATCGTGGCCGCCGTCGACATCGCGCCCGATTTTACGGAAGGCAGCCGCGACTGGCATCTGCTGCAATTGCTGTTGCACGAACTCGGCAGCCTGCCTGTGCTGCCCCTGTATCTGCCCTTGCCTGCGGACGCGCGCCTGCGCGGCATCTGCGCGCGGCTGATGGAGCAACCGGGCGAGCAACTGACGGTGGCGCACTGGGCGCAAGAACTGGCGATCACCGAGCGCAGCCTGCACCGCTTGTTCCAGAAGCAGACGGGCATGCGCTTCGGCCAGTGGCGCCAGCAAGCGCGGCTGCTGCGGGCGCTGGAGCAATTGGCGCGCGGCGGCAAGGTCATCGACGTGGCCATGGACAATGGCTACACGAGCCAGAGCGCGTTTACCGCCATGTTCAAAAAGCATTTCGGCACGACGCCCACCGCGTTTTACCAGGCAAAAGTCATCGCCGCGTAAAAAAAATGCTGCTATGCATCAATAATCATGGGCGATAAGCGCCGGGCTTGTTATCATCGCAAGCCTTATCGCACCGCGCCCATCCTGGCAGCGGTGTTGACCTCTATCACACCACCATGACACAGAATTTCTTCCAGACTTTTATCCTGCTTTTGCTCGTCACCGATCCATTCGGCAACGTTTCCCTGTTCGTCAACGCCCTGAAACGGGTACCGATCGAGCGGCGCTGGAAAGTCGTGGTGCGTGAATGCCTGATCGCCTTCGGCATCTTGCTGCTGTTTATGTTCTTCGGCCGCCATTTCCTGAACGCCTTGCAATTGTCGGAAGTGGCGCTGCGCATCGGCGGCGGCGTGATTTTGTTCCTGATCGCCATGCGCATGGTGTTTCCGCAGCCAAACGCGGGCAATAGCGACCACGAGATGGGCGGCGAGCCGTTCATCGTGCCGCTGGCCATCCCCGCGCTGGCCGGCCCGTCGGCCCTGGCCACCGTGCTGCTGTTTTCCTCGCATGAAGTCAATGAAGTGATCGCCCACGTGGCGGGATTGACGGCCGTGGCCGTCGTCTGGCTGGCCGTCTTCCTGTGCGCCGAACGCTTGCAGCGGGCGCTCGGTCCAAGGGTCATGACGGCGTTCGAGCGCCTGATGGGCTTGATCCTGACGGCGATGGCCATTGAAATGCTGCTGGCCGGCATACGCGCGTTCCTGAAGTCCGTTTAACATAGAGCATTCATCCACTGGAGGAATCACCATGAGCCGTTGCGCCCACATTTGCCTGATGGCCGATTACAACCAGTGGATGAATGCCAAGGTCTACGCAGCGGCGGCCAGCCTGCCGCCCGGCGAGCTGCAGCGCGAGCGGGGCGCCTTTTTCGGCTCCCTGCTGGCCACCCTGAACCACGTGATGGTGGGCGACACGCTGTGGCTGCAGCGCTACGCGAAACATCCGGCCGGTTTCCCCCTGCTCGATCCCATCCGCGCCATCACGCCGCCCGCGTCGCTCACGCAGCCGCTGTTCGCGGCCGACGATTTTGCCGCCATGCACGCGCACCGGCAATGGCTGGACCAGCTCATCATCGACTGGGCCGCGTCCATCCGCGAAGAAGACCTCGACCATTTGCTCGATTACCGCAACAGCAAGGGGCCGAACCGGCGCGAGTTTTTCAGCCTGCTCATGCATTTCTTTAACCACCAGACGCATCACCGGGGTCAGGCCAGCACCTTGCTGTCGCAAGCGGGCGTGGACATCGGCGACACGGATTTACTGTTTCGCATCCCCAACCATATTGCCGACTGACGGCGGGCGGTACAGCCACGCTTTCACGGCAATCGCTGCCAGCGCCAGCCCGCCCAGCAGCGCGCCGCAAGCCAGCGCCCCCGGCATGCCATAGGACTCGATGGCCATGCCGCCGGCCAGCGCGCCCAGCGTCACGCCCAGGTTGATGGCGGCGATATACACGCCGATGGCGAACGCGGGCGCCTCGCGCGCTTCGCTGCTGAGCCATACTTGCGTGACGATCAGCCCGCTCGTATGCGCGGCGCCCCAGAACAGCAGCAACACGGCCAGCGCCGCCCAGCCGATACCCGTGCCCGCATGCCGGTACAACAGCCAGTACGCCAGCCCCAGCAGCACAGGCTGCAGCAAGACCGTGCGCAGCACATGCGTGCCCAGCTGGCGCCCCGCGAACAGATTGCCCGCCACGCCGCCCACGCCAAACACCACCAGCGCCAGCCCCGTCTGGCGCGCCGACAAGCCCGCCACCTGCTGCAGATACGCGGCCGCATACGCATACACGGCAAACATGGCGGCAAACACCAGCACGGCGGCGGCGATCGTGAACCACAGCGCAGGTTTGCGCAGCACGGCCAGCTGGCGGCCATACGCCAGCGGCGCCTCGCGCGGCGTGTCGGGCAAGAACACATATAAGCCCAGCGCGGCCAGCGCATTGACGAGGGCGCACGCGAGGAACGATGCCTCATAGCCATATTGGGCAGCGATCCAGGTGGTCAGCGGGATGCCCAGCACCATGCCCATGCTGGTGCCAGTGAACGCATGCGCGCCGGCCCGCGCCGCATCGCGCGGCGGATACAGGGCGGCGGCGGCCACCATGGCCAGCGAGAAATACACGGGGTGGAACAGGGCCGGCACGATGCGCAGCGCCAGCAGCAGCCCGAAGCGCGGTGCATACGCCGAGGCCACGCTGGCCAGGGCAAACACGAGCAGCGAGACGATCAGCACGCTCTTGCGGCGCCACCGCGTGGCCAGCAGCACGAGGAAGGGGCCGCCCACGGCGATCACCAGCGCGAACAGGCTCACCAGCGAACCCGCCTGCGCGGCCGTCACGCCATAGCGCTGCATGATCATCGGCAAGATGCCCACCACGCCAAACTCGATGCAATACACGCCGAACAGGCCCAGCGCGAGAAAAACGATGGGGTGCGGGCGCGTCATGGCATTTCCTTGGCGCCAGCTTCCTTGCTGCCATAAATCGCCTGGCACAGTTCCGTCACGAAGGGCCCCGCCATGCCCTCCAATGCCGTATTCGTAAACGCCACCACGGACAGTTCCTGCGCCGGGTCGACAAACCACGAATGGCCATACGTGCCGCCCATGCGCCAGCTGCCCGCCGCTTCCGGCGTGGCGGCGGCAAGCGGGTCCGTCAAGACCGTGAACCCCAGGCCGAAGCCGCGTCCCGGCCAGAACGGCAAGTCGAAACCGCCCGTCTGGTTTGCTCCCATCTGGCGCGCCAGCGCTGGCGGCAGCAGCGGCGCGCCGCCCAGTCGCAGGGTTTCCAGCAGGCGCATGAAATCGGGGGCGGAGCCGACCATGCCGGCGCCGCCGGACGGATACGCGTGCGCGTCGAGCGCCCTTGCCGGCGACAAGGTAAAGCCGGCCATGCCTTCGAGAAACGGCAGATGGTCTTCCCCCTCGTCCAGCAAACGGCGCGGCCGGGCTTCTCCCGCTGCGCGGTCCGCATACGCGACGGCCAGGCGCGCCCCGTCCGTGGCCATAAAACCCGTGTCGTGCATGGCCAGCGGCGCCGTCACCAGCTGCGCCACGGCGTGCGCCAGCGGCAGATCAGTCACCGCTTCGATCACGGCGCCCAGCACGTCGGTGGCGATCGAATACGCCCAGCGCGCGCCCGGTGCAGACGCGAGCGGCACGGTAGCGAGGCGGCGCAGGTTGTCTTCCAGGGAAATGCGGGAGGCATCCATGCCGTCCGACACGCCAGCCCGTGCATACGCCCCGCCCGGCGGCTGGAAAAAGCCATAGTCGAGCCCGGCCGTGTGCGTGAGCAAGTGGCGCACGGTCATCGCCGCCACGGCGCCGTCCGGCTGGCGCGGCGCAAAATACGGCAGCCAGCGCGCCACCCGGTCGTCCAGGCCCAGGCGGTTCTGCCCCACCAGCGCCAGCGCGGCCGTGGAGACGATGGGTTTGCTGACCGAGGCCAGGCGGAAGACGGCGTCTTCCACCATGAGCGTACCGGCCTCGCGGTCCAGTTGGCCGGCGGCGCGGCGATAGATATCGTGGCCGCGCTGGCGCACCAGCACCACGGCGCCCACCAGGCGCTGCTGCTGCAGCACGGCATCGAGCAAGGGGTCGATGCGGGCGGCCAAGGCCGAGGGAGAGAAGTTGTACATCATGGCGTAGCCTTTCAAATGATCAGGCTGTCAAGGTAAGCGAGACGCGATCAAAGAAAAACAGGCTATAGTTTCAGTCTGTGCGGACGTTGACATCCGCAATCAAAAGGAAAACCATGGATAACCTGGCGGGATTCACGGCCTTCGTGCAGGCGGCGGAAACGCGCAGTTTTGTCGCGGCGGGCCGGGTGCTCGGTATTTCCGCCTCGGCCGTGGGCAAGAGCATCGCGCGGCTGGAAGAGCGGCTCGGCGTGCGCCTGTTTCACCGCAGCACGCGCAGCATCGCGCTGACCAGCGAAGGTACCGTGTTTCTCGAGCGCTGCCGGCGCATCCTGGGCGAAATCGAAGCGGCCGAGCTGGAGTTATCGAACAGCAAGCGCGCGCCGCAAGGCCGGCTGCGCGTCAGCCTGCCGCAGGTGGGCAGCCTGCTCAATCCCGTGCTGGCGGCCTTTGCGCGTGCCTATCCGCAGGTGGAACTCGACCTCGATTTCAGCGACCGCCGGGTCGACGTGATCGAAGAAGGCTATGACGCCGTCGTACGCGCGGGAGAAAGCGCCGACAGCCGTTTGATGAGCCGCCAGCTGGGCCAGTTCCAGCTGCAACTGGTGGCCTCGCCAGCCTATCTGGCGCGCAACGGCACGCCCGCGCTGCCGGCCGACCTGGCACGCCACACTTGTTTGCTGTACAAGTTTCCCAGCAGCGGCAAGGTCGAGGCGTGGCCCTTGCCCGAGTGGCATGCCCTGCACGCGGCCGGCTTGCCGACTGTGCTCAACTGTAACAACGTCGACACCCTGCTGCACTTTGCCGAAAGCGGCCTGGGCATCGCCGCCCTGCCCGACTTTGCCGTGCACGCGGCGCTGACGGCGGGCCGCATGCAGCCGGTGCTGGACGCGCACCGCCGGCACGACGGCGCCTTTCGCATCCTGTGGCCCAGCAGCCGCCACCTGACGCCGAAACTGCGCGCCTTCATCGACTTCCTCGCCACGCACGTGTTTCCGGAAAACTAAGCCCGCATCCGGCGTCGCGCTCGTTGTTTCCACACGACAACTTATTTAATTTGCTACCATTTTTTAAACTTTTCGCGGACTTGATACAAGTTTTTGTATTGCAGTGCGGAATTTTGAGGAACAATTACAGGCTGGCCGCCCTTACGTATAAACCCGTAGCCTTGGCCTGTCGACGTTTTCCTTCACTTCCGCAATACGAAAGCAATCATGTCACTTACACAATTCAAAATCGGCACCCGGCTCGGGATCGGATTTGCTGTCGTTCTCGGTCTGCTGGTGGCCGTCTTGCTCGTCGGCCTGTACTCCATGGGGCAACTGAGCGCACGCACACACGACATCGTGGCCGACAAGAACGTCAAGATGGCGGCCGCCAATACCATGAGCGACAACGTGCGCAACATTACCCTGGCGATCACCAGCATTGTGGTGGCGCCGACGGAAGCGCTGGTGCAGGCGGAACTGGCAAAGATCGGCGAAGCACGCAAGAAATACGGCGCCGCCAAGGAAACCCTGCAAAAGAAAATTTCGACAGACAAGGAAACGGCGCTGATGGCTGAACTGGACGCGGCCCTGAAATCGGGCGCGCCGCTGAACAACAAGGTCATCGAGCTGCGCAATGCGGGCCAGACGGATGAAGCGATCGCCTTTTTGACGCAGCAGGCGGCACCGAGCCTGAAACGCGTGCTGGGCGCGCTCGACAGCCTGGTCGCGTATGAAGGCGAGCAGGCGGCCCAGGCGGCAACGGACGCCGAAACGCTGAGCAACAGTGCGCGCGCTTCCATGATTACCTTGGGCAGCGTGGCCGTGCTGCTGGGCGCTTTTGTTGCCTGGATCATCACGCGCTCGATCACCCAGCCCATCAATGCGGCCGTCAGCGTGGCCGAAACCGTCGCTTCGGGCGATTTGTCGTCGCACATCGTCGTCGATTCCAGCGATGAAACGGGCCGCCTGCTGGGCGCCCTGAAAGCCATGAACACGAGCTTGCTGGGCGTGGTGGCGCAAGTGCGCAACGGTACGGATGCGATTTCCACGGCGTCGAGCGAAATTGCCGCAGGCAACCTCGACCTGTCGTCACGCACGGAAGAGCAAGCCAGTTCGCTGGAAGAAACGGCGTCGGCCATGGAAGAGCTGACCTCGACCGTGAAACAGAACGCGGACAATGCGCGCCAGGCGAACCAGCTGGCGAAAAGCGCGTCGGAAGTGGCCGTGCGCGGCGGCAGCATCGTCGCGCAAGTGGTCGACACCATGGGCACGATCAATGACTCGTCGAAGAAAATCGTCGACATCATCGGCGTCATCGACGGCATCGCCTTCCAGACCAACATCCTGGCCTTGAACGCGGCCGTGGAAGCGGCGCGCGCGGGCGAACAGGGCCGTGGCTTCGCCGTCGTCGCCACCGAGGTACGCAATCTGGCGCACCGTTCGGCCTCGGCCGCCAAGGAAATCAAGGAACTGATCGCCGCTTCGGTCGCCAACGTGGACACGGGTTCGCGCCTCGTCAATGAAGCGGGCCAGACCATGGGCGACATCGTCGACAGCATCGTGCGCGTGACCGACATCATGGGCGAGATCACCTCCGCCACGCACGAGCAGACCATCGGCATCGAACAGATCAACATGGCCATTGCCCAGATGGATGAAGTGACGCAGCAAAACGCGGCCCTGGTGGAAGAAGCGGCGGCCGCCTCGCAAAGCATGCAGGAACAGGCGGGCGAACTGGCGCACGTGGTGGGCTTCTTTAAAACCGGCAACCATGTTGCCAGCGTCAGCAAGCTGACGCCTGTGCGCGCCACGCCGGCAGCGGCTGCGCCCGCCATCGCGCGCCCCGCAGCCAAGCCCGCCCCTGTGCGCAAGGCCGTCGCGGCCGCGCCGGCGCGCCGCAGCAACGCCGCCGCCGAAAGCGAATGGGAAGAGTTTTAAAACACCCGTGTTAATACCAGAGTTTTAACACCCGGCAACACCGCAACGGGAAAAGCCAGGCAGGAAGTTGCTGCCTGGCTTTTTTTCGTCCGCCAATACCACTTTTTTTGCGGCAAAGCCCGCGCAATAGACAAAAGTGCAAAACGTGCACCGCGCATACGCTTTACAATCCTCGCTCGCTTTACAAAATATTGGTCATCATGAATCAGGCAGAACAGCAGCGCCTCCTGGCTATCCTGGAGTATTGGCACAAGATCGAATTCTTTATCCCGTTTGACCTGAATCAAATCACGGACGTTGAAGACCAATCCACCGTGCGTCTCCTCCACCGCGAACAGCTGGCGCAATTGCCGCCGCAGTTCGCCACGCAGTGGCCAGTCCCTTCCGACCGCGAGATCGACGGCTTTTCACTGTTCCTCGGCGTGTTCGACAAGGCCGAAATCAACAAGGCTTGCCCGCCGGCCAACGGCCCGGAAAACATTGCCGAGACAGAAAAAACAGAGCTGCTGGGACGCTCGTGCTTTGCCCGCATCAACCTCAATGCGCTGGGCGAGCCGCAGTTCGATCCCGTCTCCGTGTCGACCTTGCCGTGGGCCCTGGGCCGCGCCCGCACGCCGGACTGGTCCGGCCTGAGCCTGGACGCCTTCAGCGACAGCCAGCTGGCGCTGCAGGACAGCCTGCGCAACTTTGCCGCCGCCCGCGCCCCGCAGACAGTGACGGACGAGGCGGGCAATGTCTCGTCGCCCCTGTCCGGCATGGAAATCGCGGCCCTGGCCGACCTGCTGCGCGACTGGGCCGGTTTCCACCCGTCCGCAGGCCAGCCGCTGGCCGTGCTGGAATTGCGCACGCGCAAAAAACGCGCGGCTGTGGCGGAAGGCGACCTGGCTGAGGCCAGCCAGAACCGCAGCCTGGACTTTGGCGACGCGGTGGAGCCGTCGATCGATATCCTCAACAGTTTTTACCTCGATGACCTGGAGCAGATCATCCGCGCCTTGCGTGGGGGCAAGTTGCCCGCGACCGTGGCCGCCTACCTGACGCCGCTGGCGCAGGACGAGCGCATCGACCTGTACAGCCCGACCGGACGCCAGGCACTGGCCGCCATGCTCAATCCCGCGAACATGAACCGCGGCCACTGGCTGGAAGACGCCAGCTACGCCATGAGCCTGATGCAGCAATTCGCCATCCACGGCGCGCGCACGGGCTTGAGCGAACGCGGCATCTTTTCCGTCAACGGCCCGCCCGGCACGGGCAAGACGACGTTATTGCGCGAATTGTTTGCCGACAACATCGTGCGCCGCGCCAGCGTGCTGTCCTGCCTGGACCGCGCCGGCGACGCCTTCATCGGCAAGGTGGCCGTAGCCTTCGAAGGCGTGCGCGACCCGATCACCATCGCCCGCTTGCGCCCGGAACTGACGGGCTTTGAAATGGTCGTCGCCTCGTCGAACAATGCGGCGGTGGAAAATATTTCCGGCGACCTCCCAAAACCGAAACAGCTGGGCAAGGAATGGGCGCGCACGCGTTACTTTGAAAGCGTGGCGCGCCGGGTCGTGGCCGACGGCAATGGCGCCAACCGCGCCCTGGACGAGATGGAAGCGCCGTGGGGCTTGATGTCCTGCGCGCTGGGCAATAGCGCCAACCGCCGCCGCTTCGTCAGCAATTTTTATGACGATGACTGGGACAAGAGCACGGCGCGCAAGACGCCGAATGCACAGAATATCCGCCAGTGGCTGGCCAGCTACCAGGGCGTGAGCTTCGCCCAGGCCGCGCGCGAGTTCCGCGAAACGGAACATGTGGTGGAAAAGGCCTTGGCCGAGCACGCCCAATACGCGGCCCTGTGGCAAGCCGTGGGCACGTGCTCGGAAGCCGATTTTATCCAGGCCAGCCAGCAGGCGTTGATTGAAGCTGAGCAAGAGATGGATGCAGCGAATGGCGCCCTGTCCGGCGCGCTGGCGCAGCAGGACACCCTGCTCGCCAGCAAGAAGGAATTGCTGGAAGAAGAGCGCCTGGTGGCGCTGACGCAACCGGGCTTTTTTGCCCGCCTGTTCCGCACGGCCCCGGCGCGCGCCTACAAGGACGCCGTCGTGGCCAATGCCGAGGCGCAGCGCCAGGCCGCGCGCGACGTCTCCGCCATCAAGCTGCTGCTCAAGGGCGAGCTGGAGCCGCGCTGCGAGCGGGCCCGCAACAGCCTGCACATTGCCCTGCGCACGGCGCAATCGCGCCAGCGCGAATGGGATGACAGCACGGAATTGCTGCGCCGCGCACGCCTGCGCTTTCCCACCATCATCGCGCCGGCCAGCCTGGACGAACTGGACGGCGACGCCCTGCAGATAGGCGGCCTGTGGCATGAACCGGCGCTGGCGCGCCTGCGCTCGCGCCTGTTTGCCAAGGCCCTGGCCCTGCACGAAGCGTGGCTGGCGGAAGTGGCGAAGAAGGGCGGACCCGGCTTTGGCGGCAACTTGCTGGCCGTGTCGAAATTGCTGAAAAACAAGCGCGCGTATGACCAGTCGCACGTCGCCATGGTCTGGCACAGCCTGTTCATGGTGGTGCCTGTCGTGTCGACCACGTTCGCCTCGTTCGCGCGCCAGTTCCAGGGCATGGGTCCCGAATCGCTGGGCTGGCTGTTCATCGATGAAGCGGGCCAGGCCGTGCCGCAAGCGGCGCTGGGCAGCCTGTGGCGCGCCAAGCGCGCCGTCGTCGTGGGCGACCCGCTGCAGATCGAACCCGTGTTCACGGTGCCGGGCCGCCTCGTGCAAACCCTGTCCGCCCTGTCGCCGCATACGCAGGATGGCAGCTACGCGCCGACTTCCGTTTCCGTGCAGACCCTGGCCGACAAGGCCAACCGCTATGGCGCGCTGGTGGGCGCCAATAGCGCCCAGCCCCTGTGGATAGGCAGCCCGCTGCGCGTGCACCGCCGCTGCGTGGAACCGATGTTTTCGCTGGCCAACAGCATCGCCTACGAAGACAAGATGGTCTACGGGCTGGCCGAGCGCACGCCGCCGGCCGGCGCGCGGGGCCTGACGCGGGGACCGAGCCGCTGGATCGACGCAGTCGGCGCCGTCAGCTACAAGCAGGTGGTGCCCGTGCAGCTCGATTTCGTGCTGGAAGTGCTGTTGAAACTGTATCGCCGCGATGGCAAGCTGCCGGACATGTATGTGATTACGCCGTTCAAGGCCGTGCGCAACGAACTGCGTTCGCGCATCGTCGACATGGACTGGGACCGCCGCCTCGGCTACGGCAAGGCGCCGACGGCGCGCGAACTGCGCCAATGGAGCAGCCAGATGGTGGGCACCGTGCATACCTTCCAGGGCAAGGAACAAAGCGTGGTCATGCTGGTCCTCGGCGCCGACGACAGCACGACCGGCGCCGCGCAGTGGGCGGCGGCCACGCCGAATTTGCTCAACGTGGCCCTGACGCGCGCGCAGCATTATGTGTACATCGTCGGCAACCCGCTGCTGTGGGGCCAGTTGCCGCATTTTGCGCCCGCGTGCGCGCAATTGCCGCATACGGGCATGCATGAGTTTTTGGTGGAGATGGGCTGATTGGCAGGCGTAGGTCGGATTAGCGCCCCAGCGCGTAATCCGACAACATTGTTGGCCGCTCTTGTCGGATTACGCGCGGCTACGCCCCGCTAATCCGACCTACGTTGCTGCGCCGGGAAGACCAAGGTAAACGTCGTGGCGGCCGCGTCGGACGCCACACTCGCGCTGCCGCCGTATAACTGCACGATGGCCGTGACGCAGGCCGTGCCCAGGCCTGCGGAAGCGGCCGAATCGCTATTGTCGGATTACGCGCGGCTACGCCCCGCTAATCCGACCTACTTTCCTGCACCGGGAAAACCAAGACGTAGGTCGGATTAGCGCGCAAGCGCGTAATCCGACACCACCACCATCAATATTACGCCGGGAAAACCAAGGTAAATGTCGTGGCGGCAGCGTCGGATGCGACCGTCGCGCTGCCGCCATGCAACTGCATGATGGCCGTGACGATGGCCAGCCCTAATCCTGTGGAGGCGGCCGAGTCGCTGCGGGCCGGGTCGGCGCGGTAGAAGCGCTCGAACAGGTGCGGCAAATGACGCGCGGGGATGGCGGGGCCGAGGTTGCTCACGCTCAGTTCCACGCCCTCGTTGGTCGCGTGCGAACGCAATAAAATCGTGCTGCCCGGCGCCGCGTGGCGGATGGCGTTCGACAGCAAATTGCCCAGTGCGCGGCGCAGCAGTTGCGGCTCGGCCGTCACCGTGCCGCTGCCGTGGCAGGCCAGCGCCAGCTCGCGCTCTTCGGCCAGGCCTTCGAAGAAATCGGCCAGGCGCAAGAACTCGTCCTGCACGGGCAAGACTTGCTTGACGAGCACCATTTCATCCTGCTGCGCGCGCGCCAGAAACAGCATGCTGTCGATCATGCGCGACAGCCGTTCCAGCTCTTCCACATTTGACGACACCAGCTGTTCATATTCGTGCGCGCTGCGCGGGCGGGCCAGCATGACCTGGCTTTGTCCCAGCAGATTAGTGACGGGCGTGCGAAATTCATGTGCCAGATCGGCGGAAAACTGCGACAGCCGCGCATAGCCTTCCTGCAGGCGCGCCAGCATGGCGTTCAAGGCCTGGATCAGGGGCAGCAGTTCCGTGGGCGCGCCGCGTGCCTCGAGCTGCTGCCCCAGCTTGCCCGGCCGCACGAGGGCCGCATGGGCGGCGATATTGCGCAGCGGCCGCAATCCCCGCAGCAGCATCACGCTGGCCAGAATCGCCGCCACCAGTGCGCTGACGGCGACGGAGACGACGATCTGCCAGCGGTAGGCGGCGAACATGGCCGTGCGGTCGCCGTAGACCCGGGCGACGACAATATCGGCCATCTGCGCCGGCTCGCCGATGCGCGCGCTGGCCGCCACGACCCGGGCCGGATAACCGTCGCGGCTGGTCCAGCTGACGATGTCGCTGGCCGTCACGGGCGCATCGACGGCCACGGGAACAGCATGCGCCACCGTCTCGCCGTTCGGATTGACATCGATCAATCGCGTGCCATCGGCGCGCACGATGCGCACCAGGGAATTCTCTTGTCCGCTCATGGTGTCGCGGAAATACTGGGGCCGCTCGCGGATGATGTCCAGGGTGCCGGCATTGCCCAGTAATTGCTGGATCTGCCGCAGTTTTCCCAGCAACAAAATATCGTCGCGGCGCTCGATTTCCGCCACAAAGGAACGGTACAGATGCATGCCCAGCCCGGCCGACACGAGCGCCACGATCAGCACGAAGACGAGCGTCACGCGCAGGGTCAGCGAGCGCCGCAGTTCTGCCAGCTTCATGCGGCGGCGCCATTGTCAGGTACCGTGGGCGCGCGCAATTCGCAGACATAGCCCATGCCCCGCAAGGTGTGGATCAGCTTGGGTTCGAACGGATCGTCGAGCTTGCTGCGCAGGCGTCGGATGGCCGCGTCGATGACATTGGTGTCGCTCTCGAAATTGATGTCCCACACTTGCGAGGCGATGATGGAACGCGACAGCACTTCGCCCTGGCGCCGCGCCAATAAATGCAGCAAACCGAATTCCTTGGCCGTCAGGGCGATGCGCTGGCCTTGCCGGCTGACCTTGCGTTTCATCACGTCGATTTCCATGTCGCCGATGCGGATGACGTCGTCTTCACGCGGTGGCCCGCGCCGCAGCAGGGTGCGGATGCGCGCCACCAGTTCGGCAAAGGCAAATGGTTTCACCAGGTAATCGTCGGCGCCCAGTTCCAGCCCTTTCACACGGTCCTGCACTTCGTCGCGCGCCGTCAGGAAAATCACGGGCACGTCCGCGCCGCCCTCTTGCAGGCGCAGCGCACGCAAGACTTGCCAGCCGTCCATGATGGGCAGCATCACGTCGAGCACGATCAGATCGGGTGACTCCGTACTTGCCATGTGCAAGCCATCGCGGCCATTGCGCGCCAGGCTCACCGTGAAGCCGGACTCGGCCAGGCCGCGCAGCAGATAGTCGCCCGTCTTCGGTTCGTCTTCAATGACCAGGATGCGCATGGCAGCTTTCTAAGGGGAATATAAGACCATTCTACGCCGCGCGCCGGGCACCGCGGATGATAAAAATGTCATGCGGCGATCATCTTCTCGTAGGGCAACACTGACCATACTGGCGCCACCTTATCAACGGACAGCCACATGAAAACCCTGTTACTCGGCAGTACCCTGCTGTACCTGCTGGCCAGCCCCGCCCACGCCCAGCTGCGCCAGGTCGATGATCTTTCTCTGGCAATGGCCAACAAGCTGGCGAATGCGGCCATCGCCGCGTGCCAGGCGCAAGGCCGGCATATCGTCGTCAGCGTACTCGACCGTGGCGGCAATGTCGTGACCGTGCAGCGCGCCGATGGCGTCGGGCCGCACAACACGGACGCCAGCCGGCGCAAGGCCTACACGGCCCTGTCGACGAAAAACGATACCCAGGCGCTGGCCGTGGCCGCGCGCGGCAATCCCGACATGGCCAATTTGATGACCGTGCCGGAACTGTTGCTGCTGGGTGGCGGCCTGCCCTTGCGCGCCAAGGGCGAAGTCGTCGGCGCCATCGGCGTCGCCGGCGGCGGTGGCGCCCTGCAAGACCGCGCCTGCGCCCATGCCGCCCTGGCCGCCATTCCTGAACTCGATTCCCCCACCCTGTGAAAGCAACAACAATGACCTATCTGAAAAAAATCACCGCCGCCCTGGCTTTCGCCAGCCTGTCCAGCATGGCGCTGGCCGCCAATCCCTTGAGCGTGCACATCCTCGACCTGCAGAGCGGCCAGCCGACCGCGGGCGTGACGGTCACGCTGGAGCAGAAAAAAGGGGATGCTTGGCAACAGTTGGGCAGCGCCGTGACGAACGCGCAAGGACGCATCGCGGCCATGTATCCGGAAAATCAACCCATGCAGGCGGGCGACTACCGCATCGTGTTTAAAACTGGCGAACACTATGCGCGGCTGAAACAGGAAACATTCTTCCCGGAAATCCCCGTGCAATTCCACGTGGAAAAGACCGAGCAGCACTATCACATTCCCTTGCTGCTCAGCCCTTTCGGCTTTTCCACCTACCGCGGAAACTGAAGCTTAGCCCAGCGTCTTCGCCGTCTGCCCGAACAGCACGCTTTTCGCGTCGCCGCTGACGGTGGGCTGCACATTGATTTCGGCTGCCCGCGCATACGCGCGCACGGTGGCGGGACGGGCGGCGATGGCCGCGAACCAGCGCGCCAGGTGCGGGAAGTCTTCCAGCTTCTGGCGCTGGCGTTCGTGCGGCACGATCCACGGGTAGATCGCCATGTCGGCGATGGAATACGTGTCGCCGGCCACGAATGCGCGGTCCGCCAGGCGCTTGTTCAGCACGCCGTATAGCCGGTTCGTTTCATTGACGTAGCGCGTGATGGCGTAATCGATCGGTTCGGGCGCATATTGCACGAAATGGTGGTTTTGCCCGGCCATGGGGCCAAGGCCGCCCATTTGCCAGAACAGCCATTGCATGACCTCGGCACGTCCCCGCACGTCGGCCGGCAGGAATTGCCCGCTTTTCTCGGCCAGGTATTGCAAAATCGCGCCCGATTCGAACAGGGAGAGCGGTTCACCGCCATCCGCCGGCGCCTGGTCGACGATGGCGGGGATGCGGTTGTTCGGCGCGATGGCGAGAAACTCGGGCTTGAACTGCTCGCCCTTGCCGATATGCACGGGAATGATGTTGTAGGGGATGCCCGCTTCTTCCAGGAACATCGTCACTTTGTGCCCGTTGGGCGTGGTCCAGTAATACAGGTCGATCATCGTGGTCTTTCCAGGTAGATGAGTAGGGGCAGGCGAACTTGGCAGAACTATTGTCGCGCCGCAACTGATATGCATGGATATAATGCCACGTAAGCGAAAAACAAGACGGCGTCCAGGCTGGGCAAGCACCCACTGGCACCGTCACGCAGGCATCCCGACATTCCAGAGCACAAACAAAGAAAGCCGACCATGCGCAAACTCCTGATCGTCACGCTGTCCGTCCTGCTGTCAGGCTGTGTCCAGGACTTCGCCATCTACATGTTCGACGGCCAGGACCATTCCCTGACCGTGCGCCGCCAGCAACGTTATTTTTGGCAAGATACCGTGGAAGTGCAGCTGATGGCCACCAACCTGCCGCAATGCCAGCGCCTGCATACGCTGTCCACCGATGCGCCGGCCGACATCAAGGTCGAGCTGTTTGCGGCCGGCGATGGCCTGTGGAATATCCGCATGGGCAAGCAGCTGTGGCAGGCGGAAACGAATACCTGCAATGAGCTGACGGAAATGGAAAACGACCCGAAAGCCGACCTGGGCCAGCCGGTCGGGCAATTCGTGGTCGTCGATGACAAGCTGGAATTCGAGCCGGCGCCGCAAGCGGCGGCACCGGCTCAATAGGAACTTAGCGCGCCGCCAGGCTGCGCAGCGGCTTTTTCGCCACGGCGCGTGGCGCGGCCGAGCTTGCAGCCAGGCGCGGCGACGTTCCCGGTTCCTGCGCCGACAGTTTGAAGCGCGCCACCAGTTGCGCCAGCACGGCCGCCTGGTCTTGCATGCTCGACGCCGCTGCCGCCGCCTCTTCCACCAGTGCCGCATTTTGCTGCGTCACGCTGTCCATCTCCGTGATCGCCTGGTTGACGTGGCCGATGCCCGTGCTTTGCTCGTGCGAGGCGGCCGTGATGTCGGCCATGATGTCGGTCACGCGCGACACGCTGGCCACCACCTGATCCATGGTCGTGCCCGCCTGTGCGACGAGCGTGCTGCCGGCCGCGATGCTGTCGACGGAAGCGCCGATCAGTTCCTTGATTTCCTTCGCCGCGCCTGCGGATCGTTGCGCCAGATTGCGCACTTCCGACGCCACGACGGCGAAGCCGCGTCCCTGTTCGCCCGCGCGCGCCGCTTCCACGGCCGCGTTCAAGGCCAGGATATTCGTCTGGAAAGCGATGCCGTCGATGACGCCGATGATGTCGACGATCTTGCGCGACGACGCGTTGATGGTGTCCATCGTGCCGATCACTTGCGCCACCACGGCGCCGCCCTGGCGGGCCACGGCGGAAGCGGACTGCGCCAGTTCATTCGCCTGCACGGCATTGCCCGCGTTTTGCGTCACGGTCGAGGTTAATTCCTCCATTGAGGCCGCCGTTTCTTCCAGCGAACTGGCTTGCATTTCCGTGCGCGCCGACAAGTCCATATTGCCGCTGGCAATCTCGCTCGATGCCGTGGCGATAGTCTCGGCACTGTGGCGGATTTCGCTGATCGCGTCGACCAGGTTGGCCTGCATGGTTTTCATCGCGTACAGCACGCTGTGGCGGTCGCTGGCATGCGTGCGCACGACGCCGCTCAAATCGTTATTCGCGATCTTTTCCGCCACGTCGGCCGCATACTCGGGATCGCCGCCCAGCGCATGGCGCAGGCTGCGGTTGATTACGACGACGACGGCGGCCAGCAGGCCGCACACCAGCACCAGCACGCCCAGCGAGGTGAGCAGCGACTGGCGGAAGGCCGCATCGATATCATCCATGTACACGCCCACCACCAGGGTCCAGGCCCACGGCTTGTAGGCCACCACGCGGCTCATCTTCGGTTCGGGCGTCTTCTGGCCCGGGCGGGGGAAGTAATAGTGGACGAAGCCCTTGCCCGCATCGCTCTTGCCGACGGCAACGATGTCGCGGTACAGATAGGTGCCGTTGGCATCTTTAAAATCCGACATGTTCTTGCCGTTGGTTTGCGGCGCGGCGGGATTCATCACCACGACGGCATCGAGATTGATGATGGACAAATAACCGGTCTCGCCGAAACGCATGCTCTTGATGACGGCGGTGGCCTGCTTTTGCGCTTCTTCCTGCGTCAAGGCGCCGCTGGCGGCCAGGTCGCCGAACATCTTGACGGCGCCCAGGCCCAGGTCGGCGGCATTGCTCAGGTCGGCGCTGCGTTCTTCGATGCGGATCTTGCGAATTTCCAGCGCGTTGTAGACAAAAATAACGGTGATGCACAACAGGCTGCAAATCAGGGGAATCCATAACTTCTGCTGGAACGTCAATTTCTTCATGCTGTGTCTCCGACTCTCTATTGTGCGGCGATGGGGCGTGGCCCGCTTCCAGCTGGGCAAGCCCGGAATGCGGCGGCGACGGTGCTCTGGCGGCACCGTTCAGACGTCTCCAGCATACGCTCGAACGACCGATATTTACAATGCCGGGAGGCAATGATTTTTGCCCGGTGTTGTTAATGCGTTGCGACAATTGATGAGAATTGATGTTGCGTTGCGATATTGCATTGCAGCAAAAAAGGATGCGGATAGGCAGCGGCAAGGCACGCGTGGAGGGCGGGCGTGTGTCAAAATGCACGCCAGATCGATTGAATCACGAAAGCACAGCATGACCAAGAATGAAGCCATGAAACGCATCAACGACCGCCTGGGCAAACCCACGCTGACGGACAAGAACACGCATTTTGCCAGCGTCGCCAGCTATGGCACGGACGAAGGCTGGTGGCTGAAGATCCCCTTCCTGACGTTCAAGCAGGAATTGCACTTCATCCTCAACAATGAAAAAACGAAAAGCTTCCAGCACCTGAAGATCGGCGCCAACCAGATTCTCAGCCCGGGCATGAAGTTCCGCAGCACGGGCGGCGCGGCCGACGCCTTCATGTCGGCCTCGGCGCCGAAACGCCTGGTCGACTTGCTCGACGGCGGCAGCAAGTACAACTTTACAAAACACTTCGTCAACGACTACCGCTACTAAAACACCTGACCAAACCTGCTGCGCGGCGCGCTTTGCGGCCTGCGATGCTCACCGGCTCGGCGCCCCCGTACAAAAGTACGGTTGCGCTTCTTGGCCACAAATCACTGCCGCTCGCTACGGTTTTGTCAGGTGCTCTTGGCGTTGTTAGTTTTCCCTTGGAGGCAGCCAGGCCCTGAGCAAATGTTGGGCGATGTCGAGCGCGTCGTCGCGGCTGGTGCCAAAGTGTAAAGGGTAGCCCCAGAACTGGCCGAACATGACGGCAAAGGCCTTGCCGGCCAGGCGCTTGGCGGCGCTCGGTTCGACCAGCACCATGCCCTGGATATACGCACGCAGGGCGGCCTTGTGCCGTTTCATCCATAGCACGGCGCGCTTGCGCTCTTCCTGCGGATGGTCATGCCCATCCTCGTCCAGGCCTTCTTCGCTGAGGATGACAAACGCTTGCTGGCGCGCCAGCAAGCCTTCAAACTGGCTGAACAAGGCATCGTCGGGGCCGCTGGCGGCGTTGTCGCGGCGCATCCAGACGAGGGGGAAATCGGTGATATCGAGTTGCATGGGGGACTCCTTCAAGGGGGTTGCCGTTTCTCCTCACCTTCATCAGAACACGGGCGGCGGCGGTTGCCGTTGAAGCGGGGCTGCGGATAGCCATACGATACCGATGACGGCGCCCGACGTCATTGCATACAATAGCCACAATATTATTCAATCCAGCCAAAGTCATCCCATGCCCCATCCCCTCTTGCCCAGCATGCTGACGGCCCACCTGGGTCTGGACGATGACGCCTCCATCCTCGATTTCGACGTCGACGGCGTGCTGCGCCCCTTGCTGGCCGTGGGCCTGGCCAGCGTGCCAGAGGATGCGGAGCAGGCGCCGCACCAGCACCGCAAGGGGCAGCTGCTGTACGCCACGCGGGGCGTGATCCATTGCGAAGTAGAAAGTGGAGTGTGGATCGTGCCGCCCCAGTGCGCCGTGTGGATACCGGGCGGCCTGATGCATTCAGCGCAGGGCGTGGGCGAGGCCGAGTGCTACTGCCTGTTTATCGAGCCGGCCACGGCGCCGGCCTTGCCGGCCATCTGCTGCACCGTGGCTGTCTCGCCCCTGTTGCGCGAACTCATCACCAAGGCGGCCGGTTTTCCCACCCTGATCGCGCTGCAGGGCGCGCAGGAACGTTTGGTGGCCACCCTGCTCGACGAACTGGCGGTCGCGCCCGTGGAAGACTTGCATCTGCCGATGCCGCGCGATGCGCGTCTGCGCCGCCTGGCCGCCCTGCTGCTGGCGCAGCCAGCCGATAAAAGCACCCTGGCCGAGTGGGCCAGCCGCATCGGCATGAGCGAGCGCAGCATGACCCGGCTGTCGCTGGAGGAAATGGGTATGAGCGTGGGCGGCTGGCGCCGGCAACTGCACGTGATCCTGGCTTTGCAACGGCTGGCGCAAGGCCACAGCGTGAAAGCGGTGGCGCTGGAACTGGGTTATGAAAATACCAGCGGTTTTGTCACCATGTTCCGCAAGGCCGTGGGCAAGCCGCCGGCCCGCTACCTGGCGGAACGGGAATCCGGACGCGCATGAAAAAAGGCGGCATATGCCGCCTTCGTCACGCATCGTCGCCGAAAATCAGACTTCGCGCGCCAGGGCCAGAAATTCCGTGCGCAGCGCCAGATTCGGCTGCATCTCGCCCAGCATGGCCGAGGTGATGGTTTCTTCGCCCGGCGTGCGGATGCCGCGGCTTTCCATGCACAGGTGACGGCAGCGCACGACCACGCCCACCGATTTCGGTTCCAGCACTTCCATCAGCGCGTTGGCGATCTGCATCGTCATGCGTTCCTGCACTTGCAGGCGCTTGGAGAAGCAATCGACGAGGCGCGTCAGTTTCGACAGGCCGACGATCTTGCCGTTGGGCACGTAGCCGATGGTGGCCTTGCCGAAGAACGGTGCCAGGTGGTGTTCGCAATGGCTGTAGACGGGGATGCCGCGCACGACGATCAGCTCGTTGTACTGTTCCGCGCCATCTTCAAAGGCTTTCAGCAAGTCCACCGGGTCCTGGCCGTAGCCGGACGTCCAGTGTTTCCACGCCTTGGCCACGCGCGCCGGCGTTTCCAGCAAGCCTGGACGCTGCGGATCTTCACCAAGGCTGCTGATCAGCCGGCGCCAGTCGTTTTCGGAGAATTCTTCTTGAGACATGCTAAACCACCCTAAAATTTTCAATTGCCGCCAGTATATAGAAAATGCGGCAGGCTGCCTGAGCAGCCCCTGCTTTTCCCGCTACGCCGGCGGCCGGTGCGCGCCGACCAGCAGCGCGGAGATCGACACGCTCGAACTCGCCTCCGGCCACGCATCGCCGGGGCCGAACCAGCGCGCCTCGGCGATCTCGTTCTCGTCGAGGCGGATCTCGCCATCGAGATAATCGGCTGTAAACGCGATCATCAGCGAATGGGGAAACGGCCAGGACTGGCTCATGAAGTACTGCAAGTTATGCACGCGCAAGCCCACCTCTTCCATCACTTCGCGGTGCACGGCTTCCTCGATCGATTCGCCCGCTTCCAGGAAACCGGCCAGCGGACTGAAGCGCTGCGATGGCGAATTTTTATGCATGGCCAGCAGCACCTGCTCGCCCTTGCGGATGAGCACCATCATGGCGGGCGAAATGCGCGGGTACGCGAGCATGCCGCAGGCGGCGCACGTAAAGCAGCGTTCGCCGCGCGTGCGCTGCATGGGCGTGGCGCACACGCCGCAATGGCGGTGCGTGCGCGCCCATTCGGCCAGCTGCACGGCGCGGCTGGCCAGGCCCAGGAAGTCATCGTCGATGGCGTTGAACAGCGAACGCATGCCGTGATACGCCAAGCCGCTATCGGCGGGCAACAACTCCGCATCCGTCCAGACCGTCTGGCAATAGCGGCCCTGCCACCAGCCCACGGGCTGGGCGCGGCTCAGGTCGATATCGAGCACGGCCACCTCGGCGGCAGTGGGCAGGGTCAGCCCGGGCATACGCAACAGCAGGCGCCCGCGGTGAAAGACGAATGTCAGCGTCTCGGTGGCGGCCGGGGCCGGTTCGGGCGTGTCGATCAGGGGGACGAAGGCAAGGGGCGTTTGCAGCATGTGCTGGGAAGAAATTTGTAAAGGTTGCTCATCATACTCCCGCTGCCAAACGCTTGCGCGCATAGCAGCGCCCGGACTGCAAAGCAAGCATTCATGAGCCATGCGCGTGTTTTTTTTGCGCTAAGTCCAATCCGTTGCGTAAACGATACTGATAACGATTCTCATTTACGAAATAGCGCCCAGTTATTACAATACCACCTATTCCGTCTCCATCGCCAGCCACTTGCCCGCGTGCCCAAGCACTGCGGCGCAGAGCCAGCCAGGAACCACCACCCTGAACTTATCGAGAGAGCAAGATGGCAATCAAGAGCCGCAAACACGCCCCAACCCGTTTCAACCAGCACATCGGCGCCGCCCTGGCCGTGATGCTGCTGCCCGTCGCCGCCCAGGCCGCCGACCCGGCCGGCCAAAGCGCCCCGGCATCGCAGCAAACCCTGAACGAAATCAAGGTCGTGGGCTCGAAGGAAAATGATTTCAAGGCCGAAAAAGCCTCGTCGCCGAAATACACGGAAGATCTCGTCAACACGGCGCAAACCATCGTCGTGATCAAGAAGGAATTGATCGAACAGCAAGGCGCGCTGACCCTGACGGATGCGCTGCGCAACACGCCCGGCGTCGGTACCTTCTTCCTCGGCGAAAACGGCAACACGAACACGGGCGACGCCGTCTACATGCGCGGCTTCGATGCCTCGGGCAGCATCTATGTCGATGGCGTGCGCGACGTGGGCTCCATCTCGCGCGACGTCTTCAACATCGAACAGATCGACGTATTGAAGGGCCCGGCGGGCACGGACAGCGGCCGCGGTTCGCCGACCGGTTCGATCAACCTGGTCAGCAAGACGGCCACCATGGAAAACAAGTTCAATTCGCTGCTGACGGCCGGCAGCGGCAAGCAGAAACGCGCCACGGCCGACTGGAACCGCATCATCGACGCCGATTCCGGCACGGCTTTCCGCCTGAACCTGATGACGCAAGACAGCGGCAATCCGGCGCGCGACGAAGTCAAGAACAAGCGCTGGGCCTTCGCGCCTACCGTCACCTTCGGCATCGGCAAGCCGACGCGCATCACGGCCAGCTACCTGCACGTGGATCAAAACAACGTGCCCGACGGCTTCGTACCCACCATCGGCCTGCCCGGCTACAGCACGCCGGACAGTATCACGCCGACGAACAAGGTCATCCGCACCTTCCTGAATAGCGCCGCCAAGGTCGATCCAAAGAATTTCTACGGTTCCACCGCGGACCACGACAAGGTCAAGGCCGACATGGGCACCTTGCGCATCGATCATGATTTCTTGCCCAACGTGCAGATTCAGAACACCACGCGCTACGGCAAGACCAAGCAGGATTACCTGTTGACGGCCTTCATGGGCAGCACCGCCAACCTGAAGACGCCGGTGGCCACCGATCCGTCGACCTGGACCCTGGCGCGCTCGCTGCGCACCGTCAAGGATCAGGAAAACACGATTCTGACCAACCAGACCGTGGTCAGCGCGCAATTCGATACGGGCGTGCTCAAGCACTCCGTGGTGGCCGGCGCCGAATTCACCAGCGAAAAGCAGACCAACTACAGCTATGTGCCTGCCAGCCTGGGCACCATGCCGGACGCCAATCTGTACCATCCGAACCCGCGCGACCCCGTCACCGGCTACCAGCCCGTGCGCAGCGGCGCCTACAGCCAAGGCGAAGTCAACACGCAAAGCGCCTATGTCTTCGACACCATCAAGTTCGGCGACAAATGGATCTTCAACGGCGGCGTGCGCTTCGACCATTTCAACACCAGCTATGACTCCGTCACCCTGCAGACGGCCGTCGCCGCAGGCCAGGTGCAAAAACTGCCGGTAGGCACGCCTATTCCTGTTCACATCACCCTGAACGACACCTTCGCCAACGGCAAGATCTCGGCCCTGTACAAGCCGACGCCGGACAGCAGCGTGTATGCGCTGTGGGCCACCTCGAAGGCGCCGCCGGGCACCAACTTCACGCTGAGCACGGGCGCCAGCAGCGCGCAAAATCCGATGTATGATCCGCAGGAAACCACCACCAAGGAAATCGGCACCAAATGGGATTTCCTGAAACAAAAACTGTCGTTGTCGGCCGCCGTCTACCAGACGGACGTGAAAAATGAAGTAGAGCAAGATCCCGTCGACCTGATCTACTATCAGAATGGCAAGAAACGCGTGCAGGGCGTCGAAATCGGCATGGTGGGCGAGATCATGCCGAACTGGCTGGTCAGCGCCGGCTACACGCGCATGAATACCAAGGTCGAGTCGGGCAAGGTCGTCACGGCCAGCGGCATCAATAACCTCAGCTACACGCCGAAACAGGCGTTCACGGGCTGGACCTCGTACACCCTGCCCTTCGGCCTGAAGATCGGCGGCGGCGCGCGTTACGTGGGTGAAATGCTGCGCGGCACCGATGGCGCCGTCGGTACGCCGGCCCGCGTGGATGCCTACTGGGTCTTCGACGCCATGGCAACCTACACCGTCAACAAGAACCTCGACTTGCAGTTGAACGCCTACAATCTGGCCGACAAGACCTATGTGGCAGCCATCAACAAGTCCGGCTTCCGCTACACGCCAGGCCAGCCCCGTTCGTTCAGCCTGACGGCGAATATCAAGTTCTAACATCTAGAGAACACGCATCGCGTCACATCAAGCCCCTCTTCGGAGGGGCTTTTTTATTGTCCTGATAATCTTGTCTTCTTGGCGCACCGCCGCCCTGCCGCGACTAGCGTATGAAAAGTCATACAGCGATGCGCTTGCGCGTCCAATATTTCGCGCAAACGTGCAAAGTTGCAACATCTAAGCAACAAAAAAGCTTCCTCAAATCAACAACTTAAGAAGTTAGGTTCCAAATTCCCATTTCAGGCATATCCTTTGCTATGTACAGGTTTTGCTGCAAATAATCGCTGGCACGCAAGGGCTTGTTTTTGAGAAATATTGACTCCAAGCTTGAGTTGCTCGCAATCAATAATCCGCTCACAGCGGCGTTTCACCGGAGGAGTCATAATGAAAAAGAAACGGCCATTAACCCTGTACATCCTGATTGCCATGATCCTCGGCATTGCCGTCGGTTATGGATGCCATTCCGCTTTCCCCGATGCGGACATGAGCAAGCAAATCGCTGGCAATATTTCCATCGTCACCGACGTCTTCCTGCGCCTGATCAAGATGATCATTGCGCTGCTGGTGTTCTCCACCCTGACGGTCGGCATCGCCCACATGGGCGACGGCAAGACAGCCGGCCGCATCGGCCTGAAAGCCATGTGCTGGTTCGTCGTCGCCTCGCTGGTCTCGCTGGCGCTGGGCATGGTGCTGTCGAACCTGATGCAGCTCGGTACCAACCTGGGCTTGCCATTGCCGGACGTACACGCTTCAACGAATCTGAAAACGGCCGCCTTCACCTTGAAAGATTTCTTCACGCACCTGGTGCCGAAATCGCCGATCGAGGCCATGGCCAACAATGAAATCCTGCAAGTGCTGGTGTTCTCGATCTTCTTCGGCGGCGCACTGGCCGGCCTGGGCGAATCGGGCAAGACCCTGACGGCCGTCGTCGACCAGCTGGCGCAAGTCATGCTGCGCATCACCGGCACCATCATGAACCTGGCCCCACTGGCCGTGTTCGCTGCAATGGCTTCCGTCATCACCACGCACGGCCTGGGCGTGCTGGTCACGTTTGCCAAGTTCATGGGCGGCTTCTACCTGGGCCTGATGTGCCTGTGGGCCCTGCTGATCGGCGCCGGCTTCGTCGTCATCGGCCCGCGCATCTTCAAGCTCGTCGGCCTGATCCGCGAACCATTCCTGCTGGCATTCTCGACGGCCAGCTCGGAAGCGGCCTATCCAAAACTGCTGACGGCACTCGACCAGTTCGGCGTGGACCGCAAGATTTCCAGCTTCGTGTTGCCGATGGGCTACTCCTTCAATCTGGACGGCTCGATGATGTACTGCACCTTCGCCGTGCTGTTCATCGCGCAAGCCTACGGTATCGACCTGTCGATCGGCACGCAGATCACCATGCTGCTGCTGCTGATGCTGACCTCGAAAGGCATGGCCGGCGTGCCGCGCGCCTCGCTGGTGGTGATTGCCGCTACCCTGAACCAGTTCAATATTCCGGAAGCGGGCCTGCTGCTGCTGATGGGCGTCGACCAGTTCCTCGACATGGGCCGTTCGGCCACCAACGCGGTCGGCAATGCCGTCGCCACGGCCGTCGTCGCCAAGTGGGAAGGTGGCCTGGCCACCGAGGAAGAAGCAGCCGCGGCCAACGCGGCCAACCAGAACACGGAAAGCCATTGGGGCGAAGCGGATCACGCTAGCAAAGCCTGATAGCGCCATGGCCCGCCACAAGCGGGCTATTTATTTGTTGTCCATGTTGAGTAACAAGCAGTCAGGTAGTGCGATCAGTAGTCATTCCAACTTATTAGAGAGATTTTCATGAAAAAAGTCCTGTTTACCCTGCTGACCCTCGGCGCAGCCTCCACCGGCGCCATGGCCCAATCGAGCGTGACCGTCTACGGCGTGGCTGACGCCGGCCTGGTGTTCGACAAGGATGCGGCCGGAGACCGCCTGAACCGCGTCGCTTCCGGCGTCGCCTCGGGCTCGCGCATCGGCTTCAAAGGCAAGGAAGACCTGGGCGGCGGCCTGGCCGCCACCTTCGTGCTGGAAAGCGGTTTCAATATCGATACCGGCACCTCGGGCCAGGGCGGCCTGCTGTTCGGCCGTCAGGCGTATGTCGGCCTGACCGGCAGCGCCGGCGCCGTCACCCTGGGCCGCCAGTACTCGCCGTACTACCTGGCCCTGCGCGACGTGGCCGATCCGTTTGTCATCGGCCTGGCCGGCACGGCGTCGAACCTGATGGTGACGAATATCCGCGTCGATAACATGGTGCAATACAGCACGCCGACCTGGAGCAAACTGTCGGCCGACCTGGCGTACGGCTTTGGCGAAGTGGCCGGCGACAACGCGAAAAACCGCAGCATGGGCGGCGCCGTGCACTACATCGATGGCCCGCTGAACGTGACCCTGACGCACCACCGCAAGGAAAATGCGCTGGCGACCCAGCAAACGCGCAACACCCTGCTGGCCACGCGCTACGACTTTGGCGTGCTGCAAGGCAACTTCGGCTACGCCGACAACCGTGCCCTCGACAACAGCAAGAGCAACGACATCCTCGTCGGCTTCAGCGCCCCGTTCGGCGCCACCAAGCTGGTCGCCTCGTACATCCGCCACAACGACAAGAGCAACCTGAACCGTGATGCCCAGCAGTGGGCCATCGGCGCGTTCTACTCCCTGTCCAAGCGCACCGACCTGTACACCGGCTATGGCCACATCAGCAACAAGAACGGCGCCACCTTCGTCGTCGGCAACGCCACCGACAATGGCACCGGCAACAGCGGTTTCAACCTCGGTATGCGTCATACCTTCTAATCGCGGCTCACGCTAGCGCAGGCCGCCGGATGCATGTCCGGCGGCTTTTTTTATGTTGAGACACATCAAGATGCGATACTGTGGGTTCTTGCAAGTTGGCAGCTGATTTTATGAATAGCAGTAACAAACCCACCCTTTCCTGGCGCCAGCGCCTGTCGCAACGGTCGGGCCGCGAAACGCTGGCCTGGGGCGTGGTGCTGGCCGCCTGCCTGGCCACCGTCTGGCTCGTGTATTTCTGGACGGAACGCATCGCCATCGGCAAGCTGCAGGCAAGCGGCGCGCAGCGCCTCGAAGTGTATGTGAGCAGCCTGGAAAACGCGCTGGAGAAATACGACTTCCTGCCCAAGACCCTGGAACTGAACCGCGACGTGATCCGCCTGCTGCAGCACCCGGAAGACCCGGTGCTGGTCGACACCGTCAACCATTACCTCGAGCAGATGAATGCCCAGGCGAAATCCTCGACCATTTTCATCAGCAACCTCGACGGCAACACGCGGGCGGCCAGCAACTGGCAGGGGCCGGACAGCTTTATTGGCGACAACATCTCGTTCCGCCCCTACGCCCAGGATGCCTTGCGCGGCACGCCGGGCCGCTTTTATGGCGTGGGCACGACGCGGCTGGAGCCCGGTTACTTCTTTGCCCACGGCATCTACCAGAATGGCCACATGCTGGGCCTGGCGACGGTGAAGGTGAACCTGGAAACCCTGGAAAAACGCTGGGTACAGGGCGCAGACAAGGTCATGCTGGCCGACGAGCACGGCGTGATCTTCCTCAGTTCCATGGCGGACTGGAAGTACAAGACCCTGGCGCCGCTGTCGCCCGCCGTCGTCGAAGAACTCAACCGCACGCGCCAGTATTACTCGAAGCAGCTGGAAGCCATCCCTTTCGTTTCCGACCGCCAGCTGGGCAATGGCGCGCGCGTGATCAGCGTGCGCGAGCAGGAACACGCCGACACGCCACCGAAGACCAGCTCGAGCGTCATGACGCAGATCAAGCTCAAGTCGCCGCAAGGCTGGACTTTCATTTACCTGTCCGACCTGGCGCAGGCCAAGGCCAGTGCGCGCGCGGCGGCCGCCTTCTCGTGCGTGCTGCTGGGCTTTTTCATGCTGCTGTTCTTTTACCTGCGCCAGCGCCGCGCGGCCGTGGCGCAAAAACTGCGCGCCCGCGAAGACCTGCAGCATGCCTACGACAACCTGGAAGCCATGGTCGAGGAGCGCACCTCGGAACTCAACGCCATGACGCAAAGCCTGAGCCAGGAAATCGAGGTGCGCAGCAAGGCCGAGCAAAAGCTGCACATCACGCAGAATGAACTTTTCCAAGCAGGCAAGATGGCCGTACTGGGACAGATGTCGGCCAGCATCACGCATGAACTGAACCAGCCGCTGACGGCGCTGCGCACCATGTCCGACAATGCCGTCATTCTGCTCGAGCGGGGCCGGCTCGACGATGCGCGGCACAACCTGGCGAAGATCTCGCAAATTGCGGCCAGGATGGGGACCATTACGGGGCAATTGAAGATCTTTGCGCGCAAGTCGACGACCAGCCTGACCTCCGTCTCGATTCCCACGGCGATCAGCAACGCCCTGTTCCTGGTCGAACGCCGGCTGCAGGTGGAAAATGTGCGTTTTACGTTGCAACTGCCGCCCGAGGACATCTTCGCCATGTGCGAAAGCAACCGCCTGGAGCAGGTGCTGGTGAACCTGTACGCCAATGCGCTCGACGCCATGAACGGCAGCGACGTGCGCAGCCTGCGCGTGGCCGTCGAATGCACGCACGAGCACGTGCTGATCCACGTGGCCGACACGGGGCCGGGCCTGTCGACGGAAGTGTATGAACACCTGTTCGAACCATTCTTCACGACCAAACCGCAAGGCCTGGGACTGGGTCTGGGGCTGGCCATTTCCGAACAGATCACGCGCCAGTTCGGCGGCGTGCTGCGCGCCGAAAACGCCCCCGGCGGCGGCGCCATCTTCACCATCGAACTACAGATTGCAACGCAGGAGGAAAAACATGTTTGACGGCTTGAAGGTCTTGCTGGTCGAAGACGACCCCACCGTACGCGAAGGCAGCGAGCAGGCACTGCAGCTGGCCGGCCTGGACGTGCTGGCCTTCCACTCGGCCGAACTGGCCTATAAACTGCTGACGCCCGATTTCCCCGGCATCGTCGTGAGCGACGTGCGCCTGCCCGGCATGAGCGGCCTGGAATTGCTGCAAGCGGTCAAGACGCTCGACGCCAACCTGCCCGTGATCCTCGTCACGGGCCACGGCGACATCACCATGGCCGTGCACGCCATGCGCACGGGCGCCTACGATTTCATCGAAAAACCGTATTCGTCCGACCAGCTGGTCGACGTCATCCTGCGCGCGCTGGAAACCCGGCGCCTGACCCTGGAAGTGCACAGCCTGCGCCGCCAGCTCGAGGACGGCGGCGGCATCGAAGCGCGTTTATTGGGCAATTCCGTGGCGATGCGCGACATACGACGCCTGATACTCGACGTAGCAGACGAACCGGCCGACGTGCTGATCTATGGCGATACGGGCACGGGCAAGGAAATGGTGGCACGCTGCCTGCACGACTTCAGCCACCGCCGCAAGCACAACTTCGTCGCCGTCAACTGCGGTGCGATTCCCGAAAGCATATTCGAAAGCGAAGTCTTCGGCCACGAACCGGGCGCATTTACGGGCGCGGCCAAACGGCAGGTGGGCAAGATCGAGCACGCGGACCAGGGCACGTTCTTCCTCGATGAAATCGAAAGCCTGCCCCTGTCCCTGCAAGTGAAATTGCTGCGCGTGCTGCAGGAACGCTATATCGAACGCCTGGGTTCGAACGTGCCCACACCCGTCGACGTGCGCGTCATCGCGGCGGCCAAGCTGGACCTGGAAGACTTGTCGCAGCAACAAAAATTCCGCAGCGACCTGTATTACCGTTTGAATCTGATCGTGCTGCATCTGCCGCCGCTGCGCGAACGGCGCGAAGACATTCCCATCCTGTTCGAGCACTTCGTGCTGGCCGCCGCCGCCCGCTACAACCGCGCCGCGCCCGTCGTCTCCAGCGCCCAGATGCGCAACCTGATGGCCCATTCCTGGCCCGGCAATGTGCGCGAATTGCGCAATATCGCCGACCGCTTCGTGCTCGGCATCGCCGGCGGCGCCTCGAGCCTGCTGGCGAGCGCCCAGCCCAGCCCGTTGTCGCTGGCGGAGCAAGTCAACGGCTTCGAACGCGCACTGATCGAACAGGAACTGCGCGCATATTCGGGCAACGTCAGCGAAGTGAGCGCCGTGCTGGGCTTGCCAAAACAGACCCTGTATCACAAGATGCAGAAGTACAACCTGGTGGCCGAGGAGTTCCGCTGATCAACCGACCCGGCCCGTGCGCAAGGGCGTGACCCAGTCGGGCCGGCCGTTGGCCAGCGCCAGCCGGGCCGCCGTTTCCCAGTCGTACGCGACGGCGTGAAAGTGCGCCGTCCAGGCGCCATCGGCGCCCTGTTCCGCGATGGCATAGCGCGCGTGCGGCGTGCCGTTTTCCATCACGTGCGGATAGCCGTGGTCGTCGTCGTAGGCCTGCAAGCCCACGCTGCCCGGATTGACGATCAGCCGTCCATCGGCCAGGCGCACCTGGCGCGGCATGTGCGTGTGGCCGCACAGGATCAAGGCCGCGTCGGCATCGCCGGCCCGTTCGGCCACCTCCTGCGGCGTGGCGGCGCGGCTGCCTTGCGGCGTGACGCTGTCGAGAAAATACACGAGATCGCTTGTCGGCGTGCCATGCACGAGCAGCACGTCTTTGCGCAAGCGCAAGGTGGCGGGCAGCGCCGCGATCCAGTCCAGTTGCTCCGGCAACAGTTGCGCGCGCGCAAAAGCGTCGGACACGCCCAAGCGGGCCGGGTCGCCGAACAATTGGCGCTCGTGGTTGCCGCGGATGGTGGGCAAGCCGAGCCCCATCAGGCGCGCCGCGGTGGCGCGCGGCTGCAGATGGCCCGAGACGATATCGCCCAGATTGACGGTCACGTCCACGTCACGCCGGGCGATGTCGTCCAGCACGGCCTCCAGCGCATCGAGGTTGCCGTGGATATCGGAAATGGCGGCGATTCTCATGTTCCCTCCTGTGCGCCCCATTCTGCGCGCGTCAGACGATACAGGCAATGGGTGCGCAATGCGTGTCCTGGCGGCAGGGCCGGATGCTCGAAGGTAGCAGCATCGCGGCGCATGCCCAGGCGCGCCATCAGGGTGCTCGAGCGCACGTTGGGCAAGGCCGTGAACGAGACGATCTCCGGCAGTTGCAAACGCTCGAAACCAACCTGCAGGGCGGCGTGCGCCGCTTCCTGCGCGTAACCTTGTCCCCAGTAATCGAACGCCAGACGCCAGCCGATTTCCACGCATGGCGAGCACGGCAATTGCGCGTCGGGGCTATGCAGCCCCGTCATGCCGATGAAGGCATTGTTTTCACGCAAGGTTACCGCCCATAAACCCCAGCCCCGCCCGGCGATCAATCCGCTGCAGCGCCGCGCCATGGCGTCGCTGGCGTCGCGCGACAGGGCCGTCGGGAAATATGCCGTCACGCGGGGATCGGCATTCAGCGCCGCGAATGGCGCCAAGTCGCTGTCGCGCCATTGGCGCAGCAGCAAACGCGGTGTCGCCAGCTCGATGATTGCTTGCATCGTTTTCCTCTCCTCTAACCAGGACTTACATACGGTAGGACAAATCCGACGGTAATTTGCGCCGTGCGGCTACGTAATTCAAAAGTAACAATTGCTACCATTTCCTCATTGCACTGTTGCCCAAAACGTCGCGACAGTTTTCACTTTATTTTGAGGAGTTACCCCATGTCTGTCATGTCCGTGTCCACCCGCCTGTCCCCACCACGCCCGCACCACCTCGCCTTGCGCGGCGCCATGATGCTGGGCGTGCTGGGCATTGCCACGGCGGCCGCCACTGCACGGGCCGAGCCATCGCCCACGCTGGACCGTGTCAGCATCTCGGTGGGGGCGTTTTCCGCCGATCCGCGCATCAATATCGGCGCCGACACGCAATTTGGCCGCATCGACGCGCCCGAATCGAAGCAAAGCCATACGACCATCCCGCGCATCAAGGCGGACTTGCTGATCGGCGACCGCCATGGCCTGGCATTCGACTACTACCGCTACGACAAATCCTACACGCCAAGCCTGACGGGCGAGACCGTCATCAATGGCCAGCCCGTCACGGGAACGGCCACGGCAAATGCCGATCTGAAGCTGGACCTGGCCAAGCTGGCCTATAAATGGTGGCTCGGCAGCGGCAACGACACCTTGGGCATCGGTCTGGGCGCCGCCTATTACCATGCCAACCTGAACGGCACGGCCACCGGCGTCGTCAATGGCGAAACGGCCACGGCGCGCGATTCCATCGGCGAGCACGCGTTTGCGCCGCTGCTGGAAGTGGGCTGGCGCCATGCCTTCACGCCGGATTTGCGCATGTATGCGGAAGCGTCGGGCATCAAGAAAAATGGCGGGCGCATCAACGGCCACATCTACGGCGGCAATATCGGCGTGGAGTGGTTCCCGTTCAAGAATATCGGTTTCGTGGCCGACTACGGCATCTCGAAAATCAAGCTGCACCGCGACAGCGAACGCGATGCCGACCTGAACATCCGCCTGACGGGACCGTCGGCATATGTGAAAGTACGCTTCTAAACCGGCTCAGGCCGCCGGTTTCAGCAAAGTCAGCTGGAACTGCGGCAAGTCCGGATCCTTGTACGCCTCGATCCTGGCAAACGGCAGGCGCGCAAATGCCTGCCGCCAGAACGCGCAGGCAGCGGCATCGGCGCGGAACGTCGCCACCAGCCACGTCTGCTCGCTGCCCAGCAGCACGCGGCGCACCACTTCCAGCGCCACGCCCCGGCGCCGGTACTTCTTCAAAATAAAGAAGTCGCTGAACTCCTGCACCGGCAGCTTGCCCGCCACGCCAGGCTCCGTGATGAAAAAGCCCGCCAGCGCACCATCGACCTCGATCCAGACGGCAGTATGCGCGGGCGCATGCACATACTCGGCCAGCCCGGCATCGCACACATCGTAGCGGCCGTCGGCCAGCACGTCTTCGCCGCTCCAGGCCGTATTCTCATAGCAGTACAGCTGGAACAGCCGCGCCAGCACCCCTTCTTCGCCGGGCGCAACGGCGCGTAATATCATGTTCTGTGCGACTGGCATGGTCCCGTCTTTCCGACGCCTGGCGTCGCTGAAAATAGCGAGTGTAGCACCACCCCCTGCTGCATTCCAGCGCTGCATTGCCACGCCAACAGGCCGCGCTATCGGTGACAGCGCGGCCTGTTTTTTCTGCGCGGTCAATACCTCAACGGTACACGAGACCACCATCGATCAGCGGCGCCTGGCCCGTCATGTAATCGGCGTCAGGCCCTGCCAGGAAGGAAACGAGTCCCGCCACGTCATCGGGCGTCTCGGCGCGTCCCAGCGCGATGCCGTCCACAAATTTTTTATACGTCGCACCCAGCTCGGCGCCTGTCACTTCGGCCATGCGCTTGTCGATCTCAACCCACATGTCCGTGCCGACGACGCCAGGGCAATACGCGTTGACGGTGATGCCGTCGGCCGCCAGTTCCTTGGCCGCCGCCTGCGTCAGCGCGCGCACGGCAAACTTGGTGGCGCAATACACGCCCAGCAGAGCAAAGCCGTCGTGCCCGGCGATGGAGCAGGCATTGATGATCTTGCCCTTCTGCTTGCGCTTCTTGAAGGTCTTGGCGGCCGCCTGGATACCCCAGAGCGTCCCTTGCACATTGATGCGCATGATGCGGTCGACCTCTTCCGGCGTGACGTCGAGCAGCGGCTGCACTTGCGCGATGCCGGCGTTGTTGACGATGATGTCGAAGCCGCCCAGTTCCTGTTCGGCAAACGCCACCGCCGCGCTCACCTGATCGAGCTGCGACACGTCGGCAATGAAGGTGATGGCGCGGCGCCCCAGCGCGCGCACTTCGGCGGCGGCCGCGTCCAGCTTTTCCTGGTGCAGGTCGACCAGCGCGATATCGGCGCCATCCTTGGCCAGGCGCAAGGCGATGGCCTTGCCGATACCTTGCGCGGCACCTGTGACCAGCGCGACTTTTCCGGAAATACCCATTCTGCGTTCCTTTCAATACAGGGAAGAAGAGCTGCAAAACCGGTCCGGCGCAGCGGCGCCCGCAGCCAGTTCCGCATCGAAGAGACGCTTCAGCCTACCCGAAAATCGTATTTCGCCGCATCTTGAAACGTGCGCGGCCAGAAAAACTACATAGGTCAAGAAAGGTGAAAAAACCGTCCTCGAACTGGCCATACGCGCGCTGCCGTACAGGCGCATGGCAACCGCTGGCGTAACATGGACGGCATCGCCATCGTCTGCTTATTCATCCACGTTCAAAGGAAATGCCATATGCTGCGTCGTCACCTGTCCCTTTGCCCCGGCCTGCTGCTGGCGGCCCTCGTGTTTGCCACGCCCGCCTGGAGCGCCGACCCTGTCCACAAGGAAACAGTGGAATTGACGGCAGGCAAAGCCGCGCGCAGCGTGAAAGGCAAGATCAAGGGCTACGCCACGGCCGAATATACGCTGACAGGCAAGGCCGGCCAGACCCTCAGCGTCAAGCTGAAAACCAATCAGGCGTCGAATTACTTCAACATCCGCCAGGCCGGCCAGGAGGAAGCCCTGTTCATCGGCTCGACCAGCGGCAACAGTTACCAGGCGAAACTGCCAGCCGATGGCGAGTACACGGTGCAGGTGTATTTGATGCGCAACGCGGCGCGCAGGAATGCGGTAGCCAGCTACAGTCTGGAGATGGGCTTGCGCGATTAGGCAAGGGAGTCCGCGCGGTCGATGCGCGCTGCATAACAGCCCCGCTTGGCATTGTGGACGTGGATATAACTGACGTCCGCATTGCCGAATAGTCGTGCAATGACGGCCTCGATGGCGGTGCCTTCCACCACATCGGCATCGAGCATCATGCCGTCGGCGCAATAGGCACGCAGCGACAACAAACGCCGCCGCATCGATTCCGGTACTTGATTGATGGCATCGTACACTTGCGTGGCGCCCTCGCGGACAAAAATGGCGTGGCAAGCCCGGTAAGGCGTCATGGCGGGCTGGCACACATGGTTCAACAACAGCACGGTCTCGCCCAGCGGGGCGTCCTCCAGCGTTATACGGTCAGGAAATCCGGGGTATTGGTCGACCACGTAGCGCCGCATGCCGAGCGCCGCCAGCTCGGCATCGGATAGGAAAAAAAAGGGCAGAAAGGGCTCGGGCGACAGCCCCGTAATGCGAAAATCCATGCTGTTCTCCGGCGTCGTCAAAAACACCATCAGACCAGCATCGGGACAGCGCCGCCATCCGCTTCTTGCGATCGAATGTCAGCATGCGCCCCCGCATCGCCGTCTACAGCCCGTGCGCATAAAAAAAGCCTGCTTCACGGATGAAGCAGGCTCTTTATCGACAGTGTCTGACGCCAGGCGTCAGAACGACGTGCTTAGAACGGAATGTCGTCATCCATATCCGAGAAGTTCGGCGCTGGCTTCGGTGCCGGGCGTGGCGCCGGTGCCGGAGCTGGACGCGGGGCAGGCGCCTGGCGCGGGGCCGGGGCGTCGTAACCGCCGCCACCGCCACCACCGTAGCTGTCATCGCCACCGCCGGCGTCGCCGCCCATGCCGGAACGGCCGCCCAGCATTTGCATCTGTTCCGCGATGATGTCGGTTGCGTACTTCTCGACGCCGTCCTTGTCCGTGTATTTACGGGTTTGCAGACGGCCTTCGACGTAGACGGACGAGCCTTTTTTCAGGTATTGGCCGACGATTTCCGCCAGGCGGCCGAAGAACGAGATACGGTGCCACTCTGTCAATTCTTTTTGTTCGCCCGTGTTGCGGTCCTTCGATTTGTACGAAGTGGCCACGGCGATGTTGGCGATCGCGTCGCCGCTAGGCATGTAGCGGATTTCCGGGTCACGGCCCAGATTGCCGACGATGATGACTTTGTTGACTGATGCCATGAATAACTCCTGATGAACTGCAGCGGGAGCCGGTGTCCCGCGCGTTAGTTTAGTGTACTAAACGAGGATTATAAGCGACCACGCGACGCAAAGCACCCGCTTTCTGGCGGACGCCATCTCCCGTGCGGCAGCACGTTTTTTTCACGGCAGAGGAAAACAAGAAACTTGAATACTGGTATTATATACAGTATTCAAACATCAGTACGCATCTGCATCAAACTTTGTCAGGGCACGTTCACCCGGCGGCGCAATCCGCCCATGGACGCCTCAGGCATGCAGAGCAAAACCCGGCTATAGTTACAGGTTGACCCGTTGTGGCTCCTCATCTGCACCCAGGCACAATGCGCCGGCCGCACCACTCACTGAAAGCAAGGCAATCACATGGAACAGATCCGCATTCGCGGCGCTCGCACGCATAACCTCAAGAATATCAATCTCGATTTGCCGCGCAATAAGCTGATCGTGATTACCGGCTTGTCCGGCTCCGGCAAGTCGTCGCTGGCCTTCGACACCCTGTACGCGGAAGGCCAGCGCCGCTATGTCGAGTCGCTGTCGGCCTACGCGCGCCAGTTCCTGCAATTGATGGAAAAACCCGATGTCGACCTGATCGAGGGGCTATCCCCCGCCATCTCCATCGAACAGAAGGCAACGTCGCACAACCCGCGCTCGACGGTGGGCACCGTGACGGAAATCCACGATTATCTGCGCCTGCTGTATGCGCGCGTGGGCACGCCCTACTGCCCCGATCATCCGGAAAACGCACTGGCCGCCCAGTCCGTATCGCAAATGGTCGATGCCGTGCTGGCCATGCCGGAAGACACCAAGCTGATGATACTGGCGCCCGTCGTCGCCAACCGCAAGGGCGAGCACGTGGATCTGTTCGAGCAGATGCAGGCGCAGGGCTTCGTGCGCTTTCGCGTGCAGAGCGGCACGCATGCGGCCAAGATCTATGAAGTCGATGACCTCCCGAAATTAAAGAAAACGGAAAAACACACGATCGACGTCGTCATCGATCGGGTCAAGGTGAACCAGGAGATCAAGCAGCGCCTGGCGGAAAGTTTCGAAACGGCCCTGCGCCTGGCCGACGGCCGCGCCATCGCCTACGAAATGGATACCGCCCAGGAACACGTGTACTCCAACAAGTTCGCCTGCAATGTGTGCGGCTATTCCCTGCAGGAACTGGAACCGCGTCTGTTCTCGTTCAACAACCCCATGGGCGCCTGCCCCGAATGCGACGGCCTGGGACACATTGAATTCTTTGACCCGAAACGCATCGTCGCGTTCCCGAACCTGTCGCTGGCGTCGGGCGCCGTCAAGGGCTGGGACCGCCGCAACCAGTTTTACTTCCAGATGCTGTCGAACCTGGCCGCCTTTTACGAATTCGACCTGGACATGCCGTTCGAGCAGCTGGACCTGAATTCCCAGCAAGCCGTGTTGTACGGTTCCGGCAAGCAAGTCATTCCATTCAGCTATGTCAACGAACGGGGCCGCACCGTCATCAAGGAACACACGTTCGAAGGCGTGGTCAACAATCTGCAGCGCCGCTACCGCGAAACGGATTCGATGGCCGTCAAGGAAGAATTGGCCAAGTTTATCAATGAAAAATGCTGCCCGTCCTGCGATGGGGCGCGCCTGCGCGTGGAAGCGCGCTTCGTCAAGGTCGGCACCGGCAAGCAGCAGCGCGCCATCTATGAAGTGGCGGGAAAACCGCTGCGCGAGACCCTGGAATTCTTTGAAAAGCTGAAACTGACGGGCGCCAAGAAAGAGATCGCCGACCGCGTGGTCAAGGAAATTATTTCGCGCCTGAAATTCCTCAACAACGTGGGCCTCGATTACCTGTCCCTGGACCGCAGCGCCGATACGCTGTCCGGCGGCGAAGCACAACGCATCCGCCTCGCGTCGCAAATCGGCTCCGGTTTGACGGGTGTCATGTATGTGCTCGATGAGCCGTCGATCGGCTTGCACCAGCGCGATAATGACCGCCTGATCGAAACCTTGAAACACTTGCGCGACATCGGCAACAGCGTGCTGGTGGTCGAGCATGACGAAGACGCCATCCGCACGGCCGACTACATCGTCGACATGGGCATCGGCGCGGGCGTGCACGGCGGCGAGATCATCGCCGAAGGCACCCTGCAAGACATCCTGAAAAACAAGAAATCGCTGACGGCGCAGTACCTGAACGGCAAGCTGAAGATCGCCGTGCCGGCCAAGCGCCATGCGAGCAACCCGGAAAAGCAGCTGGTGATTACTGGCGCGACGGGCAACAACCTGAAAAAGGTCTCGCTGAGCTTGCCGGTGGGCCTGATGACGTGCGTCACGGGCGTGTCCGGCTCGGGCAAATCGTCGCTGGTCAACGATACCCTGTATCCGGCCCTGTCGCGCCATCTGTACGGTTCGCAGACGGAACCGGCACCGCACGAATCGATCAGCGGCCTGGAACACTTCGACAAGGTCATTTCCGTCGACCAGGCACCGATCGGCCGCACGCCGCGCTCGAATCCCGCCACGTACACCGGCTTGTTTACGCCGATCCGCGATTTGTTCTCCACCGTGCCGACGGCCAAGGAACGCGGCTACAGCGCGGGCCGCTTCTCGTTCAACGTGAAGGGCGGACGCTGCGAAGCGTGCCAGGGCGATGGCGTGATCAAGGTTGAAATGCACTTCCTGCCCGACGTCTACGTGCCGTGCGACGTGTGCCACGGCAAGCGCTACAACCGCGAAACGCTGGAAGTGCACTACAAGGGCAAGAACATCACGGAAGTGCTGGGCATGACGGTGGAAGAGGCGCATGAATTCTTCAAGCCCGTGCCCTTGATCGCACGCAAGCTGCAAACCCTGCTCGACGTGGGCCTCGGCTACATCAAGCTGGGCCAGAGCGCTACCACCCTGTCCGGCGGCGAGGCGCAGCGTGTGAAATTGTCGCTGGAACTGTCCAAGCGCGACACGGGCCGCACCCTGTACATCCTCGATGAACCGACGACGGGCCTGCACTTCCACGACATCGACTTGCTGCTGAAAGTCATCCACCGCCTGCGCGACCAGGGCAACACGCTCGTCATCATCGAGCACAACCTGGACGTCATCAAGACGGCCGACTGGATCGTCGACCTGGGTCCCGAAGGCGGCGCCGGCGGCGGGCAGATCATCGCCAGCGGCACGCCGGAAGACGTGGCCGTCAATCCTGCCAGCGTGACAGGCAAGTACCTGGGACCGCTGCTCAAGCAGTAACAACAGCAGCGCAATAAAAAACGGCGCGGATTGCTCATGCAATCCGCGCCGTTTTTTATTCCCGAGTCTACGGCAATGCCGGCAGGGTCACGTTTTTGTCCTTGGCTACTTCCGCAACTTTCATTTCCATATAGCTCCAGACCTTTTCCAGCGCATCATAAAAGACAATGGCCTCATCAAGTACACGGGGAGCAAGCAAACACATGCCGCGCGTCTTCTGCGCTGGGTGGTCGCTCATGGTGGCATCCCAGGACTGTACCGTCAGCACTTGAATCTTCCATCGCTCGGTCGCCTTCTTCCGGCCAGCCTCCACAGCCTTCCCGCTCTCATCCGCCCAGATATTCGTAAAGAACGTCACGGAGTCGTCGTCCGACCACACGCCGCGTTGTTTCAAGGCAGCCACCATGCCGTCCAGCTTTTTTTGATGTCCGGCCTGCTGCTGCCTGAGGCGCTCGACATTGTTCTTCATGCCTGCAGCAAATGTGTCGTCATATCGCTTGGCATAGTCCGCACTTTCACAATCCTGGCGGTGGTCGGCATGAGCGCCGCTGCCGAGCAGGCAGGCAGCCAAGGTACTAATAATGATGAGCGTGTTTTTCATTTTTTGGGCAGGCATGACAGCAATAATTTCCATATAGAAATATTATACCGGCAATAAAAAACGGCGCGGATTGCTCATGCAATCCGCGCCGTTTCTCTTTTGATAGCACCCCAGTCATTGCCGGCGTGTCGTTTATCGCACGCCAGTCTTTGCCGGCGTGTTTCTCCCCCACTACTAAACGCTTACTCAGCCAGACGCTTTTCCAGCGCAGCCTTGTGATCTGCCAATTCTTGCGGCAGATGATACGCGAGTTTTTCAAACAATTCCGTATGCAATTTCAATTCTTCCACCCACGCGGCCTTGTCGATCGAGGTGATGGTGTCGAATTGTTGTTGCGTGAATGGCAAGCCATCCCAGTTCAGATCGCCATACTGCGGTGTCGTGCCGAACAGGTTTTCCACGCCGCCCGCCTTGCCTTCGATGCGCTCAAGCATCCATTTCAGCACGCGCATGTTGTCGCCAAAGCCAGGCCAGACGAACTTGCCTGCCTCGTCCGTGCGGAACCAGTTGACGCAGTAGATCTTCGGCAGGGCCGACGCGTTGACTTTGCCCACCTTGACGCCCATGTCCAGCCAGTGCTGGAAGTAATCACTCATGTTATAGCCGATAAACGGCAACATGGCAAACGGATCGCGGCGCACGACGCCCATCTGGCCCACGGCGGCAGCCGTCGTTTCCGAACCCATGGTGGCGGCCATGTACACGCCTTCGACCCAGTTGCGCGCTTCGGTGACGAGCGGCACGGTGGTCGAGCGGCGGCCGCCGAAGATGAAGGCCGAGATCGGCACGCCGGCCGGATCGTCCCAGGCCGCGTCGATCACGGGATTTTGCGTTGCCGCAACCGTGAAGCGTGCGTTCGGGTGCGCGGCCTTGGTGCCGGACGCCGGCGTCCAGTCCTTGCCTTGCCAGTCGATCAGGTGGCTAGGTGCTTCCTTGGTCAAGCCTTCCCACCACACGTCGCCGTCGTCCGTCAGCGCCACGTTGGTGAAAATCGTGTTGTCGCGCATGGAGGCCATGCAGTTGTAATTGGTTTTTTCGTTGGTGCCCGGTGCCACGCCGAAGTAGCCGGCTTCCGGGTTGATGGCGTACAAACGGCCATCGGCGCCCGGCTTGATCCAGGCGATATCGTCGCCGATGGTGGTCACTTTCCAGCCATTAAAACTTGCCGGCGGGATCAGCATGGCGAAGTTGGTCTTGCCGCAAGCCGACGGGAACGCTGCCGCCACATAATGCTTCTTGCCTTCCGGTGATTCCACGCCGAGGATCAGCATGTGTTCGGCCAGCCAGCCCGGGTTGTTGTCCGATGCTTGCGCTTCCTGGTAGCCCATGTTCGAGGCGATGCGCAGGGCGAAACATTTCTTGCCCAGCAAGGCGTTGCCGCCGTAGCCGGAACCGAAGGACCAGATTTCGCGCGTTTCCGGGAAATGCACGATGTACTTGGTGCTGTTGCACGGCCATTTCACGTCGGCCTGGCCGGCCGCCAGCGGCGCGCCCACGCTGTGCACGCACGGCACGAATTCGCCATCGGTGCCCAGCACGTCGTACACGGCACGGCCCATGCGGGTCATGATCTTCATGTTGACGGCGACATACGGCGAATCGGACAGTTCCACGCCGATGTGGGCGATCGGCGAACCCAGCGGGCCCATCGAGAATGGCACGACGTACATGGTGCGGCCGCGCATGCAGCCGTCAAACAGGCCGTTCAGGGTGTGGCGCATTTCGCCAGGCTCGGTCCAGTTATTCGTCGGGCCGGCCGCTTCTTTCGTTGCCGAGCAAATATACGTGCGGTCTTCGACGCGGGCCACGTCGCTCGGATCGGAGCAGGCCAGGTAGGAATTCGGGCGCTTGTCGGCATTGAGTTTTTTCATGGTGCCGCTGGCAACCATCTCGGCGCACAGGCGCTCGTACTCTTCCTGCGAACCATCGCACCAGTAGATGCGGTCTGGCTTGGTCAGCGCGGCAATGTCGGCCACCCAGTTGATCAGTTTCTGTTGTTTAATATAAGCTGGGACGTTGAGTGCGGCGACGCCACCCATGACGGGCTGATTCATATTACCTCCAATACCAATAAAAGAAATTCTGGTCGTTCCGGCAAGACAGGCAGCATCGTTGAGAGGTGGCTGCGGCTCACTGCGGGCGGTGTGTTCACGCGGGCAGGGCTCTGGTGTCGTGTCCGCCGCGGCGTTCGCGCCAGCGGCATTTACCTGGATCATGCTCCCGGGCTGCAGGAACAGTTTGCGCTATCACTATAATCACGAAGCTTCAAAAGTGCCGGCGATTGTACACCCGCGTAACGGCTATTCTCGCAAAAATGTAGGAGAATAGCTTGACTAATGTAGTAGGCTATTCAGCATTTCCCGTATCCTGTTATTTCCCTACCAAATCCTTACTAAAATCGGCCATCCACCATGAAAATTGCCATACTCGATGATTACCAGGATGCCGTGCGCGGCCTCGATTGTTTCCAATTGCTCGACGGCCACGAGGTCAAAGTGTTCAGCAATACGGCGCGGGGCCTGGGCCAGCTGGCGATCCGCCTGGCGCCGTTCGACGCGCTGGTGCTGATCCGCGAACGCAGCAGTTTCAACCGTGCCTTGCTGTCGAAACTGCCGAACCTGAAACTGATTTCGCAAACGGGCAAGGTCAGCGGACACATCGATGTGGCGGCCGCCACCGAGCTGGGCATCGCCATCGCGGAAGGCATCGGCTCGCCCACGGCGCCGGCCGAACTGACGTGGGCGCTGATCATGGCGGCGCAGCGCAAGATCGTGCCGTACGCGCAACATTTGCAGGAGGGACTGTGGCAGACGTCGTCGCTGGAGCCAAAGCACAACACGCTCGGTACGGTATTGAAAGGGCGCATCCTGGCGATCTGGGGCTACGGCAAGATCGGCCAATTGATCGCCGGCTATGGCCGCGCCTTCGGCATGACCATCCTCGTGTGGGGCAGCGAAGCGAGCCGCGCAGCGGCCGTGGCGGCCGGTGATACGGCGGCGGTCTCGCGCGCGGCGTTCTTCGAGCAGGCCGACGTGCTGAGCTTGCATCTGCGCCTGTCCGACAAGACACGCGGCCTGGTCACAAGCGAGGATCTGGCGCGCATGAAGCCGACGTCCCTGTTCGTCAACACGAGCCGCGCCGAGCTGGTGGCCGATGGCGCGCTGGAAGCGGCACTGCCACAAGGGCATCCGGGCGCCGCCGCGCTCGACGTGTTTACGGACGAGCCGCTGCCGCCAGGCTCGCCGCTACTGCTGCTGCCGAACGTGCTGGCCACGCCACACCTGGGCTACGTCGAGCGTGACAGCTATGAGCTGTATTTCCGCTACGCCTTGCAAAACATCGTCGATTTTACGCAGAATCAATGCACGCGCCTGCTCAATCCCGAAGCATTGCAGCATGCGCGCCAAGCCCCTCAGGAGCGCTGAAAGCCCTTGATCAGGTCGGGCTCGCCCGAGATGCGGATGGCGGGCGCCGACAGCACGTGCCGGCCGCGCCACAGGCCGGTCCAGCCGGGCGGCCAGGGAATATCAGGCCCACTGTACGGCGCCACGCCGGCGCGCACGGCCACGACCGGCACGGGCGGCATGTCTTGCAAGGGTTCGCCTGGCGCGCGCTGCATGTCCAGGCTGTACATATAATGGGGTAATAATGCATCGCAGACGCGGCCAAACCACTCGCTATGGTCGTCGTCGCGCCCCAGCGCCTGCGCCAGGCCTTGCGGATCAAAACGGGCCAGGGCATCGATCAGCTCGCCAGTGGAAGCGCCGGGAGAGTCTCCCCAGCCCATCACGGGATTGACGTTGTAATCGGCGCCCGAGCCATACCAGCCTTCGCGCCAGGGACGCTGCATCCAGTCGCGCGGCCCCGTAAACAAATGCCAGCGCCAGTGCAGCCCGGATGGCTTGGGCCAGGAATACAGATACAGTTTTTGATAGCCGGCCTGGTGCAGTGCGCGCACCATGGCCATCAGGCGCGCATGCGGCATGCGGTCAGGCGGCGCGCGGCGAAACAGGATCGCTTCGCCATCGGCAAACTGCACGTCGTCGGTCGACAGGTTCAGGTCCAGGGTCCGCGCTTCGCTGCCGAAACGGGCGGCGATCCAGCCCGTCAGCAAATTGACGGACGTGATCACCCCATAACCGCGGTGGCGGTGAAAAATGACGGTGCCGGGAGCGAGCGCTTTCATACGGAGTCGGGGGGGGGGGGCTGGCAAACAAAGAAACCAGTGTACTCACAGATAGCCAAATTTTCCAGATGCGGCGCAAGCGCAGGCGGCAAGCACGCCGTCCCATCCGCAGCGTCATTCACGCAAGGGCGGCAATCCACGATATCATGCGCGTCATTCTCCACTGACATCGTGACCACATCATGACATTGCGCATACTCGCCACCGGCGGCACTTTCGACAAGCACTACAACGAATTGAACGGTACCCTGGGCTTTTCCGACAGTCATTTGCCGGCAGCGATTGCCCGCGCGCGCATGACGGCGCCCGTGGCGCTGGAGCAATTGCCACTGCTGGACTCGCTCGACATGCAGGATGCGGACCGCCAGCGCGTGCTCGCCTCGTGCCGCGCGGCACAAGAAAAAGCCATCGTCATCATCCACGGCACCGACACCATGCGCGAAACGGCGCAAGTGCTGGGCGCGGCGAACCTGCAGCAAACGGTCATTTTGACGGGCGCCATGATTCCCTACGAAATCGACAACTCCGATGCCCTGTTCAACCTGGGCTTTGCGTGCGGCGTGGCGCAAACCTTGCCAGCCGGCGTCTACGTGGCCATGAATGGCCAGATTTTTGCATGGGACAATGTGCAAAAGAACCGCGCCGCCGGGGTGTTCCAGCCGCTGTGATGCAATTGCACTGCGGCAACGTCGCAGCGCAACAACAAAATGGCATGGCAATATTTCTACGAGGATAAGGAATACCCACATTAATTCCCGCGTGGAAATATTGCAAGCAAAAAAGCAATATATTTGTTCATAATTACAATTATTTCTCATGCTTCAATGCTATATTTGGCTCATCGACTAACCCTTTTTCGGGAATTCCTCATGACCAAGCGCAAATCGGCTGTACAACTGTTCCAACTGGGCGCCATTGCCGCCGCGTTTGCGCTGAGCGGCACCGCCCACGCGACGACCAGCCTCACCAATGAATATACGGTAACGGCATCGGCCACGGCCGCAGGCGCGAACACGTGGACCTTCGATTACAGCGTCTTGAACAATAACCAGGGCATCGGCGGCCAGACGGGCCTGGACGGTTTCACGATTTTCGTTCCTGTCTCCGCCACGCTGGTCGGTTCCACCGCCCCTGCACCACTGAACGGCGCCCCCGGCTTCTGGTCGCAAGGTGCCAGCGCCCAGCTCGATCTGGGCGGCGACGGCTCGCAAAACCTGGTGGCGCCATCGGGCTACGCGGCCTACACCTGGTGGGGCCAATATACGCAGTCCGTGTACACGCCAGGCTCGACCGCCAACTTCAGCATTACCCTGAGCAATGTTGCCGTCGGCGCCAACACGGTCGGCATCAGCACCTATTTCGGCTATGGCGCCGCTACTGCACAATCTGCCAGCAACCAGTATGGCAATTACTCTACCTTTACCGGTACTTTCGCTTCACCGGTGGCCGCAGTGCCTGAACCGGAAACATACGCCATGCTGCTGGCCGGTCTCGGCCTGGTCGGCTTCATGGCACGCCGCAGAAAAACAGGCAAGCACAGCGCCTGATTTCCACTCTGCAGCACCTCGACAAGCCCGCTTTCAGCGGGCTTTTTTTACATTTTTTTACTTTGCATAAATTCTGCAATACAACATTTTTCATCTAATTATTGCTGGCAAAACATCGAATTGCCAATACAATAATTTTATGTTGCAAAAAAACGCCATTGATCATTTTTAAAAACGCAGATATTTATAAATATAAAATCTATATTTAACATTTAAATCAAATATTCTTCAGTATCTCGAATTTATTGCCAAATCCGACACGGTTGAGGTGCATTTTTTCTTGCTGAGACGACATAATGTTTGCCTCGACAAGTCAAAAGTGCATTTATAACAATATTGCGCTAAGTAGTCTTCCACCTCCCACCGACGTGGTTCCGCCTACCGTACACGAGCACCGCTGGGCATCTACCCGATGACCAGAACGGTGCTCGTGTACTGCTTGTCGTTATTAAAACTACTACGGAGTAATTGTTACAATGGCATTTAAAGAAAAGATTGGCGTACGCAGCGTACGCCTGGCCCTGACCGTCCTGGCAGGCAGCGTTTTGTTCTCCGGCCAATCCATGGCGGACGAAGCAATTCAAAAAGTTGAAATTACCGGTTCGAGCATCAAGCGTATCGCTGTCGAAGGCGCCTTGCCTGTACAGCGCCTGTCGCAAGAAGCGATCGCCAAATCGGGCGCCACTTCGGTTGCCGACCTGATCCAGGCCCTGCCGGCGATGCAAGGCTTCACCATCGGCGCCGTCGCCGCCGGTTCCGACTCGGGCGGCAATACCAGTGCTTCGCTGCACGGTATCGGCGAAACCTACACCCTGGTGCTGTTGAACGGCCGCCGCATCGCGCCACAAGGTTCCGGCACCACGGTCAACCTGAACGCCATTCCGATGAGCGCCGTTGAACGCGTCGAAATCCTGACCGACGGCGCTTCGGCACTGTACGGCTCGGACGCCATCGCCGGCGTACTGAACTTCATCCTGAAGAAAAACCAGCAAGGCGCCACCCTGGAAGCCACCTACGGCGGTCCGGAAGACAAGGGCGGCAACGCCTGGAACACCAGCGTCACCTACGGTTTCGGCGACCTGGACGAAGACCGTTTCAACGTGCTGTTGTCGTACCGCCATGACGAGCAATCGAAACTGCGCGCCACCGACCGCACGTTCGCCGCTACCTCGTATGTGCCGTTCAGCCGCAACGGCAATAACTACATCTGGGACCGCACCAGCACATCGGCTTCGCCAGCAGGCGCCACGGTTGCCTACAAGAGCGGTGCGCCATCGACCGCGTTTTCGCCTTACCTGGCTAAAAATGGCAATTGCCCTGAAGGTTTCGACGTCACCACCGCCAATGCACGCGCTTGCGGCTTCGACACGGGTTCCACCGTGGAAATCGTGCCGCAATCGAAACGCGACAGCCTGTTTTCCAAAGCGACGTACAAGCTGAACGACAACCTGAATGCATTCGCCGAACTGGCCTACTCGCGCTACGACCTGACGGCGCGTATCGCCGCCAATCCGATCCCGATCGCAATCGCCAAGGACAGCGCGCTGTACAACACCTATGTGTCGCCCTACCTGACGCCAGCGCAACGTGCCGACGTCAAATCCGTGACGGCCAACTACCGCAGCACCGACTTCGGCCTGCGTGCCAGCAACACCATCACCGAAACCAAACACATGGTCGTCGGTGTGGAAGGCGAACTGGGCGCGTGGAACTTCGAAAGCGGCCTGACCTGGTCGCAAAACTCGATCGACGAGCGCTACACGGGCGGTTACCAGAAGAGCCAGGAATTCAAGAATATCCTGGCCAATCCGGACTTCAATCCTTTTGCTGCGACACAAAAGCCATCCGTGCAAGCACAGGTCGCTGGCGCGCAATTCGTCGGCTCCGTGCGCACCGCATCGACCACGATGCGCGGCATCGACACGCACGGCTCGCGTGAATTGTTCAGCCTGCCAGGCGGCAAGGCCAGCCTCGGTATCGGTGGCGACTACCGCACCTATACGTATGAGCAATCGCCAGGCGCCACCGGCGACGACATCTACAGCTTCAACACCAAGCCAGCCTACGACATGAGCCGCGACACCTACGGCGCCTTCGTCGAGTTGCTGGCACCGCTGACCAAGTCGTTCGAAATGACCGTCGGCGGCCGTTACGATGCTGTCAAGGCGATCGATGACAAGCTGAACAACAAAACTGTCGGCAAAAAAGACAGCGCCAATACCTACAAGGTATCGGCACGCTGGCAGCCGGTACAGACCGTGCTGATCCGCGGTTCCTACGGCACGGGCTTCAAGGCGCCAAGCATGCTGGACATCGCTCAGCCACTGGTCAACGCCGGCTTTACCGCCAAGAAATTTGACTGCCCATACCCAGGTAACGCACTGTGCCGCGCGGAAGCAACGCAATACAACGCGGTATCGCAAGGCAACCCGGATCTGCAATCGGAAAAATCGAAGCAGTTCACCCTGGGCTTCCGTGTCGAGCCTAGCTCGGCATTCTCGTTCGGCGCCGACCTGTGGGATGTGAAATTGCGCAATGCCGTGTCGGAAGTATCCGAAGAGCAAGCATTTGCCGATCCGGTCAAGTATGCATCGAGCTTCGGTGAATACATCGAACCATCGACCGGCATCGCTTACTACGCGTTCAAGAAACTGTCGGTCAACATCGGCAAGAAGGAATACCGTGGTATCGACTGGGATCTGTCCGCCAACCACAAGTTTTCTTTCGGCAAGCTGACCGCCCAATTGAGCGGTACGCACATGTTGCACGCCAACTACACCAAAGCCGGTAGCGACAATGTGTTCACCAGCAACATGAACTTCTTCGGCGACACCAACGAAGTCACGTTCCGCAACCTGATGAAGCTGACGACGACCCTGGACACGGGCCGCCTGAGCAACACGGTCACGGTCAACTACCGTAACGGCTACACCGATGCTCCCGCTACCGTGTACAACCTGGCGACCCAAAAAGAAGAGAAAAACTTCCGCCTGCAAGTACCGTCGTACACGACGTTCGACTGGCAAGCACGTTTCGCCTTTGACAAGCAAACCACGATCCGCGCAGGCATCAAAAACCTGTTCGACCGTGCACCTCCGCTGTCGCTGCGCGCTTCGTCGGGCCACCAGATCGGTTTCGACCCACGCTACGCCGATCCGATGATGCGTTCGTTCTACGTCACCGGCAACTACAAGTTCTAATTTGACGTGTTGAATTAGCTTGTCTGAAAAGCGCCTTGCACTTCACCGTGCAAGGCGCTTTTTTTATGCGCCGGCAAATTGCACAAGCGAAAAAAAAAGGAGCCGCAGCTCCTTTTCGTACCAGCATGACGGCTGTTACGCCGTCGCTTCGCCGCCTAATGCTTCGACCACGTCGGCCATCAGCTTGGAGAGCTCGCCCGTCATCAGCATCACGTCGCCGTCGAAACGCTCTTCGTCGTTCTTCGTGCTCGATTCCGTTTCCTTGATCACGTCGAGCGGCTTGACGCTCTTGATGGCCAAGGACTCCGTCAGCACGAACGAGATCTTGTCGTTCCACGTCATGGCCAGACGCGTGCACTGCTTGCCGGCCGCGATGTGGCGGCGCACGTCGTCCGCTTCCAGGGTGTGGCGCACGTAGCGCACGGTGGCCTTGCTCTCGCCCGTGGCGCGCAATTCCGTATCCATGTCGACCGTGAAGCCGGACGGCGCGTCGTCCGCCTGCAGCCACTCCGTCATCACCGCCACGGGCGAGCGCTGCACGCGCAGGCTTTCCAGCGGCAGTTTATCGACGGCTTTCAGCAGCAGCTTGATGACTTCATCGGCTTTCGCCGGGCTGGCGGCATCGACCACCAGCCAGCCATTGACGGGGTCGATCCACGTCCAGACATTGCTGCGGATGCTGAAGGCGCGCGGCAGCAGCTCGTCGGCCACGCGTTCCTTCAATTCCTTCATGGCCTTTTTACCAGGCGCAAAGCCTTGCGCTTCTTCCATCTCGGCGGCACGGGCCTTGGCCACCTGGTTGATGACGGTGGCCGGCAGCAGTTTCTTTTCCGTGCCCAGCAAGATCAGCATCTGCTTGTTGACCACGTGGACCAGGCCGCCGTTCGGGCGTGGCGTATCCCAGCCCTGGCGCATCAGATCCATGCTGGTCGCCGGCGTAAATTTGTTCGAGGACAAGGCCTCTTCCAGTTGTTCTGGCGTGTAAGCCCACGGTGCGGGCAGGCGGTAAATCTGAAGATTCTTGAACCACATAGTTTTTGTCTTCCGTTTGTTTCAGTAGTGCCAGGGGAACGCCATTCTACACTTTCGACACGGGAATGCCGTCAAAAACGCGGACTGGCGCGGGTTGTTGATGTATGGGGAATGCCGCTACAGGGCGGGAAACAGCTCCGCCTGGGCTGGCGCCTGCCGCGTCACGACGGCCGGATCGGACAAGGTCGAGATGCGCACGCCCAGCAGGCGGATTTTCTTGTCAAATGGCACGCGCCGCAAGCAGTCGCGGCTGGCGCGCAGGATGGCGGCGGCGTCCGCCGTGGCACTGGGCAGGGTGATGTCGCGCGTGACCGTGCTGAAATCCTCGAAGCGCAGCTTGATGCCCACCGTGCGCCCCGCCAGCGACTGCTTGTCGAGGTCGCCCGCCACGCGCGTGCACAGGCTTTCCAGCTTTTCCGACAGCGTGGCGCGGTCGCGCACCACCTGCAAGTCGCGCTCGAACGTCGTTTCGCGGCTGACGGACTTGGTTTCCCGGCTCGTCTGCACGGGCCGCTCGTCGATGCCCAGCGCCGCCTGGCGCAGCCAGCCCGTGTACAGGTCGCCGAACTGCGTGCGCAGCATGGCCATGTCGGCCCGCGCCAGCTCGCCGATGGTGATAATGCCCAGCGCTTCCAGCTTGGCCGTGGCTTTCGGGCCGATGCCATTGATCTTTTTCGCCGGCAAGGGCCACACGCGCGTTTCCACATCCTCGGGCGACAAAATGGTGAGCCCGTCGGGTTTTTCCAGGTCGGAACAGATTTTTGCCAGCAATTTGTTCGGCGCCAGGCCGATCGAGCACGACAGGCCCGTCGCCTCGAACACGGCCGCCTTCAGGCGCGCCGCCATGGCCGGTGCCTGCTCGCCGTATTCGGTCAGGTCGACATAGATTTCATCGATGCCCACGTTCTGGATGATGGGGCACAGCTGGGCCACGGCCTGCTTGAAGCGGGCCGAATACTCGCGGTAAGCCTCGAAATCGGCCGGCAGCAGGATGCTGTCGGGCGCCAGTTTCGCCGCCTTCATGATGCCCATGGCGGAAAACACGCCAAACTTGCGCGCCGCATAGGTCGACGTGGTGACGACGCCGCGCCCCACGTAATCGCGCATGCGCGCGAATTTCCGCGTGCCGTCTTCCTGCAACAGGGGTTGCTGCAGCCGGCCGCCGCCGATGACGACGGCTTCGCCGCGCAATTCCGGATATTTCAACAGTTCCACGGAGGCGAAAAAGGCATCCATGTCCAGATGGGCTATCCAGCGGCGCGGTTCAGGCAATGTAGGGGCAGATGTGGTCAAGGACACCTCGCGACGGGATACTGTAGTTATATACAGTATCGCTGGAAATGCCCATGGATGCAAGTTGAAACGCACGCGCTCCGCAGTTGCTTTCCTCAATAGCAAGATTACAATCCTGACACGACTATAAAAGGAGTTGCCTTGTCTACAGCACATCAAGCTTTGCGCCGCCTGGCCGTCTGCTCATCCATCCTGCTGTCCACGCTGGCGGCATCCGCGCTGGCCGCCGATGCCGCCGCCACCGCGCCGGTCGCCGCCAAGACGGCCTGGCAGGAAACGCGCCACGGCACCGTGGTTACGGACGACTACCGCTGGCTGCAAAAGAAGACCGATCCTGCCGTGATCGACTACCTGAATGCGGAAAACGCCTATACGGCGGCCGTCACGGCCCCGATCCAGCCGCTGGCCGACAAGCTGACTGCGGAAATCAAGGGACGCATGCAGGAAGTGGACCTGTCCGTGCCTGCGCGCCAGGGCAATTTCTACTATTACACGCGCACGGAAGCGGGCAAGCAGTATCCGATTCACTGCCGCCGCCCCGTCGGCACCAGCGGCGCCTACGATGCGCAGGCGCTTGAAGAAATCTTGCTGGATCAGAATCAACTGGCCGAAGGCCACAAATTTTTTGCCGTGCGCGCGTTTGCCATCAGCCCGAACGAACAATTGCTGGCCTACACCACCGACACGACGGGTTTCCGCCAGTACGCGCTGCATGTCAAGGATTTGAAGACAGGCAAGTTGCTGGGCGACAGCATGCCGCGCGTCACATCCCTGGCCTGGGCGGCCGACAACGCCACCCTGATGCTGACGCAGGAAGACGCCACCACCAAGCGCGCTGACCGCTTGTTCCGCCTGGCCTTGGGCGGCATGCCGCAGCAGGTCTATCACGAGCCGGTAGAGCAATTCGCCATCGGCGTGAGCCGCACGCGCGACCAGCGCTACTTTGTGCTCACGGCGCGCAGCACGGATACGAGCGAAGTGCTGCTGTTGCCAACGAGCCAGCCGCAAGGCAGTTTCCAGAGCGTACTGAAACGCGAAAAAGGCCACCGCTACGTCGTCGAACACCGCGACGGCCAGCTGTACATCCTGACCAACAAGGATGCGAAGAATTTCCGCGTCGTCAGCGCGCCATTGAGCACCCCGCAGCCGAAACACTGGAAACCCGTCGTGCCGCACAACAAGGATGCCGTGATCCAGTCCATCGACGTCTTCCAGGGCTATCTGGTGGTGATGGAAAAGGCGCGCGCCCTGAACCGCGCGCGCATCCTTGATTTTGCGCAAAAGAACTGGAAAACCGTGCAGTTCGACGACCCCGTCTACCTGGCCACGTCCGTCGGCACACCCGAGTTTTCGGCCACGCAATTTCGCATGTCGTACCAGTCGCCCGTCACGCCGCCCACCATCATCGATGTCGGCATGAAGGATGGCCAGCGCACGGTGCTGAAGCAGCAGGAAATCGTCGGCGGCTTTGACGGCAGCCGCTACACGACGCAGCGTCTGTGGGTGACAGCGCGCGATGGCGTGCAAGTGCCGCTGTGGGTCGTCTACAAGAAGGGCGTCAAGCTCGACGGTTCCGCGCCGCTGCTGCTGTATTCGTATGGCTCGTATGGCATCTCGACGGAAGCCAGTTTTGCCATCAGCCGCATCAGCCTGCTGGAACGCGGTGTCATCTATGCGCAAGCGCATATCCGCGGCGGCACCGACATGGGCGAAGCGTGGCATGAAGACGGCATGCTGATGAAGAAGAAAAACACCTTCCATGACTTCATCGACAGCGCCGACTACCTGGTGCGCGAAAAATGGACGAGCCCGAACCGCCTGATCATCCAGGGCGGCAGCGCCGGCGGCTTGCTGATGGGCGCCGTCGTCAACATGCGTCCCGAGCTGTTCCACGCCGTGCACGCGGCCGTACCATTCGTCGACGTGATGAACACCATGATGGACGCCAGCCTGCCCCTGACGACGGGCGAATACCTGGAATGGGGCGACCCGAACCAGAAGGCGGCCTACGACTACATGCTCAGCTACTCGCCCTACGACAACATCGCGCGCAAGAATTATCCCGCCATGCTGGTGACGACGGGCCTGAACGACAGCCAGGTCATGTACTGGGAACCGGCAAAATACGTGGCCAAGCTGCGCGCGTATAAAACGGACGGCAATCCATTGCTGCTGAAAACGAATATGGGCGCCGGCCACGGCGGCGCGTCGGGCCGCTACAACGCGATTGCCGAAAACGCCTTCAACATGGCCTGGATGCTGTCGCAGTGGAACATCACGCAATAATGTGAAAAAAGCGCTTGCAGAAGGATTTTAGCCATCCTATAATAGCGCCTCTTCCAGACGTGGTGACAAACGTCGGGATGGTTTTCTGAGACAAGCAACGGGTGCTTAGCTCAGTTGGTAGAGCGGCGCCCTTACAAGGCGTAGGTCGGGAGT
>NZ_LRIC01000065.1:0-76817 GCF_001758725.1 Janthinobacterium sp. HH106 | reverse complement strand
TGACGACCGGCATGGGCATCGGCGTGCTGCCCATCGTGCGCGGCTTCTTCCCGGCTGTCACGGCCCTGAATTACTCGCCCGAAGTCAAAACCCGCATGGTCTTGAAGGCGAAAAACATCATCAGCAAGGGCCGGCTGGAATTTGACGCTGGCTGGACCGACATCGCGCAATCCTTCATGGCCATCCACAAGACCCTCACCCCCAGCGGGCGGCACGTGACCTATGTCGCCGGCCGCAGCGACGAAACCGGCCACGCCGATCTGGCGTGGGCCTGCATGCACGCCCTCGATCACGAGCCATTCGAAGGCACCACCGACAACCACCACTCTTTCATGGAGATTTATTCTTGAGCAAAGCACGACACTTGCGCGGCCGGCAGGCCCAGGGCGCGCCATCCAGCGGCCACGGCGCCGGCCGCCGCCGGCATCGAGGCGTTTTCCTTTGGCGACCCGACGCCCGTGCTCGAGCACGCTGACATTCTCGACTGCTTCGAATGCTGGAAGAACGGCCACTGGTATGAGCCGCCCGTCAACCTGGCCGGCCTGGCCAAGTCCTTCAATGCCGGCGTGCACCACAGCAGCGCCATCCACTTCAAGGCCAACGTGCTGACGTCCACCTTGATGCCGACGAAATACCTGTCGCGCGATGGATTCAAGCGCATGGCCCTGGACTATCTGACGTTCGGCAATGCCTACCTGGAAGACCGGCCCAGCCGCAGCGGCAAGGCGCTGGCGTACCAGCACGCGCTGGCCAAGTACATGCGGCGCGGCGTCGATCTGGAGACCTATTATTTTGTGAACGGCTACCAGGCCGTGCATGAATTCGACAAGGGCCGCGTGTTCCACCTGATGGAGCCGGACGTGAACCAGGAGCTGTACGGCGTGCCGCAGTACCTGAGCGCCCTGCAATCGGCCTGGCTCAATGAGGCGGCCACCTTGTTTCGCCGCAAGTATTACAAGAACGGCTCACACGCCGGTTTCGTGTTCTACATGACGGATGCCGCGGCGAACACGCAGGACGTGGACAACCTGCGCCAGGCCATGCGCGACAGCAAGGGGCCGGGCAACTTCCGCAACCTGTTCATGTATGCGCCGAACGGCAAGAAGGACGGCATCCAGATTTTGCCCGTGTCGGACGTGGCCGCCAAGGATGAGTTTTTCAACATCAAGAGCGTGACGCGCGACGACCAACTGGCCGCGCACCGCGTACCGCCCCAGCTGATGGGCATCCTGCCGAACAACGCCGGCGGCTTCGGCGCCGTCGAGCCGGCCGCGCGCGTCTTCGCCCGCAACGAGCTGGTGCCGCTACAGGCGCAGTTCATGGCGATCAACGAGTGGGCGGGCGTGGAAGTGGTGAAGTTCGCGCCGTATGACCTGGGCCTGGGCAAGGAGACAGCGCAATGAGTGACCACATCGACAACACCGACAAGATCATCTTCGCCGAGGTGGCGCGCGGCCTGGCCGCCGTGCGTGGCCGGCCTGGCCTGGTGGCGCACGGATGCTGCCACTTCTGCGACGAGGCGCTGGCGCCCGCGCTGCTGTTCTGCAATGTGGATTGCCGCGACGACTACGAGAAGGAGCAGGCGGCAAAGGCCCGCGCCGGCCGCCCAGGATGAGCGCCACGCCGCGATAGCCGGTAGGGCAGGGCCGCGACAACCTAGCCGCGCCAGCGCGCCCCAGCCACCGCACAAGCCGCCCACGAGGCGGCTTTTTCACGTCCCAGCGAATGATGTTGCACCAGAAGCAAGAAAAAAGCCCGTTTCGGCCCGGCGCGCGCAGTTGTCCCCCCTCCACACCTGCCCGCTAGTTAGGGGTCTTTTGACTCAAATGTGCGCCATGGCCGAAGGCGCATGAGGACTGGCGCGGCGGGGCGAAGAGGGGGCGTGCGTTTTGACGCAATTTGACGCACTTTGAGCGCTTTTTCGTGCGGGTTGTGTGGCGACGTGGGAACGGTGTTGTTTTCGCGCTGCGCCGCTCCCTGGCGCGGTTCTGGCCCATGTATTGGCGTCTGTATTCTGCGCATCGTTCATCTTCACGCCCTCGCATCATTGCCGGGTATTGCGGCCTCAAGAACTCTTGATATACTGTATGTATATACAGTATTTTACTCAGGTGTCACAATGATTGTTAAAATGTTAAAGATGCGCCTTGCTGGTGTAGAGGTGCCCAAGCGACGGCTGCATGATCGCTACAACTCGGCACGGCCCGGAACGTTGGAAGTTGTTGAAACGACAGACCAGGGCTTACACCGTTTGGTAAAGCTTGCCCGCTTCACTTACGGCGAGAGCGGGAAGTACGTTGACACACTTTTCGATGTGAATTTGCTCTGGTATCGGGATGGGCGCATGGTGTTGTCAGGGTTTGAGCGCAGCAAAGTGGATATGCAATTTTGCGACTATGCGCAGTCCTGGCTGTGTTTTGTCGGGACGGAGCCGCCGCCAATGCCGGAAGGCAGGTAGAATAAATTGCATGTGCGCCGACTATACCCCCAGCCGTAGCGATCAAATCGAACAGCATTTTGCTGTCCGCTCCCCTCAATTTGACTTGCCGCCGGAAGCCTGGCCCGGTTACATGGCGCCGATCATTCGCGCCTCGCACGACGTGCCCGGTGAGCTGGAAGTCGCGCCGGCATGTTTCGGGATGGTTCCGCATTGGGCCGATATGAAGCTGGCGCGCCAAACGTACAACGCCCGCACGGAAACGGTGGCGCAGAAGCCGTCCTTCCGCAATGCCTGGAAGCGCAAACAGTTCTGCATTATCCCTGCCGATAACTTCTTTGAACCTTGCTACGAGACTGGAAAGCCGGTGCGCTGGCGCATCGAGCGCGCCGATGGCATGCCGGCCGCCATCGCCGGGATATGGGAATTCCGGCCGCAAGACTTGCTGCTATCGTTCTCGATGCTGACGATAAACGCCGATGGCCACCCGCTCATGCAGCGTTTCCACAAGCCTGATGATGAAAAACGGATGGTGATGATTCTCGATCCGCACCAGTATCAAGGATGGCTCGATGGTTCCCTTGTGAGCGAAGAGGATTTGTTCCAGCAGTATCCAGCAGAACGCCTCGTGGCTGCAGCTGATCCGCTTCCCCCGCGTGTGAAAAAATGAATACGGGCCTGATCGCGAGCGTATGGCCGCTGGATGCGGACCTTAATGTCGGCGGCAGGCCCGAGACAGTTTTCACCAGGGCATCGGGCGAACTGCTAGCCAACGCATTGCGAATTATATATGTTTCTAATTCGCAAATTTTCCGTCAAGATCGGAATGGAAGACTCCCCAAGCGTTATTCATCTTGTCGAATTGGCGCTTGTAGGAATCTTCTTCAAATCGTGCAGCGTCTTTAACAAGGTCTGTAGCCATCACCATTATTTGGATAGCGACCCAGAGCAATCCGAACGTTACCTCAGCACGCGTTTCTCCGAAAACTTGAAGGTGGCCGTCGTCAGTATCGTAACGATCAGATAACGCTGCCAAGTCCCAGTGTGCGAAGCTGTTTAAAGTCACATAGGGCGCGGAGAGAAACGAAAGGCCTGCTGCGCGGATCGATTGCGCAATGTTCTTACCCTTATACCCAAGCTCCTTTAACCGCTTTTTTACAGGGGCTTCTTGGTCAATTCTTGTCTGTAATTCCTCAATAGATTCAGGAGACAAGTGCGGGTCTTCTAATAGCGTCATCGAAAGTTTCAAGTCGCCGTCGACCTTATCGAACAACATTTGCTGCAGATGGGCAGGATCTTTCAGCAAAGTCATATTCACAAACGACTCAAGCATGCTACGTATTTGTACGGCAGCATGAGCGTCGAGTCCTGAACGGATGAGAATATTGCAAGCATTTAAGCTCTCAACAATGTTGAGGTATAGCGCTGAACGTGCGCGGCGCTGGTCGTCCAGGCCCGGCTGCATAGCTTGGACCAAATCCATGGCTGCTAAGCCGACTATTTCGGCGGTAGCCTTTGCCAGCACCGCCTCTCCATGTTGCGCAATAAACTTAGGCATTCTTGGCTCCAATTACAAAGTAAAAGCCCCGCGAATAAGCGGGCCTTCTTTTTAAAACGAACTCAAGAGTCTAGAAATGAGGTTGTCATTATGTTGCCCTCCGCTCCCTGTACTTCTCCGCTGGCAGGAGGACATAGCCTACCAGTACGGTCTAGGTCACTTGCTAAGTGGAAACGAAAATAGAAAGGCCACTTGAGGATGGCCTTTCTATTTTATTTCACCGCAGAGAAATCGGCGCAACTTTTGGCGTAGCTTTTATAAATTGCAGTCTCTCGATCATAGAGGAAATACGCTATTGCATCATGGGCGTGAGCTTTTCAGCCGAATTCTTCTTTGCCGCGGCGGCGTTGATTTCTTTTGGGACGGTGGTCATGTGTTCTTTGTCGTTGGTCCGGCCGCAGGGAAGGCATGCCTGCCGGGCTGTGGGTGGTGCTGTTGTGCGTGCCAAGCCGCGCCAGTGGGGCGGAGCTTGGGTTCAAGGCCGTCATTTTACCGCTTTCGGCGGGCGGAGCGGGGTATTGCGTGCGGATGTGAAAAAGCCGCGCTTGTGGAGGTCGGGGCGGCCTGGGTAGAATGAAATTCTATTTCCATTTCGCAAGACGATGTGCTTGCTTTGGCCGTGGCCGCCTTTGCAGAGCAAGTCTTCAAGTAGACCATCGAGCGAGTGTTTCGGGACGGGGAGGCTCCGCTCTCCATTTCGCGAAAGTGGCCATCGTTATTCGTGGGCCCAGTCAATCTTGGCATGCTGCGCTCTGGCGATTGCAGCTGGAAAGACGCTGGTCATAGGGCCGCTCTCAAAAGCAACAGGTGGCAACAATCATAAACTCGTTTATCATTATTCGACCTGATGCCATCGCTTTCTGTTGCCCATGCTGATATATCTCGATGCCGCCATGCTGGAAGAGCCGGAAAGGAAGACACTTTCCCGTTTTTTTAGAAAGCCCTTTACCGACGAAAGTTGTGCGCGGGTGGCTGAGCGGTTGCCGCATCTGGCGCAGGTTTATCGGGCGCTGGCAAGCTCAATGCCGACGTGGCGAGGTGGAACATTGTTGTCGCAGGTGCACCAGGCTGAGCGCGTCTTTCAGCAGGTCGCGCAGTTGGGACCTGACCAACTTCCGCTGGTTCCGGAACTGGTGCTCGCCCGACAGGTCGAACTGCTGGAGGAACTCGTCCGCGATCACGCCGACTTCGTTCATCAGCGCAGCGAGCAGCCAAACCAGCGGTTCAAGCTCGACGCTGACAGCAGCCGGGTTGCCGTGCGTGCATTCAGCTTCCACGAAGTGGTCTTCCTGACGCTGATGGGGATATTGGAAGCGCAGGTAACGCGCCAACTGGTGACGTTTTCCTTCACGCCGCACGGTGGAGAAATCTTGTACAACCGGACGATCACAACGACCATGGAGGCGCAGTCTCAACTGTCGTTGACGCTGGTGCTGCGTGACGTTATTACCCACCTGCGTCATGGCGACCTGACCCGCACCGCCAGCATCCTGACACTGTTGCGGCCCGAGCTGCTCGACACGCTGGAAGACGCTTTTCTGGACAGTTTCTTCTCTATCGGCACGTATATGGCACGCGATGCCTCCTCGTCGGAACTGATCAGCGGCGCGCGCGAACTGTGTCGTTGGTTCGCGCTGCTTGAAATTGTCCGACTCGCCGACGAAGCGGGCGTCATACCGAACGATGCTCTATGTGAGCGACTTGAACTTGATCGAGACCTGCTGAACCTCGTGCTGGCTGATCGCGCCGCTGCTATTCCATCTAATCGCGGCATTTACGTGCACGCTGGCGGCTGCCTGAGCCTGGGAAAAACGGGGCTCGGACACGCGGTCCATTGCTGCAAATCCGCCGCCTTGAGCGGGGAGCAGGCCCGTGACCTCGGCGAAAAATTTGAAAAGGAAATTACGGAATACATCACGCGACGCGTTTCTCCAGCGGATTATGTGGTGCGGGCCGGATTCAAGCGGAGCGAAAATGGCAAAGGCAAGATGTACGACTGCGACCTGATCATTTTCGAGGTGGCGCGGCGGCAGATATTTTTCATCCAGGCGAAGTGGAAGCGCAATAGCCGTACGGCTGATCTGGGCGATGAATTGAATTATTGGGGCGGCAAGAATTGGCCGCTGACGAAAGGCGTGAAGCGACTGGTCGCCTTGCGCCAACGACTTACGGAAAAGGACGTGCTTGCAAAGATTAAGGGCGCACTGGGCGATATCAGGCTGACCGACCAGCATATTCTCGCGAACTCGCATTATGTCGTTGTGCACACGCTGCCGTCTTTCAGCGCTTATCAGATCGATGGTGTCGCAATCTACGAATGGAATCTGTTCCGCAGGCTACTGCAAAGGGGCGCAATGGAGCGTAGCCTGTGGACAGGCGGGCCGCATGCCGTGGCCATCGTCCTGCCCGAGCATCGGCATCACACTATGCTGAAGCTCGAAGACCCAAATCAGGTTCTGGACTATTTTTACACGATGGCCGGTGGCAATCTGGCGCAACTGCCGCGCGAAAAACAAGACCGAGAGCAGGCGAGGTATGGATTTGATCTAGCATTGCCATCTGCATCGCTATGGTGCCGCATGAGGGGAAACGCCACGCTGCGCGTCATACGTCCCTACACCTAATCGATTGGATAGACTTTTCTCACCGGCCATACCAGCAACGCGCACCTTTCCGCGACGCGGCGAAGTAGCCCGCCAGCTCAGGCTCAGCACCTGGCCACAGCACCAAAGGCACGCAGCATAAGGCCACAGAGCATCAGGACCACATCACGAAAGGAAGAGTCATGTCGATGAGCGCCGTTCCTGGAAGGATCCGCAAATTGCAGGTGGTCTCGCGCTCTTCCTCGTGGGGCTGGCGTGGGCATCCGTCATAACGGCGGCTGTGGATGCCGAGCCAGTTCCTGGCGTGCGCGCCGGAGCCGAGCTCAACGCGGACATCCTTGGCCAGTAGCGGTTGACGAAGGTGATCGACGCCGCCGACATCGCCTCGATGTCGGACCGGCAGGCGCGCGCGTTGATCGGCAAAACCGTCGCGGTCACCAAGGACAAGTTCGTGTTTAATGGAGCGGCGTGTGCATCGCCGACCTACGAGCGAAGCATCAACGACTTGGCGCGCTCGTTTCGAGAGCAGGGGCATGTGAGCTCGGCAAACATGGGGTTGCCCGACCCGGTCACGGCGATCGACGTCTGCTGCACCCACCTCTTTTTGAAGGAGCCGGGCCGCATCCTGGTCTATTGGAACGGCTTTTATTTCGATGCGGTCAGGACAAGGAAGTGAGTGGCGTCAGAATGGTTATGTCACCATCCATATTACTGAAATTTGGCACTGGAACTGGCGAAGGTCGCGGGACACGTCCATTTTTCAAAGTCGGCCGAGGCGGAGTAGATACCTGCGAGGAAGGAATATCTCCAGCCAACAACGCGTCTACTACTGACGGTCAGCACACTAGCTTGTGTGCTGACATAAAGCCTGGCGTCATTCGCGTTTTACAGGGTAGTGGCGCGTAAGGGCTCGCGCCCTGTTCCAGTAATGCGTTTCTGTTTCAGCCAGTGGTGCCAGACCTTAAAGAGCGACGGTACCGCCGACCGAACTTTCCGGGTCGAAAGAAAATACGCGCAGTTCCGGTTGAACGTCTTCGCCGCGCATAATGCGCACGGTCATGACGAAGGACAATTCCCAGCGACCGGCAGCATAGCCTACGTCCAGATTGTGTTTCCACTCCTGGCGGATGCGGTGCAGGGGCGGCAGTTCCGGTTCGCCCAGCAGTTGCTGAATTTCGAAGTCCAGTGGTAAATGATAGGTGGCGCCCACGGCTTGCAAGAATGGGGATGGCGGCGAGTACACGGTCGGTACTTTCGGACCGATTTGCGTCAATTGCGGTACGGTGATGATGCAGCAGTCGACGATCTGGAACGAGGTGAAGCCGCTTTCCTTGGAGCCACAGCAGGTAACGTCGAGGTAAACGTGCTGGCCTTTCTGGAAGTGTACGCCGCCCATGTAGGGACCGTGGCGGGGGTCTGCCGTTCCATCGCACGAGGTGAAGCTGTAATCCAATTGGTTGGTGATTTGATCTGCATCGAAGTGTACGGATAGCTTCATCCAAGGGCTTACAAGTGTCATTTTTTACTATCTCTTTCCATGTTGATAAGAAATTGCTGGTAGCGGGCATCTCGCCGCAGGTTCAACAGATCGGGGGCCGAATCGATCAGGTTGATGGGGTAGCCGAGTTTGGAGGCATGTAGCACTGCCTGAATCGCTTCTGTACGATTGCCAAGTAACTCATGGGTCAAGGCTGCTCTGAAAAGGACATCAGCGCTGTCAGGTGCAATTGAAATAGCTTGCCGCATCCGTTCCATGGCATATTTTTTTTCTCCCAGATAGGCTGAGTACAGCGCCATACGGGAGTTAAAGGTGGCATTGTCAGGCTGGCGCGCCAATATCGGCTTGAGCAATGTGACTGCGCGTTGATAAGATTTTTTGGAGGCGGCGGCTTGTGCAGGGATCCAACGTTGTGCATCGGCAAGGTTAGCCCAAAGCATATAAATGCCAGGGCCACCCTTATTGGATGAGACTGCATTTTCAAAAGCCTGCACTGCTCCTAAATAGTCGCCTTTCGCAAAGAGGCTTGTACCAAGGTTGCTGTATAGCTCCCAATGCGGTTGTAGTTGCAAGCCTTGTTGAAGTACTTGAAGTGCCTCATCATTGCGATTCTGGCGTAGGAGAACCGCATTCAGATAGGCGTAGGCGTTTGACGATTGCGGGTCCAGTTTTATGCTGGTGCGGAAGGCTTGCTCTGCCATTGCATAATCTGTTTGACGATAACGCATCATGCCTAAGAGCAAAGGGAAAAGGCGTTCGCGTGGATAAATTTCGATGGCCTTGTCCAGCGTCACTTGAGCCAAGTCAAATTTACTTGCCTGTATCAACAGGCGCGCTTTGCCTGCAAGTCCCAGCATATTATGTGGATCGAGATTGAGCGCAATCGCCGTTGCCTGCATTGCCGCATCCTGCTTGCCTTGAAGATCCAGAACCCAAGCATGGGCGACATGGGCCAGTGCCACTTGATTGTCGGACATCAGGGCCTGCTGGGCACTGGCATCGGCGCGCTGGAGCCAGGTATCATCGCGGCCATCGCCAATATAGCGCAGGCTGTAGGCGAGGGAGAGACCTGCCGCTGCGGCCGCATTGTGCGGACTATGCTTGAGTACCGTGTTGAAATGTTCGATCGCTTGCGTCTGGCTGGTCTCGCGGTCGAAAACCCGCAGAGCTTCCATACCGGCTGCCATGCTGGCGATTTCCGAAAAAGGTGCGGGCGCTTCTTTGGCTGTGATGAATGACTTCACTGTGGAAGAAATGATTGGCATTTGCCATGCAGCCAAAGCCAGCAGCGCAATCCCTGCAGTGATTTGTAATGTGCGCTTGCGTGGAATGGGCAAGCGGATAGAGACTGCGGGCGCCACATCTACTGGCGGTGGCGTCGCCACGACAGGTGTTGCCAATGTTGTCGTCTCCCTGTGCCCCCCCCCTATCGCCTCGCGCACATCGCGCATGGTGCGTGGCCGTTCGGCCGGATCGTGCGCCGTCATCGCGCGCACGAGGGCGTTGATGGCGGGCGGGACGGAGTCCGGCAGGTCGGGCCACGGTTCTGTTGCCTGCATGTGGGCGGCGGCCAGGGCCAGGCCGTTCAGGTGTGCGAAGTGGCGCTGGCCGGCCAGCATTTCGTACAGCATGGCGCCCAAGGCATACACGTCGCCGCGCGTGTCGGGCAGGCGGCCCATCAGGCGCTCGGGCGCCATGTAGGCGATCGTGCCCTGCAGGTCGCACAGGGTGGTCGTTTGTGTGGCTTGCGGGTCGATGTGGCGCGCCAGGCCGAAGTCGAGGATGCGCACCCTGCCGTTTGCTTCCAGCATCAGGTTCGATGGTTTCAGGTCGCCATGGACCAAGTCCATCGCATGCGCCTCGTCCATGGCGTCGGCGATCTGGTAGGCGATGTCGAGCGCAGACTGCAGGTCAGCCTTGCCGCTGTGCATGAATTGCCCCAGGGTCTGGCCTTCGACCAGTTCCATGACGATGGACTGGCTCGTGCCCTGGCCTTCGATGGCGAAAATGCGTACGAAGGCTGCATGCCTGAGCGAGGCGGCCAGGCGCGCTTCATTGATGAGTTTTTCGGGATGCAGCACATCGGCTTGCGGTTTCAGGCGCTTCAGCGCCACGCTACGGCACAGCTTGGAATCCCACGCTTCGAATACATGGCCGAAACCGCCTTCACCCAGCAAGCGGCGCACTTCGTAGTGACCGCTGATCGTGTCGTCTTGCGACGGGGTCTGACGCAGGGAGTCGAGCAGTTCCATATACCTTGGCTTCAGAGTGCATCAAGGTGCGCAGCAGGCATCGGGAAGGGAATTGCGATGGCTTTGTGCGCAAAATGATTGATTTTGAGTAACTTCCTGATTTAAAACGATTGTTTCGAATAAGTCAATTGGTATTGACAAGGAGTGAACAAAAGTTGCTGCCGTGGGCAAGGCATTGCTTGCCGATTCATGCTTGCAATCTTGTTCAAACTCAATTTTCCTTTTCCCCGCTTCCTCAATAATGCTGATGGGGCTGTACCTACATATGCGGGTCAGGCGTTGGGAGCTGGCATGGATGAGTTGTTGCAATTTTACGAGCACGAGCTGGGCACCTTGCATGCGCACAACGAGGCGTTTGCCCGGCGCTATCCGGCCATCGCGGGGGCGCTGGGCATCCAGGGCGGAGACACGGGCGACCCGCACCTGGCGCGCATGCTGCAGGCGTTTGCCATGTTCAACGCACGTACGGCCAAACGGCTGGCTGATGGTTTCGGCACCTTCAGCGAAACCTTGCTGGAAGTGAATTTCCCCCATTATTTGCGCCCGTTTCCTGCCTGCGCCATTGCCCGCATCGATAACGACCTTGCGACGGTGACCGAGCCGGCCATGATCCCGCACGGCACAGTCATGCATGCTGCCGAGCATCAGGGAGTCACCTGCAAGTTCACCACTGTCTACGATGTCGCCGTGGCGCCGCTGCGCCTGTCCGACGTGCGCTTTCAGTCCATCGTGTCGGCGCCGCCCGCATTGCGCCTGACGCCGGATTTGGGGGCGGCGATCAGCATCACGCTCGAAGCGACGGGCGCCACAGCCACGCTGGATGGGCTGCCGCTGTCGATGCTGCGTCTGTTCCTCGACGGCGAGCCTGCGTTTTGCGCCACCTTGCGCGACAGCCTGTTCCTGCGCACCCGGCGCGCCTGTGTGGAAGTCGATGGCGCCTGGCATGCGCTGGACGCGGTGCCCTTGCATCCGGTCGGTTTTTCCGCCGAAGACGCCTTGATACCGGCCCCGGCCGCATCGCATCCCGCTTACCGCCTGCTGGGCGAATGGTTTGCCTTCCCGGATAAATTCAATTTCGTCGACCTGGATATGGCCGCGATGCGTCCCCTGTTGCCTCCGGCGTGCCGGCGTTGCACCGTGCATCTGCTGCTGGCCGAGGTGCAGGTCGATACGGATATCGCGCGCATCCTGCGGCCGCTGTCGGCAAGGCATCTGGTGTTGGGATGCACGCCCGTCGTCAACCTGTTCCGCCAGGCGGCCAATCCCATCCGCCTGACGCACACGAGCGCTGAGCATGTGCTGCTGCCATCGGTCAGGCAGGCGCATTGCTACGATATCCACAGCGTCGACAGTGTGCAGGTGCTCGGTGAAACGCCGCAGGGTGCCACGCTGGACACGTTTCACCCGTTCTATTCGATGCGCCACGGCGAGGCGGGCGGCCGTCAGGGGCGCTACTGGGTGACGCGGCGCGACGAAGACATGGCGCTGAGCAATCCCGGCTATGACATGCGCATCGCCTTTGTCGATGGCGCCATGCAGCCGCTGCACGACGCGACGCAAACGGTGTCCATCATGCTCACCTGCAGCAACCGCGATTTGCCCAGCCGCCTGGTGTTCGGCAATGCCGCTGGCGATTTGCGCCATGACGGCATGGCCAGCGCCTTGCCGGTGCGCCTGCTGCGCAAGCCCAGCGCTGCAGGCCGCTTCCCTGCGGGAGTGGCGTCGCACTGGCGGCTGATCGCGCAACTGTCCCTGAATCATCAGTCGCTGAGCGAGCAGGGTTTGCCGCTCTTCAAGCAAATACTCGAGTTGTACAACTTGCCCGGTTCGGCCAGCGCCGCGCGCCAGATCGCGGGCTTGACCGGACTGCGCCAGCGCGCCGCCAGTACCTGGCTGCACGACGAGGCGGGCGGCAGCCTGGTGTTCGGCATTGACGTCCTGCTATCCGTCGATGAGGAAGCCTTTGTCGGCAGCGGCTTGCATGCGTTTGCCCAGGTGATCGAACGTTTTCTCGGACTGTACGTGCACCTGGGCTCGTTTACCCGCCTGATCGTCTTGTCGCAGAAGACTGGAAAGGAGTTGCTGTGCTGCCTGCCCCGCAATGGAAACCAGGCGCTGGTGTAGTCGCGCGCCTGCTGGCCGACCCGTCCGGCACCACTTTCTTTCAGGCGGTGCGGCTGCTGTCTGCCTGGCTGATGCAGCAGGGTATCTCGCAGGAGCAGGTGTTTGATGATTGCCTGCGCCTGCATGGCAGCGCATCGCTGTCGTTTGCGCCGGGAGAAATCGAACAGCTGTGGCTGGAGCCGAAGGCGGACGGCGATATGCAGGTGCATGTGCGAGCGGCAATGCTGGGTTTTTTGGGCGTGCATGGCAGCTTGCCGCTGCATTACACGGAAACGTTCGCCCGCCACGAACGGCAAACGGGCGATGGCGGTCCCCGTGACTGGCTCGATACGCTGTCGCAGCGCGCGCTGGCCCTGTTTTACCAGGCCTGGGCACGTTACCGCATCGAATGCCAGATGGACGCCGACGGCGGCGATTTCCTGCCCCTGCAACTGGCCCTGGCCGGTGCCTGGCCTGCCGAGGTGGCACGGCAGGCGGATGGCTTGCCTGCGCATGTGCTGGCCCATTACGCGGCCTTGCTGCGGCATCGGCCCGTGGCGGCCGATGTGATGCAGGCGGTGCTGGCCGAGTATTTTGGCGTGCCCGTGCGCATGCAACGTTTTGTGGGTACCTGGTTCCGGCGCGCGCCGCAGGAGCGCACCCTGCTGGCCACCGCGCACGCCCGGCTGGGGCACGGCGCCATGCTGGGCGAGCGCTGCCGGCGCGCCGACTTGCGCGTGCGCCTGGTGCTGGGACCGTTGGAGCGCCGTGTCTACGAGGATTTCTTGCCCGGCCGGACGGGCGCGCTGGCCCTGCGCCAGATGCTGGCGCTGTTCGGCTTGCCCGGCGTGGGCTTCGAGATACGCCTGGTGCTGCGGCGGGAAGACGTGCGCACCTGCGTCCTGGGCATGGGCGCCTGCCTGGCGCAGGATGCCTTTCTGGCCGGCAAGCTGCCGGCTCGCGACCGTGACGACATGCATTACGACATACGATTCGATGGTTCCGCCTGAGACCGCCATACATATTGTGCCCCGATGACCGCTGGAAGGAAGAAAACCATGGAAGACTTCGCGCAATGGCTGGCCGTGGACAAGGCCTTGACCGCTGGTAACCGAGCCTTGCGGCTGCGCCTCGCTTATCCGGAAGGCAGCAATGAGGATGTCTTGCTGCCGCAGCGCATCAGCGGAAGCGAGGCCGTCTGCGGTGGCCTGGAATACCGCATCCTGTGCGTCGCCACCGAAGCGCGGTTGCCGCTGAAACAGTTCATCGCCGTGCCGGCCGAATTGCAGATCGTGACGGACCAGGGGCAGCTGCGCAGGGTCTGCGGCATCGTCGCCGAAGCGAGCGCGGGGCAAAGCGATGGCGGTCTGGCGACCTATCAACTGGTGCTGCGCGACGGCCTGGCGTTGATGGAAAAACGCGTCAACACGCGCGTGTTTCGCAACAAGCATGAATTGCAGATCGTGCAGCTCCTGTTTGAGGAGTGGCGGCAGGGCAATAGCGTGCTCGCCGCCAGCCTGGATCTCACCATCGATGCGGCGCTGGCGGCGCGCAGCTTGCCCGTGCGCGAATTCACGATGCAGCACAATGAATCCGATGCCGCCTTTATCCGCCGCCTGCTCAGGCGCCGCGGCATCGCCTGGTGTTTCCAGGCGGCAGCGACCGCCAGCGCGAACGCCACCACCATGCCCGTGCATGCTCTGCTGCTGTTCGACGACGCGAGCCGCTTGCCGGAAAATGCGGCCGGCACGGTACGCTATCACCGCGACGACGCCACCGAGCAAAGGGATACCGTGACGGCCTGGAGTGCGGTGCGTCGCTTGCAAGCGGGAAAGTCCGAATGCTACAGCTGGGACGATGGCCACCCGCACAGTCCGCAGTTCATGGCCACGCAGTCTCACAGCGGAGCAGATCAGGGCGGGAATGGCAATCGCCTGGCGGCCAGTCTCGACGACTATATCGTGGAGCCGCCGCTGGCCGCCGGCAGCAATGACGAATTGCGGCAATTGGGCCAGCTGGCGATGGCGCGTCACGACATGGACAGCAAGTGTTTCCAGGGAGAAGGCTGCGTGCGCGACTTTTGCTCGGGCCAATGGTTCAGCCTGGAAGGGCATGCCGACATCGACAGCCATCCGGTTCCCGAGCGCAGTTTCGTCATCACGGCCTTGAGCGTATCGGCCAGCAATAACTTGCCCACAGGCCTGGATGCCAGGGTCGGGCGCCTGTTTGCGCAGAGCGGCTGGCAGTGCGATGCTGGCCCGGCACAAGGGGCAGGCGCCGATGGCCAGCCGGCCTTGCGCTACCGCAACCGTTTTACTTGTGTGCGGCGCGGCATCGCCATCGTGCCCGCTTTTGACCCGCGCAGCGATTTTCCCGTCGTCCGCCTGCAAAGCGCGCTGGTCGTCGGGCCGGCCGGCGAAGAAGTGCATTGCGATGCGCTGGGGCGCGTCAAGGTGCGTTTTGTTGCGACGCGCGCGCCGGACCACGCGCATGCCAACGGTTCCGGTGCTTCCGATACGGAGCGCGATTCGGCCTGGGTGCGCGTGGCGTCGAGCTGGACCGGCAATGGCCCGGGCAGCGGCAAACAATGCGGCACCTTGAGCTTGCCACGCATCGGCGCGGAAGTGCTGATCGATTTTCTTGGCGGCGACCCGGACCGGCCCATCATCGTGGGCCAGCTGTACAACGCCGTGGGCGCGCCACCCGGCCTGAGCAGCCGCGGCGCCTTGCCGGGCAACCGTTATCTGTCCGGCATGCGCAGCCGCGAAGTGCGGGGCGGGCGCGGCAACCAGCTGTGCTTTGACGACACGCCGTCGCAAATCAGCGCGCAACTGGCCAGCGACCAGGCGGCCACGCAATTGAACCTCGGCTACCTGACCGAGCCGCGCAGCGACGGCGTAGGGCGGCAGCGCGGCGACGGCTTTGAATTGCGCAGCGACGCCAGCGGCAGCGTGCGCACGGCCCGCTCGCTGCTGATTTCGGCCTGGAAACAGCTGGGTGCCAGCGGCAAGCAGCTCGACGGCAACGAGCATGCCGCCGTGATGAAGGAGTGCCTGGAATTGTTTAGCTCCTTGGGCGAGTTTGCCGCCCAGCACCAGGCACTGGCGCTGGACGCGGCCGGCAGCAAGGCGCTGGGAGCGGCGATTGCCGCCGACCAGCCCGCCGTCAGCATCACGGCGCCCGAGGGTGTGGCGCTGAGCACGCCCCGGACCATTGCCGGCAACGCGGGCGCGAATATCGACATGGTGGCCCAGCAGCATCTGCAACTGAGCGCGGCCCAGCGCTGCAACGTCAACGGGGGCAAGGGCATTTCCCTGTTCGCGCACCAGGATGGCATCGTGCAGGTGGCCCATTTCGGCAAATTTTTGCTGCAAAGCCAGCACGACCTGCTGCAGGCGGACGCCGCCAAGGACATCCGCCTGACGGCCGGCACGCGCCTGGTCGGCATGGCGCAGGACGAAATCACCTTCATGACGGCGGGCGGCGCCTACCTGAAACTGTCCGGCGGCGCGGTGGAACTGGGCGGTCCCGGCGCACTGACGGTGAAGACCGATGGCCACCACTGGAGCGGCCCGGCCAGCATGAAGGCGGAACTGCCCACCTTCGGCGAAGGCGAGCTGGGCCGCGTGCCGCGCTTGCTGCGTCCCACCGACGGCTTGCCCGTCGAAGGCGTGGAAGTGCACATCGAGCGCGAAGGCGACAGTCCCTTGACGGGCGTCAGCGGTGCCGACGGGCGCGGGCCGAAGGTGGCGACCGACCACCTGCAGCGGCTGAAGGGATTTTTCTTCCGCCGCCGTTCCTGAACCCCCGTCACTGGAGAGCACACCATGCAATTCGATCCCCACCCGCCGCTGTGCGACGACCCCGAAATCGATATCCTCGGTCAGTTTTCCTGCAACGCCAATTTCCAGAGCAGCGACCGGGACACGCTGCAGCAACTGCCGCTGCCCGGCATCGTGATCTTCGTGCATGGCGTCAATTCCGATGGCGAGTGGTACGCGGCGGCCGAAGAAGGCCTGTGCAGCGGCCTCAACGAGCGCCTCAAGCGTTCCTGCCATCACATGCAGCACCGTGGCGTGGAGGGCGGCGAGCTGAAGCCGGTCAGCTATGGCACCGAAATCACGGCCGAAGGCTTTCTCCATCCGGAGATGTCGGCCGATACCTTGATCCGCGATGCCGGCACTTTTTCTCCCGTGATCCGTTTTCGCTGGGGCTACAAGGCTTCCGGCGAGGAACTGCAGCAATACGGCAAGGGCATCTACCTGAATGAAGACAATTACTGGGGTGGCGGGCCGTTTGCCAATGGCTGCAGTGCGCTGGCCGACTTGTGGAAGGACGGACTGAGCGAGGGTTTATTCTTGTGGAACACCATCCAGCACATGAATCCCTTCCCGGAACGGCAAGTGTACAGCTGCCCGCCGCGCCCGTATTTCGTGCTGGCCGCCTACCGCCTGGCCAAGCTGGTCGAAGCCATCCGCCAACAGCAGGCCGACGTACCCGTCACCATCGTGTGCCACAGCCAGGGCACGATGGTGGCGATGGCGGCGGCCTTTCTGGGCACCCGTCTGCCCAAGGTGGATGGCGTTCCCTGCGTGGCCGACAACTATGTGATTTGTAATTCGCCGTACAGCCTGGCGAAATGCAATAGCGCCGAGAACTGGGTTGCCGGCAACCTGCGCGCGGCGGACGGCAGCACGGGCAGGGTGACGGTGCAGGCGCGCATCGCCACCTTGAAAAACTTCTTTGCCATCATAGGCCAGCGCGCCAGCCTGGGCGAGGTGCAGACAGACGAGGAAATCGACCGCTGCATGGCCAATCTGGAGCACGGTTTTTCCGCCGCGGCGGACCGCGAGCAATACGGGATTGCCGGCGCCGCCCGGGGCGGCAAGAAATCATCGTATGGCAGGGTGACCATCTATTGCAATCCGCACGATGTGGTGGTGTCGTCCGTCGCCATCGAGGGCATCGGCTGGCGCGGCCTGTCGGGTTCGCTGGCCAAGGACGGCAAGGACGGCGGCGAACTGGCTGCCACCGAGGCGGCAGGCGTGTGCGTGCAGCGCGTGTTTGCCCAGGGTTTTGAGGTGGGCAAGCAGGGCAGCTATCACTACTGGCGCGATCACTGGCGCAAGCCTGCGCCGGGCGGCGAGGACTTCTGGTTTCCGGCGCAGAAATATGCGTCGTATTCCATCAAACACGGTGTCGAGGCCAGCCAGAGCGCCTTTTCCACCATCCTGACGGTTGGATTTGCGCCTCTGTTTATCGTGGCCACGGGCCTGGCCCGCAGCCCCTGCAATGCCTCGCCCCACAAAGACTGGAAAATCGAACTGAGCGCACCCGACTTGCTGCCGCCCTTCAAGCCGCAGTCCTTGCGCTTTGGCCAGACCAGCGAGGAATTCGACGAAGGCTACGAGCCCCCCGGCGAATCGCGCCAGGTGGGCAAGCAGCGCGCGCCCGGCGACGATCTCCTTGCCGATCATGAGATTCCGCCCGGCGGCCTGCAGGGGCGGGCGGCGAAAAATGAAGCCAAACGCATGGACAGCGCCAGGGGCACGGCCGATGACGAGGCGCGCCTGCGATTCGAGCAGCGCGCGGTGATACGCGCGCAGGCCATACGGGAAGGGAAAAGTCCCGAGGGTCAAAAAGTACAGCAGGAAATGCCCAACGCCACGCCCGACGCCGAGTACCTGCAATGGCGCAGCACGCGGGTAGGGGAAATGATGTCCAGCCAGGCGGGCGCCTACGCCACCGACCATTCCACCATCCTGACCAACCCCATGCACTCAGAGCGGGCGCTTGCGTATGACGTGGCGGTGGGCGTCTGCCGCATCAAGGCCGACCAGTTGCGCAAGTTGAGGGTGGCGGCGGATTGGCGGTTGTTGAAGTGGGTAGGTGATGATAATTCTGCAATTGAATTCTTAGAGTACTTTAATAAGGGAGAATTTCATAAGAAAACTGTTGCGGCTTGGGCAATGCAATCCGGATGCGAGGCTGGCATGCCGACATTAATCATCGATCAGCGTGAAAATTCACCGCTGGATACGAGGCCGACGTCGGGTGAAATGGCGCATAGGTAATTCCATGTCGATTGATTTCCATTATTAAGAATGTTACTCACAAGTTGTTTCCACCATGGAGAATCTCGCATGTTGAAATCCTTTTCTTTGTACGCCTTGCTTGTGTTTCTGGTGTTAATTTTTCTGACAGCTTGCGCGCGTCTGCGTTCATCATCGACTACGTCGGAAAATGCCATTGCCGCCTTACCTGACATGGTCAAGCGACCGTACATGGCACAAGTGGTCGCCGTGCAATGGCTGAACCCTTTGCAACGGCGGGATTACCCCACGCAATGGCAGTTGCTGTGGACCTTGGGGCTGGTACAGCCAAATCCTGGCGACGATATGGTTAAGGTAAACCCCAACAAGTACTCCAGTTTGCAGGCTGTTTCACCTGTCGTCGCTGGCAATGAAGGTCAGGAAACGTTTCGCGGTTATCATCGGAAGTACATTCGTGAAGTTATGAATTTATTTCGTAGCCCGTATTTTTCAGATCCTGAGTATTTCTATAACGTATACTCAGCAAAGGACAGGTCGCGCTGGCGTGAGTTGGCCGGCATCCACGTTGAGTATGCGATTCCTGAAGGAAAACTTGATCTTGCGGATGCGACGAATTTTGTGCGCGAGTACATTGGTGATATCTTTGATATTGGCAACCCAAACTTCCCCACCCTGTGGACCCGTTCCACCCCGCCCGACGTCCGCCTCACCATGGGCGGTCCCAACGCCGGTTTTACGTCACTTTCCGCAGCGCTCGACTACCTGCAAAGCCATCCCAAGGAAACCGTCTGGGTCATGAACTGGGATGCGCCCAGCCGGCCGCTGGACCGGCAGATCAACGAGAACCTAGTACTGCTGGTGCTGGCCGGCCCCGACTTTAAAACGGAGCGGGCGCCGCTGGCGTGGCTCGGCTATCCGAGCACCAAACAGGTGGCGGATTTTGAAATCAAAAAGGGCGAGCCGCCGCGCCTGGTGAAGGCGTGGACGGCGGCCATCGAAGAGGCTGCGGCTAAGGCCAATCAAGCGGAGACCGGGATCGGTTATGTCATCCACGACGCTGGCAATACGCATCAGGATTCGTCCGCGCGGCTCGGTGCGCTGGCGCAGACGCTTACCGTGCAATTGCCGGAATTCGATCTGCTGAAGCAAAGCTTCAATCTGACGGCCGTGCTGGGCGAGACGGGCGCGGGCACGGCGCTGACGAACGTGGCGCTGGGCATCGCTTACGCGCACCATTTCGGTAAACCCGTGCTGGTGGCCGGCACCAGCGACCTGCTTGCCCCCGTGGCGCTGGTGGTGGCGCCGCCCGCCGTCGTGCGGCCGATCCGGCCCGACAAACCGTGGTTCCGCGCGCGCAGCGGCAACCATGCATATCTGCCCTGGTGGGGCTTGCGCCACGATGCGCGCGAGTATTACCAGGGGTTTTCGCAATGAGGGCGCTGATCGCGGTTCTCATGTCGCTTTTGCTTGGTGCGTGCGCGACGCCGCCATTGCCGGAGGCAACGGTGCCACGCAGCGGTCCGTTTATGGCGCAGGTGGTGGGATTGCAATGGCTTAATCCACTACAGCGGAAGGACTATCCGACGCAATGGCAATTGCTGTGGACGTTGGGGCTGACACAACCAAATCCGAACGATGAGATGGTCAGGGAAAAGCCTGAAAAATATTCCAAACTGCAAAGCATTGCGTCTATTGCGGTTGGAAATAATGGCTCTGAAACCTTCCGCGGCTACCACCATAAATATATCGAAGATATGTTTGATCGTTTTCATGGGGTGTACTCGGCGCGCTGGCGCAGACGCTTACCGTGCAATTGCCGGAATTCGATCTGCTGAAGCAAAGCTTCAACTTGACGGCCGTGCTGGGCGAGACGGGCGCGGGCACGGCGCTGACGAACGTGGCGCTGGGCATCGCTTACGCGCACCATTTCGGCAAGCCCGTGCTGGTGGCCGGCACCAGCGACCTGCTTGCCCCTGTGGCGCTGGTGGTGGCGCCGCCTGCCGTCGTGCGGCCGATCCAGCCCGGCAAACCCTGGTTCCGCGCGCGCAGCGGTAATCACGCGTATCTGCCCTGGTGGGGCTTGCGCCACGATGCGCCCGAGTATTACCAGGGGTTTTCGCAATGAGGCGTTTGACCTATTCAAGGAGAAGAGCATGCGTGGCGTGATCCGCTTGAACGACCCCACCAGCCACGGCGGCAAGGTGGTAGGCGCGGCGCCGAACAGCACGGTGCTGGGCGTGGCCGTGGCGCGCAAGGGCGACCCTTGCGTCTGCCCGATCAAGGGCCATGTGCGCTGCGTGATCGCCGAGGGCGATCCGCAGGTGCTGATCGATGGCGTGCCCGTGGCCTTCGAGGGGCACAAGACGAGCTGCGGCGCCAGCCTGATCTCTACCGTGGGCAACAGTGGGCGGCCTTAGCTGATGCAGGCGTCGATGGCCATGCCCAGCTTGTCGACGATTTCCTCGACGTGGCTGGCGTCGATGATGTAGGGCGGCGCCAGCAGGATGTGGTCGCCGTGCAGGCCGTCGATGGTGCCGCCCATGGGGTAGCACATCAGCCCGTTCTGCATGGCTTGCGCCTTGATGCGCGCGTGCAGGCGGCGGGCGGGGTCGAACGGCTGTTTGCCGGCGCGCTCCTGCACCAGTTCCAGCCCCAGGAACAGGCCGCGGCCGCGGATGTCGCCCACGTGCGGGTGCTCGCCGAAACGCTGGCGCAGCCGCTCCTGCAGCAAGCTGCCCATGGCGCGCACGTTGGCCAATAAATCGCGCTCCTCGATCTGCCGCTGCACGGCCAGGGCGGCGGCGCAGGCCGTGGCGTGGCCGATATACGTGTGGCCGTGCTGGAAGAAGCCCGTGCCGGTGCGGATGGTCTCGCGGATGTCCTTCGACACCATCACGGCGCCGATGGGCTGGTAACCTGCGCCCAGGCCCTTGGCGATGCAGATCAGGTCGGCAGTGATGGCTTCCTGCTCGCAGGCGAACAGGCTGCCCGTGCGCCCCATGCCGCACATGACTTCGTCGAGGATCAGGAGGATGCCGTGGCGCTGGCAGATGGCGCGCATGCGCGCAAAATAGCCGGCGACGGCGGGCAGGGCGCCGGCCGTGGCGCCGACGACGGGCTCGGCGATGAAGGCCATGACGTTCTCCGCGCCCAGTGCGGCGATATGGTCTTCCAGCTCCTGGCCCAGGCGCGCCACGTAATCAGCATCCGTTTCATGCGCCTGCTGGTCGCGCCAGGCATAGCAGGGTGATACGTGGGTCACGCCAATGAGAAGCGGCTCGAACTGCTGGCGGCGCCAGGCGTTGCCGCCCGTGGCCAGCGCGCCCAGGGTGTTGCCGTGATAGCTCTGGCGGCGCGCGATGACGTGGCAGCGCTGCGGCTGGCCCCGCTCGACGAAATACTGGCGCGCCATTTTCAGCGCGCTTTCCACCGCTTCCGAGCCACCCGAGACGAAATACACGCTGTCGATGCCGTCTGGCGCCCGCGCGACGAGAAAATCGGCCAGCTGCTCCATCGGTGCGCTGGTAAAAAACGCGCTGTGCGCGTACGCCATCGTGGCAATCTGCCGCTGCACGGCGGCGGTCACGGCCGCATCCGAATGGCCGAGGCAGGAGACGGCGGCGCCGCCGCAGGCGTCCAGGTATCGCTTGCCGTCGGCATCGATCAGGTAGGGACCGTCGCCGCCCGCGGCGACAGGGTAGGTGGCGGTCAGGCTGCGGTGGAAGACATGGCTCATGGCATCGCTTTCTTATCGGCAAAGGGGGAATGGCCGATTATAGGAGGCGTTGCGCCGCATTGCAACGATTGATGTATTTTTCTTTAATTTACATCATTCGATGTTTTTGCATAGGCGCCCAGCGCCCGCAGCTGGCTTTCCGCCGCGCCGATGGCCGTGACGGCATCCGGCCCCGCGCGCGCCACCAGCAATTCCACCAGGCTTTCCACGGCAGCGACGCCGGCCACGATGGAAGGGAAGAACGAGGGGCTGTCGACGGCGATGACGATGCTGGCGTCGGCCTGCAGGGCCAGCGGCGACATGGCGCTGTCGCTGATGGCGACGACCTGGCAGCCGGCCTGGCGCGCCGCCTGCGCCACCAGCAGCGCTTCGCTCGAATACGGCGCGAAGCTGACGATGACGACGACTTCGCCCGCCTGCAGGGCGCGCAAGTCCATTTCCAGGGTGCCGCCCTGGCCGCTCAGCAGCTGCACGCTGGGGCGCAGCAGCCGGTACAGGTAGTGCAGGGTGTAGGCGATCGGATGGGCGGCGCGAAAGCCGGCCACGTGCACGCGGGGTGCCGCCTGCAGCAGGCTGGCGGCCGCGTCCAGGGCGGCGTGGTTGGCGCTTTCCGTGGCGGCCAGGTTGCGCTGCTGCGCCGCGAACACTTCCGTAACCAGGTCGCGCTCTTTCCCCTCTTTGCCGGCCAGCGCGCCCGCCTTTGCCGCATAGCCGGCCTGGCCCGCGCGCAGGCGTTCGACGAAGATGGCTTTCAGTTCCGGCCAGCCGGCAAAGCCCAGCTGCTGCGCCAGGCGCACGAGGGCGGCCGACTGTACCTGTGCGCGCGCGGCGATGCTGCGCATCGATGACACGGCCACTTCGTCCGGATGGTCGGCCAGGTAGCGGGCACCGGCCTGGAATTGCGGGCTCAGTTCCGCATGGCGCGCCTTGATCAGGTCCATCAGTGCCGCATAGGAATCGTAGGGTGTCGCTGCCTGCATCGCCGTGCCTCATTTGATAGGTTGCGGCGATGGTACAGGATTCGTCAGCGCGCCGGTAGCGGCGCGCCCTGCACCCGGGCGGCCGTGCGCGGACGCAGGCGGGCAAACAGATGCGGCCCCGCCGGTTTACGGCGCGGTCCCGTCGTCAGCACGCGCAAGGCGGTGGGCAGCGGCACGTCGTGGCAATGCAAAAACAGGGCGGCGGCGCCCGTGCCGGCCATTTCCTGCAAGGCCAGCGCATGTTCGACCAGCGCCGCCGTGCGCATGTCGAGCCGTACCGGGATGTCGGGTTGAAATAACTGTGTGTCGATGGGCCGTGCATCGCGCATGCTGTCCCCCGCCGGGTTCGCTAGTCAAGCTGCCAGCATAAAAGCGCCCCGACACCACCGCTTTGCGCCAGATCAATTCCACTGTCGGATAGATTCCATAGAGCAAAAAAACGCCAACCGTTGCCGGCTGGCGCTGAAAACCCTCGAAGGAAGAAAGGGGGGATATGAGTTAGTAGCTCCAGCGTATCGATAAACCGACGACCTTGTCATAGCGCCGCACATCGCGCACATAGTCGGGCGTGTCGTGGTAGTCGCGGTAGGTCGAGTCGAGCAGGTTGTTCGCGTCCAGCGTCAGCGTGGTGTTCGGATTGAGCTTGTACGAGACCGATGCGTCCAGGGTCTTGGTCGGCGCCACGGTCAGGTGGATGCCCTTGCCGCGGTAGTTGTAGTCGTCGACATATTTGTCGCGCCAGCTGTAGGCCAGGCGCGCCGACCACGGTCCCTGTTCGTACAGGCCGACGATATTGGCCGACCACTTCGACATGCCCGTGAACGGGTGCACGCTGCCATTCAACTCTTCCAGCTCGCCCGTCATGTAGGTGGCGTTCGCCTGCAGGCCCAGTCCGCTCATCCAGCCGGGCAGCTTGTCGTAGAACTGCTGGTAAGCCATTTCCAGACCTTGCAGATGGCCCTTCGAGGTGTTGCGCGGACGCGTGATGTCGTACTCGATGCCGCCGTACGTTTCCTTGGCCGAGCCGGAGAGGATGTAGTTCTTGAAGTTGTGGCGGAACACGGTGGCCGTGACGGAACCCGTCTGGGCGAAATACCATTCCAGCGCTGCATCGAGGTTCTTGCCTTCCACGGGTTTGAGGTCGGGATTGCCGCCGCTGCCAGTCGGGCGCACCATTTCCAGGCTCTGGCCCAGGCTCACGCCGGGGTTGAAGTCGGCGAAGTTCGGGCGCTGCACGGCTTTGCCGGCGGTCAGGCGGGCGATCAGGTCCTGGCGCAGCAGGGCTTTCAGGGTCAGGCTGGGCAGCACGTCCGTATCCGACGTCTTCACGCGCACGGGCGTGACGATGCCATTTTGCGAGGAATTGCCTTGCAAGTCCTGCTTGGTCTGCACCACGCGCACGCCCAGCGTGCCATCGACCGGTACCTGCGCCAGGTCAAAGCCGATGCGCGCCTTGCCGTAGACGGCATTGGTTTTTTCCACATCCTTGTAGTGGGTCATCGGATCGTCCGGGCTGCGTTCGCTGCTGCCCGTAAACAGCTGGCGCAGCGCGGCCGTGTTGTTGAGCATGAAGTCGCGGCAGGGTGTGAGCCAGCTTTGCAGGCCGAAGTTGCCCGTGTTCTCGTGCGAGGCGCAAGCCAGGCCGGGAATCGCGTCCGCAGTCATAATCGACGTCAACCCGCCCTGGCCATTTTTTTCGCGGATCGATTCGGCCTTGCGCTTGGCCAGGCGCACGCCGCCCGAAAATTCGCGGAAAAAGCCCGTGCTGTCCATGTCGTAGGTAAGGTCGCCGCGCCAGTCGGTCGAGCTGCCTTCGTCGTGGCTGTGGTTATCGTAGAAGCCGAGCAGCGTGTAGTTCTTCGGGTCCAGCATGTTGTAGCCGGGGTAGCTGATCTGCGCGCCGCCGTTGACGTTCGTGCTGCCGATCACGCTGGTCGGGTGGGCGAGGAAGTCGAGGATGGGAAATTCGCGCTCGAAGTTGCTCACCGTGCGCGCCAGTTCCGTCGTGGCGCGCAGCTGCGGCGTGATGTCCCAGCGCGCGCCGATGGCGCCTTGCGAACCGATCGAGCGGTCGCGCCGCGCCTGCGTCGAGCCCAGCGTGAACGGCGACCACGGGCCGTCGATCTTGCCCACCGTGGCCGCCTGGCTGGTGCCGGGGATCAGGGTGATGTCCGGATTCTGCCCCCAGGGCAGCGAACCGACGAAGAACTGGCTGTCGAACGCGTGCTTGATCAGGGTCGACATGCCTTCCGCATACACTTCCACCTGCGAGTTCGGGCGCCACTGGAAAGCGGCATTGGCCGCGTAGCGCTTGCGGTCGCCCACGGTCGGGATCATGCCGACGGAATCGGGGCCCGTGATGTTGCCCGCTTCGGGGCGCTTGACGGGTTCGGCGTTCCAGATCGTCTCGTCATAGTATCTGCCGCGCTGGTAGGACAGGCCGAGCAGAGCGCCGAATTCGCCGTATGGGGTCTTCCAGCGGTTCGAGACCATGCCGCTGACGTTCGGGTCCGTCGAGCCGGCCTTGTCGCGGTGTTCGGCGCGCACATTGCCCGATGCCGTAAAGCCCTTGAAGTCGAACGGGCGGTTGGTGCGCACGTCGATCACGCCGGCCGTGCCGCCTTCGACCATGTCGGCGCCCTGCGATTTGTACACGTCCACGCGCTGCAGCATGGCCGTCGGAATGTCGGCCAGGTACAGGCTGCGGCCCACCGAGGTGAACATCTCGCGGCCGTTGAGCAGGGTCACCACGCCGGGCAAGCCGCGGATGATGACGGTGCCGGCCTCGCCGCTTTCGCGGCGGATCTGCACGCCCGTCACGCGGCCGAGGATTTCGGCCACGTTCTTGTCGGGGAATTTGCCGATTTCATCGGCGACGATGGAGTCGACCACCTGGTCGTTGTTTTTCTTGATCGTCTGCGCGCTCTGTGCCGCCCTGCGCACGCCCGTGACGGCGACGACGGCGATGCCGCTGTCGGCTGGCGCTGCCGCCGGTGCTGTTTCTGCCACTTCTGCCGCTGGTGTTTCCGCGGCGGGCGCCTGTTGCGCCCAGACGGACGCGCTGCTCAGCAGGCCGGCGCCGGCCAGCGCGGCCACTGTGGCCTTCAAGGTCAGACGTGTGTTGTGCCGGGACGTGCGGGTGCCCGTTGCCATCGATTGCTTCATCTTGTCTCCACCTGTATTTTAGTTATGTTGAGAACGCTGCGGCAGTCGCCGCCAGAGCTGGAACCTGCTCAAGAAACATGGTAGGTGGGAATGACTTTGCCCCACAAATGACTTCTTTTGCGAAGTCAATATCAATTCCGGTATCCCTGCTGCATTCATGCGCCCTGGCGGCGCACCCAGGCATCGCTGTTCGCTGCCGATGAAATGCGCGCCGTTGCGCCGGCCGCGCAGAGGCGAAAAAAAAGGCGGCCCGCAGGCCGCCCTTGTGCGCAGTTGGCGCGCTTACGCTTCGGCGACGCGCTTGGCGATGTGCGCCAGCGCTTCTTCCACCTGGTCGATCAGGATCAGGCACAGATCGCCTTCGCTCAAACGCGCCAGGGCCTTGTCGATGGCGACGAATTCGCCGTTGATTTCATCGATATGGCTGGTGCGCTTGGCGCCGTCCAGGCCCTGGCGTAGCAAGGCCACGACTTCGCCGTCGGCGCGGCCGCGCTGGCACTGGTCCTGGTACAGCAGCACGTCGTCGAAGGCGGCGCCGAGGATTTCCGTCTGCTGACGGATGTCTTCGTCGCGGCGGTCGCCTGCGCCGCTGATGACCACCGAGCGGCGCTTGGCCGGCATGCTTTCGACGGCCTGCACCAGCGCCAGGATGGCGTCCGGATTGTGGCCGTAGTCGGCGATCAGCGTGGCGCCACGATAGTCGAACACGTTGAAGCGGCCCGGCGCGTTGTCGGCTTCATTGGCAAAGGTTTTCAGGCCCAGCGCGATGGTTTTCCAGTCCAGGCCCACGGCCCAGGCGGCTGCCAACGACGCCATGACGTTGTCGACCTGGAAGCCGATGGCGCCGTTGCGCGTGATGGGCACTTGCGACAGGGCGATTTCGTGGCGTTCCTTGCCTTGCGCCGCGACCAGCTTGCCGTCTTCCACGTACACGACGCGGTTGCCCTGCGCGCGGTGCGTGGCCATCACGGGATGCGTCTTGTCGGCGGCGAAGAAGGTCACCGTGCCGCTGCAATTCTTGGCCATGCGGGCCACGGCCGGGTCGGTGGCGTTCAGCACGGCCACGCCGCTGTCGGCCACGTTCTGCACGATCACGCGCTTCAATACCGCCAGGTCTTCCACGGTGGTGATGTAGTTCAGGCCCAGGTGGTCGCCCGCGCCGATGTTGGTGACCACGGCGACCTGGCAGCGATCAAAAGCCAGGCCTTCGCGCAGCATGCCGCCGCGCGCCGTCTCGAACACGGCTGCGTCCACGTCCGGGTGCAGCAGCACGTTGCGCGCGCTGCGCGGGCCGCTGCAGTCGCCGCTGTCGATCTGGCGTCCTTCGATGTACACGCCATCCGTGTTCGTCATGCCGGTGCGCAGGCCGGAGGTGGTCAGCAGGTGGGCGATCAGACGCACGGTGGTGGTCTTGCCGTTGGTCCCGGTGACGGCGACGACGGGAATGCGGCCATCGTCGCCCTCGGCGAACATGGCGGCGATGATGGCTTCGCCGACGGGACGCGGCTTGCCGAACGACGGCGCCAGGTGCATGCGCAAACCCGGTGCTGCGTTGACTTCGACGATGCCGGCGTTCTGCTCTTCCAGCGGTTTCAAAATGCTGTCGGACACCACGTCCACGCCGCAGATATCGAGGCCCACCATGTGCGCAGCCGCGACGGCGCGCGCCGCCACTTCCGGATGCACGTCGACGGTGACGTCGGTGGCCGAGCCGCCCGTCGACAGGTTGGCGTTATTGCGCAAGATCACGCGCTGGCCCACGGGCGGCACGGAGTCGGCCACGTAGCCCTGCTTGGCCAGGCTGGCCAGGGCGATGTCGTCGAAGCGGATTTTCGTCAGCGAGGTGGCGTGGCCGCTGCCGCGGCGCGGGTCCAGGTTGACCTGGTCGACCAGTTCGCGCACCGTGTGCTGGCCGTCGCCCACGACTTGCGGCGGGTCGCGGCGGGCCGCTGCCACCATCTTGTTGCCGATGACGAGCAAGCGGAAATCGTGGCCCGGCAGATAGCGTTCGACGAGGATGTCGTCGCGGAATTCCTGCGCCGCGAGGAAGCCGGCCGTCAGCTGCTCGCGCGTGGTGACATTGACGGTAACGCCCTTGCCCTGGTTGCCATCCTTCGGTTTCACGACGACGGGCAGGCCGATCTCGCAGGCGGCGGCCCAGGCGTCGTCCGCGTCGACGGCGACACGGCCTTGCGGCACGGGCACGCCGGCCGAATCGAGCAGCTTCTTCGTCAGTTCCTTGTCCTGCGCGATGGCTTCGGCAATCGCGCTGGTGCCGTCCATTTCGGCGGCCTGGATCTTGCGCTGCTTGCTGCCCCAGCCGAACGTCACCAGGCTGCCTTCGGTCAGGCGGCGGAACGGAATGTTGCGGGCCACGGCGGCGTTGACGATGGCGCCCGTCGAAGGGCCCAGGCGCACGTCTTCATCGAGTTCCTGCAACTGGTGCAGGGCGCCGGCCAGGTCGAACGGTGCATCGTCGAGCGCGGCGCGGCACAGCTGCTGCGCCAGTTCCAGGGCCAGGCGGCCGACGGCTTCTTCCGAGTATTCGACGACGACCTGGAAGATGCCCGTTTCCAGGGTCGGCGTGGTGCGGCTGAAGGTGACGGGACAGCCGGCTTGCGCCTGCAGGCCCAGCGCCGCCAGTTCCAGCACCTGCGCCATCGGCGCGGCGTTGTAATTGCCCAGCGGTTGCAGCGGGCTCAGTTGCGGAAAGAGTGCGCGCAGGCGGGCTTCGAAGCCGGGCAGCTGGGCGATGTCGAGTTCCTGCGTGGTGCAGGAAACAATGGCTTCCACGGCGGTGTCGTGGCTCCAGAGGTTAGGGCCCCGCAAGGCCCGTACGCGAGATACTTCCATAATTAAACCGTAATCCTGTTGTGTTCTTGTGGGCCCGGCCGTAGCCGGGCTTGAGTCTTAATTCCCGATGCAGCCGGGGGCCGCGTCGAAGGTGCGCAGGCCGGCGCAAATCAGGTCGACGGGCAGGTTCAGGGCCCAGGCGGCGGCCGCGACGGCCAGTACGCTGTCGACATTGCCGGCCGTGGCCGGTTTCAGCAGGTCCAGGCACAGCAGGACCGTTTCGATGCCGCCTTCGGCCAGCACGATGTGGTTGCCGCGCACGAATACGGCGCGCTGGCCGGCGGCCAGTTGCGCCGCGATGGCGGGCAAGCTGCCATCCTGCGCATACAGGGTCACCGTGCCGTCGCACAGTTCGGCCAGTTCCAGCACGTGCGCGTTGACGGCGTTGAGCACGGCCACGCCCGTCGGCACGACCACGTCGACCTGGCTGCGCACGGCCTTGTACAGGCCCGCTTCGTCCAGCACGTCGAAATCCTTGACGCTATCGAGGCTGCCCATGTCCGTGACGACGCCGATCTGGCACTTGTCGTAGGCCAGGCCTTCGGCCAGGATCATGCGCGGATTGCTCTCGAACAGGGCCGTCTGCACGGTGCGGTTGAGCAGCAGGCGCTGGCCCGCGTCCCAGTTCACGCAATCGCTGCTGACGACGCGGCGCTGGTCCAGATACATGCCTTCGCTGCAGACGGCGCCCGTATGCAGGCCCGACAGGTTGAGCAGTTTGCACAGCATGCGCACGATCAGGCTGGTGCCGCGCGTGCCCGTCACGCCGATCAGCGGAATGCGGCCCGTTTCCTCGGCCGCGAACAGGTGGTCGACGATGGCCGCGCCGACAGGGCGGGGCTGGCCCACGCCTGGCTTGATGTGCGCCAGCAGGCCGGGGCTGGCATTGACTTCGATGATGGCGCCGCGCTGCTCTTCCAGGGGACGGGTAATATCCTTCGTCACCAGGTCGATGCCGGCGATATCGAGGCCGACCACGCGCGCGGCCAGCAGGGCTGCATGTACGACGGACGGGTGCACGTCGTCCGTGACGTCGATGGCCACGTTGCCGTTCGGCTGGATCAGCACTTTCTGGCCCGCCTGCGGCACGGACAGGGCGGTCATGCCCTGGCGCTGCAGTTCGAGGATGATCTCGCCCGATTCATGCGGCTTGACGGTGCCGAGCGGGAAATCTTCGCCTTCGCCGCGGCGTGGATCGGTATTGATCTGCGTGTTCACCAGTTCCAGCACGCTGGAAGTGCCATCGCCGTCGACCCACAGGGATTCGCCCTTGGCGGCCGCGATCAGCTTGTTGCCGACGACGAGCAGACGGTGTTCGTCGCCCGTGATGAAGCTTTCCACCAGCACGGCCGAGCTGTCGCCCTTGCGCGCGGCCAGTTCATAGGCCGCCTTCACGTCGCTTTCGGTCATCAGGTTCAGCGACACGCCGCGGCCATGGTTGCCGTCATACGGCTTGACGACGACGGGCACGCCGATGTCCTGCGCTTCTTCCCAGGCCGCTTCGGCGCTGCGCACCAGGCTGCCTTCGGGCACGCGCACGCCGCACGATTTGAGCAGGAATTTGGTCAGATCCTTGTCGCTGGCGATGCCTTCGGCAATCGCGCTGGTGCGGTCTGTTTCGGCCGTCCAGATGCGGCGCTGCGCGGCGCCGTGGCCCAGCTGCACCAGGTTGCCGTCGTTCAGGCGCAGGGAAGGGATGCGGCGCTCGGTGGCGGCATCGACGATGCTCGCCGTGCTCGGGCCCAGGCAACGCGAGTCGACCATGTCGCGCAGCGGCGCCAGGGCCGCTTCCAGGTCGTAGGCTTCATCATTGATGGCGGCCATCAGCAGTTCGCGCGCGGAGGCCAGGGCGGCGCGGCCCACGTGCTCTTCGCGCGTGCGGAAGGCCATCTTGTAGACGCCGCGCTGGCTGGTCGAGCGCGTCTGGCCGAAGCCCGTGCGCATGCCGGCCAGGTTTTGCAGTTCCAGCACCACGTGTTCGAGGATGTGAGCCGACCATGTGCCTTCGCGCAGGCGCTCGAAAAAGCCGCCCCGTTCGCCCACGCCGCAGCGGTGCTCGATCATGCCGGGCAGCCACGCCACCAGGCGCTCGTAAAGGCCGGGCAGGGTATTCGATGGATAGTCTTCCAGTTCGCCGATGTCGACCCAGGCTTCAATCACCGGGCGGTAAGTCCAGATGTTGGGGCCGCGCAAGTGGGTGACGCGGACGAATTCGATGTTCTTCTTCTTGATCATGTAAGTGGTTTCTTGATAACAAGCCAGGCGTCTGGGCGCCAGATACTTTATGTTGGCTTTACAGAGTCTTTTCAGGCTCGTGCTTGGTTCTTTATCCCGGGTATGCGCAGTGTGCCACTTTTAGCGGCCTCTTGTCGCGTTTGCTTCTCGTATTCTGCTGGTGTTGTCATTCTAATTGTTACTAATTGTTGCCATACTTGTTATAAAGTTACCGACTCCGGGCTAAGCTGGAGCATTTGCGCAACAGCGGGCTGTTGTATACTTGCCCCTGTACGATGGCCGCGCATTTTTTTGCTCCGTTTTGCCATCATTCATTACCTGCAGGCATCCATTCGATACAATACAGGAAATTGCCACTGGTGCATCTACCTCGCCATCGCGCAATACACAAACATTGATCGGGCGTCTGCCCCATCCCCCAAATCCCGCCCTGAAGGGCTTGGCCTCGAGCCGGAGTATGCTTTACGATGACAACTGAACTGAGTGTTCCTGCAACAACTATTCCCCTTACCTCGCTGCCGGAACACTGGCTGGCGGAAGTGGAAAGCAAGCTTTCTCCAGGGGAGAACGTTTTAAGTAGCGTTGAGGTTGACCTCGATGCGCGATTACGTTTCACAAAAGGCATAATTGTTGTCACAGAGAAGCGTTTACTGGCCCGTTCCCCGGGCGATACCACCTGGAAAAGTTGGTCTTTCCGCCACGGACTGCGCCTGACGCACCACGACCACGCCGGCGTCGGCCACCTGGAATTGTTCGACGACCACGGCCGCCTGGCGTCGTGGCGTTTTACCCTGGGCCAGAATCTGCATGCGATCCGCGTGCTGGAACAGTTCGTCGAGCGCCTCGACAGCCACCTGACGGGCCAGCCCGTGCTGGAAGCGGAGCAGGAAGTGTGTCCGAGCTGCAAGGCGCCTCTGGAGCCGGAGCAGGAAGAATGTCCGATCTGCGCCAAGGTGCTGCATACGCCGCCATCGACCTGGACCCTGTTCCGCCTGTGGCGTTTCGCCCATCCCTACCGTGGCCAGCTGGCCCTGGGCTTCATGCTGATGCTGCTCTCCACGGCCGCGCACATGATTCCGCCCTACCTGACGGCGCCGCTGATGGACAATGTGCTGATCCCGTATCAGAACGGCAAGCATATCGATCCGTGGCTGGTGGTGTACTACATGAGCGGCTTGCTCGGTTCGGCCCTGCTGGCCTGGCTGCTGGGCTGGGGCAAGACCTATGTGCTGGCCCTGGTGTCCGAACGCATGGGCGCCGACTTGCGCTCGGCCACCTATGAACACCTGATGAAGCTGTCGCTGGAATTTTTCGGCGGCAAGCGCACGGGCGACCTGATGGCGCGCATCGGCAGCGGCAGCGACCGCATCTGCGTCTTCCTCTCGCTGCACTTGCTCGATTTCGCTTCCGACGTGCTGATGATCATCATGACGGGCGTGATCCTGTGGTCGATGAATCCGTGGCTGGCCATCATGACCCTGGCGCCGCTGCCGTTCATCGCCTGGATGATCCACCTGGTGCGCGACCGCTTGCGCACGGGCTTTGAAAAGATCGACCGCGTGTGGAGCGAAGTGACCAACGTGCTGGCCGATACCATCCCCGGCATTCGAGTCGTCAAAGCGTTTGCGCAGGAAAAGCGCGAAGCGGCCCGCTTCCGCGACGCCAACGCGCACAACCTGGCCGTCAACGACAAGTTGAACAAGGTCTGGTCGCTGTTCTCGCCGACCGTTTCCTTCCTGACGGAGATGGGCTTATTGGTCATCTGGTGCTTCGGCATCTGGCAGCTGTCGCGCGGCGAAATCACCGTCGGCGTGCTGACCGCCTTCATCGCCTACAGCACGCGCTTCTACGGCCGCCTCGATTCGATGAGCCGCATCGTCTCCGTGACGCAGAAATCGGCGTCCGCCGCCAAGCGCATCTTCGACATCCTCGACCATGTGTCGAGCGTACCGGAACCGGCGCAGCCCGTGAAACTGGAGAAGATCGAAGGCAGGATCGATTTGCGCGAAGTCGGTTTCCGTTATGGCAACCGCGCCGTCAACCGCGGCATCACCCTGAACATCAAGGCGGGCGAGATGATCGGCCTGGTGGGCCACAGCGGTTCGGGCAAGAGCACGCTGGTCAACCTGATCTGCCGTTTCTACGACGTGTCGGAAGGGGCGATTTTGCTCGACGGCGTCGACATCCGTTCGTTCGCCGTGTCCGACTACCGCCGCAATATCGGCCTGGTGCTGCAGGAACCGTTCCTGTTCTTCGGTACCATCGCGGAAAATATCGCCTACGGCAAACCGCATGCGACGCGCCAGGAGATCATCGCCGCCGCGCGCGCCGCGCATGCGCACGAATTCATCCTGCGCCTGCCGCAAGGCTACGATTCGATGGTGGGCGAGCGTGGCCAGGGCTTGTCCGGCGGCGAACGCCAGCGCATCTCGATCGCCCGCGCCCTGCTGATCGACCCGCGCATCCTGATCATGGATGAAGCGACATCGTCGGTCGATTCGGAAACGGAAAAAGAGATCCAGAAGGCGCTCGATAATCTGGTGCAGGGCCGCACGACGATCGCCATCGCGCACAGGCTGTCGACCCTGCACCGGGCCGACCGTCTGGTGGTGCTGGACCGTGGCCAGGTCGTCGAAGTGGGCAGTCACGATGAACTGATGGCGAAAGAGGGCGCCTATTTCCGCCTCTACGAAGCACAGGCGCGCAACAACGAACTCGCCCTGGATGACAAGGAATAAGCATGGCCAGTACAACTTTTACATTAAGCCGCGACCCCTTCGGCAAGCTGGTGATGACGGACGCGGACGGCCAGGTCTTTGAAGGCGTGGCGCCCGTGCGCGCCTTCCCCATCCAGTCGCCGGACGAAGGCATTTCGCTGGTGCTGGGCAACGGCAAGGAAGTGGCGTGGATCGACCGCCTCGACGCCATGCCGGAGCCGGCGCGCAGCCTGCTGCAGGAAGAGCTGGAAGGGCGCGAATTCATGCCCGAGATCGCGAGGGTGAAAAGCGTCTCCAGCTTCGCCACGCCATGCACCTGGCATGTCGACACGGACCGAGGCGAGACGCAATTCGTGCTGAAAGGCGAAGAAGACATCCGCCGCATCGGTGCCGCGTCGCTCTTGATCGCCGACAACCATGGCATCCACTTTTTGATACGCGACATGTTTAATATCGACAAGACGACGCGCAAGATACTCGACCGCTTCCTGTAAGCTAAGCGTTGGAGTTACCTGAAAACCGCTGCCTGCAGCGGTTTTTTTTCGTCTGCCGGGCATGAAAAAAGCCGCACTCTCGTGCGGCTTTCGGGGGCAGTACCGGCAGCCATTTCAGGCTGCCGGGGATTGCGCTACATTACATGAACTTGTAGCCTGCGCCGATGTAGAAGTAACGGCCGCGCACGTTGTACAGCTGAGCAAAGCCCAGGGTGCCGTACTGGTTACCCGCGCCCATTGCGCTAAACGGCGGCATTTTGTCGAACAGATTCTTGATGCCGGCCGTGAAGGTCAGGTTTTGCATCGCCACGTACTGGCCCGTCAGATCGACTTCCGTGTGCGAAGGAATCGTGCGGGTGCCCGGCTTGATTTCTTCGCGGCGCTTGTCAGAGTCGATCATGTCGCCCGTCGTGCGAATGACCAGGGAGCCGGACATATTGTCCTTTTCCAGGCTCGCAGTAAACGTGTTGCGGTATTTCGGGTTCATGAACGTCTTCAGCGTGCTTTGCACCGGATCCGTTTCCGTATCCTGCGTTTCCATGCGGGTGTAGACGGTGGACGCATTGCGGATCGTGAACTTGCCGAACATCGTTTGCGGCGAGGTGTAGCGTACGTCCGTATCGAAACCGCGTACTTCGGTGGTAGCCAGGTTCTGGTTGTTCAGCAGGATGCGCGCGTCGCCATTCTTGATTTCGACGTTGCCGCGCTCGATCGCCTTGGTTTCCGTCAGGGTACCGATCTCGTTCTTCTTGTCGATCTTGAAGTAATCGATGCTGACCGTCAGCGAGTTCACTGGCGAGAACACCACGCCCAGGTTATAGGTCTTGCCCGTTTCAGGTTTCAAGTCCTTGTTGGAGCCGGAGACCTGGTAGTAGGAGAAGTTGGTGCAATTGCCGGAAATCGAAGGGAAGGCATTGCAGATTTCCTTGTCGTTCGTCGTATAGGCACCGGCATCGACGCCGCCATACATCTGTTTCAGCGATGGCGCCAGGTAGCTGCCTGCATACGAACCGCGGAACATCAGGTTGTTCAGCGGCTGGTAGCGCAACGCCAGTTTCGGGCTGGTCTTGCTGCCGACATTCGAGATGTCGTCATAGCGCAAGGCGACCTGAGCTTCGACGTTTTTCAGGAAGGGAATCGACAGTTCGCCGAAGATGCCCTTGGAATTGCGGTCCGCCTTCACGGCAGCCTGCTGGATGCTGCCGAAGACCAGGCCATCGATCTGGTTCTGGTCGGGCTGGTCGCTCAGCGTTTCCTTGTTGTACGACACGCCGACGGCGTAGGCCATCGCACCGCCAGCCAGGTCCATGATCGGCGCCGAGGCCTTGGCGTTGAAGAAGGTCAGTTCCGATTTGCCGGCGCGCGTAGGCGTCAGGCGAATCTTGTCGACGGCGGCTTGCGGGTTGTCGGTGCGGGTCGGGTCGATCGAACCATTCTCGATCGCTTCGTTGAACAGATCGTAATGTGCGTAGTTCGAATCGCGGTTGGTGGCCTTGCTTACGCCCTTGCCGATGGCGACGTCCCAGTCGATGCCGCGCGTCGTGCCTTCCAGGCCCGTCGAGAACTGGGTCATTGTGCCCTTGCGGTTGGTCTTGCGAGGACCCATTTGCATAAAGCGGCCGGCAACGGTCTTGCCATTGACTACGAAGTTGCCCGGAGCAGCCTGGGCTTCGAAGTCATCCTTGCTTTCGGAATAGGTAAATTCCGCGAACGCGCGGATGTTGTCGCTGATTTTCAGGCTGCCGATCAGCATGCCGCTGACGCGGTCGGCGCCGTTGGTCGAGGTCAGCAAGGTCTTGTTGACGTCGAAACGGCAGGAGCCGTTGCTCAAATCGTCCGGTGGGCATGGCACCAGGGTGCCGCCGCCGGCGATATTGCCGCTAGGATGGAAGCCGCTGCGGCCATCCGGGCCGCCAAAGCGGCGGAAGTCGGCCGAACGGGTCAGGTCGCGGTCCTTGCGGTAGATCGGATCGCGCTTGAACACGTCGACCGTGGCCAGTACGTTGAAGCCCTGGGTGTCGTAGTCGCCAAAACCGTACACGAGGTTGGCCGTCTTTTCCTTGGCGTCCGAGCGCGAGCTTTGACCATAGCTGGTCTTCGCTTCCAGGCCCTGGTAGTTCTTTTTGGTGATGAAGTTCATCACGCCGGCCACCGCATCGGCGCCATAAATGGCGGATCCGCCGTCCTTCAGGATTTCAATGCGTTCCAGCGCGCTCAGCGGGATAGCGTTGACGTCGACCGCGGCGCCCGCGCCCGAACCGTCAGCCAGCGCATTGGTTGGCAGGCGGCGGCCGTTCAAGAGGATCAGCACGTTGCGTTCGCTCAAGCCGCGCATCTTGATGTTGGTGGTGCCGGAACCGGAAGGCGAGTTGGCGCTCAGCTCGCCTTGATCATTGATGTCGATCGAGGCCAGATTCTTGACCAATTCGGCAACGCTGGTGGCGCCCGTGCGCTCGATATCTTTTTTGGTGTAAATCTCCACCGGTGCGGCCGTTTCGGCATCCACGCGCTTGATGGCGGAACCGGTGACGACCACGCGCTGCAATTTCTCGTCAGCCTTGGCTTCCTGCGCTTGAGCGGCCTGGTGCATGAAGCCTGCGCTCATGACCAAAGTGCCGGCAAACATCATGCGCAAGGATTTGCTTAATTTCTTTTCAATCATTGTCCATCCTCCAACTAGGAAACTTTAGTTTCCTTAGGGTTTTTATTTAGCTATTTGAAAGTATTTTCAAAATTACCATGTTTATAAATTTAGCAGCTTAAATTTACAATTCATCAGACCATTTTTCGCCTTGGGCTGTCAAGACGGCTCTGCTTTTTGCGTATGGATTCTCTCTTCGAAGAATGACGCTGGATGAATTTGATTTGTGTATGGCAGGAAATCATTAAATTTTAATTGTTAAATAAATTTAATTTTCCCATTAGCAAAAAAAGCGTGGATAGTTTTGTTTTTTTGTGATGCCGATCTGGACATCTGTTGTTTTTTTGTGACGTTTTATAGTGTCGTTGCGACGATTGCCCGCCGCATTGCGTCAGCGCTACGGGCAAAAAAAAGCCGCCCGTGGAGGGCGGCCGGCATGAAGGGGGAGCGCGCTTATTGAAACGCCACTTCCGCAAAACTGCGCAATTTTCGGCTGTGCAGGCGGTCCACGCCCTGGCGGCGCAGCAGTTCCACGGCGCGGATGCCGATGCGCAGATGCTGGTCGACTCTTTCGCGGTAGAAGTGATTGGCCATGCCGGGCAGCTTGATTTCGCCGTGCAGCGGCTTGTCGCTCACGCACAGCAGGGTGCCGTACGGCACGCGGAAACGGAAGCCGTTGGCGGCGATCGTCGCGCTTTCCATGTCCAGCGCGATGGCGCGGCTCTGGCTGAAGCGGCGCTCCGGCGTGCGCTGCGGCAGCAGTTCCCAGTTGCGGTTGTCCGTGCTGGCCACGGTCCCCGTGCGCATGATGTGTTTCAAGTCATGCCCCGTGAGCTGGGTGATTTCCGCCACGGCCGTTTGCAGCGCCTGCTGGATTTCCGCCAGCGGCGGGATCGGCACCCACAGCGGCAAGTCTTCGTCGAGCACGTGGTCTTCGCGCACATACGCGTGCGCCAGCACGTAGTCGCCCAGGCTTTGCGTGGTGCGCAGGCCCGCGCAATGACCGAGCATCAGCCAGGCGTGCGGGCGCAGCACGGCGATATGGTCGGTGATGGTCTTGGCGTTGGCCGGTCCCACGCCGATATTGACCATGGTGATGCCGCTGCCGTCCGCGCGCAGCAGGTGGTAGGCGGGCATCTGCGGCAAACGCGGCGGGGCGGCGCCCAGCGCATCCTCGCTCTCGACCGTCTGGCCCACACGTCGCGTGACCACGTTGCCCGGTTCGACGAAGGCGACGTAGCCATCGTCGTCCGATGGCGCGGCCGCGTCGGGCGCGCGGTCCATCATGGCGTGGCCCAGGCGGATGAATTCGTCGATGTAGAACTGGTAATTGGTAAACAGGACGAAGTTCTGGAAATGCTGCGGCGAGGTGCCGCTGTAGTGGCGCAGACGCTGCAGCGAATAATCGACGCGCGGTCCCGTGAACAGCGACAGGGGCTGCGCTTCACCGTGCGCCGGTTCGTGCGTGCCGTTGGCGATGCCGTCGTCCATGGCCGACAGGTCGGGCAGGTCGAACAGGTCGCGCATGGCCAGGCGGCGGCCCGCATCCATATTGCCCTCGATATGGTCATGCTCGGCGAACGAGAAATGCACGGGGATGGGCTGGGCGCTGACGCCCACTTCCAGGTGCACTTTCTGGCCGCTGTTATGGTTTTTCAGCAGCAGGGTGAACTGGTCCAGGTAGTAATCGCCGAACAGGTCGGGGCGCGTCAGCGTGGTTTCAAACACGCCGGGGCCGGCGACAAAACCGTAGGCCAGCGGAGAGTCGGCGCGCGCCACGGTGTCGGTCTGGATGCGCACGAAGGGGTAGCAGGCGCGCACCCGTTCGTGCATGTCTTCGCCGGCGACAAAGCGCTGCAGCGCGTCGCGCAAGTGTTCGATGCTGCTGCGGTAAATGGCTTGCACCTGTTCCAACGCCAGGCGTGGATCGTCGAAGCGGGAGGAGGCGATGAAGGGGGGCGTAAGCAAGCGGATTCTCCTTGTAGCGGTTCGTGCATACCATTGTAAGGCAGCAAGGCAACTCATGTTGGCGCATGTCGGGGGCGCTTGACGGATTCAAATAGAATCTGTATTCTATTTGAATGGTCAGACTCGCTAAATTCAACGAAAACAATTTCATCGACAGTGCGATCGCCGTCGCCGCGCAGTGCGGCGTGGGCGCCGTGTCGATGGCTGCCATCGCCGTCAAGGCCGGCGCGCCCATCGGCTCCGTGTATCACCGCTTCGATTCGCGCAACGCCATCCTGGCGCGCGCCTGGCTGCGCGTGAAAAGCGACTTCCGCGAGGAAGTAGCCAGCCGCTGGCTCGGCGGCGACACCTGGGCCGGCGTGCACGGCTTGCTGGACTGGTGCCGGCGCAAGCCCGTGTACGCGCGCTTCCTGCTGCAATGCGCGGACAGCCCCGATTTCAGCAGTGGCCTCAGCGAGCAATTGCTGGCCGCCGTCGAAGAGGAACAGGCGGCGCTCGATGCCTGCTTTGTGCGCTGCGCCGAAGCTATGCCGGCCACCACGGAGCTTGACCTCGATCACATGCTGCTCAAATTCGTGCTGATCGATGCCCCAGTGGCCGTCGTCAAGCCTTACCTGACCCAGGAGCGGCCGATACCGGCCAGCGTCGACGCCATGCTGCGCGCCTCGCACGACGCCGTGCGCGGCTGGGCGACCCAAACCATCACACACTGACAAAGAAAAGAATCCCCATGCGCTATTCCACCCAGCTAGAACACGGCAAGAAAATCCCGCTGCACGACGAAGAAGGTTTTATCGGCATGCGCGCGGCCGGCCGCATCGCCGCCGACACGCTCGACTACATCGCTCCTTTCGTCAAACCGGGCGTGTCGACGGCCAAACTCGACGCCCTGTGCGAGGAATTCATGCGCGCCGCCGGCGCCATCCCCGGCACCATCGACTACCACGGCTACAAGCACGCCAGCTGCATCTCCGTCAATCACGTCGTCACGCACGGCATCCCGTCGGACACCAAGATCCTGAAGGCGGGTGACATCCTGAACATCGACGTGACGCCGAAATTCAACGGCTGGTTCGGCGACACCAGCCGCACCTTCAAGGTGGGCGCCGTGTCCATCCTGGCCAACCGCCTCGTCAACACGGCGTATGACGCCATGATGGCAGGCATCCACACCGTGCGTCCGGGCGCGACCTTGGGCGACGTGGGCGCCGCCATAGAGGCGGTGGCCAAGGCGCAGGGCTTTTCCTCCGTGCGCGACTTCTGCGGCCATGGCGTGGGCCAGGTCTTTCACGACACGCCGCAAGTGCTGCACTATGGCCGCGCAGGCACGGGCATCGTGCTCGAACCGGGCATGATCTTTACGATCGAGCCGATGCTCAACGTGGGCAGCTACCAGGTCAAGGTCTTGCCCGACAAATGGACGACGGTGACGAAAGACCGTTCGCTGTCGGCGCAGTTCGAGCATTCGCTGGCCGTGACGGAAACGGGCTTTGAAATCTTTACCCTGACCGGTTCGACCGAGCCGCTGGTCTGAGCATGGATGCGGCCAGTACCAGCCTGACGCAGCGCCTGCTGAACAAATACCGGCACGATCCCGAAGACGCGCTGCAGCAGGTGGCGCTGGCCGTCCTGCAGCAGGAAGGCATCCGCGACGACAGCGTGCTGCGTTCTGAACGCATCGCGGCCCTGGCGCCGCCCGTCGCCCAAGTGCTGACCCTGGCCGAGTGGCTGGCCTATGTGGACTGGGAAGGCTTCGACAGCGCCCTGTACGCGAATATCGACGCGGTGGCGGCGTTCGTCGCCGGCGAATTGGGCCTGCCCGAGGCGGCCGCCAATCTGCTGCAAACGCGCGATGCGGCCGTGTTCGAAACGCAGCGTCCTTTGCTGGCCGCTGCAGCCTTGCTGTTCGTCGAACGCCACATCGCGCTCTTTCCCAGATAGCGGCCTGCATCTTACAATGGCGGCAAGCACTGTTGCCCCATTTTGAAGACTTCCGCATGAGCGATTTTCCCGAAGATATCTACACCGAGCCGTCCGCCGACGTGCATACCCTGAACAACCTGGGGCCCCTGACCGGCATGGCCGGCATCTGGACGGGCACGCGCGGCCTGGACGTCAAGCCGAAAGCGGACGGTCCGCGCAAGCAGGCCTTCGTCGAACGCATCGAGCTGCAGCCGATCGACCCCGTCACCAACGGCCCGCAGCTGTTCTACGGCTTGCGCTACTACATCCACATCACCAAGCCGGATCAAGTGAAAACCTATCATGAGCAGGTGGGCTACTGGCTGTGGGAACCGGCCACGGGCGCCGTGATCCAGACCCTGGCCATCCCGCGCGGCCAGATCGCCATGGCGTCGGGCACGACGACGGCGGACGCCACCAGTTTCGAACTGGTGGCCAAGCGCGATTCGACGGCCTACGGCATCTGTTCGAACCCTTTCCTCGAACACGCATTCACCACCGTCGAATACCGGATCAAGGTCGATATCCACGCCGACGGCACCTGGGGCTACGATGAAGACACGGTCATGCTCATTCGCGGCAAGGATGAACCGTTCCACCACACGGACCGCAACCTGCTGACGAAAGTCGGCGAGCCCACGCCGAACCCGATGGCCCTGCAGGCGCTGGCGGCAGCCGCCGCTTAAGGCTGTCCCTGGGCGACGGCCTTGATCGCGCGTTCCTCGCCCATGGCGGCCGCGATCTTCCAGCGCTGCATGGCGCTGGCGCGGTCCGGGCGTTTTAATCCGGCGCCTTCCCAGTCCATCAGTCCCAGGTTGTAGATGTCGCCCGCGCTGCCCTTGTCGGCGGCCAGGGTGAACCATTTGCGCGCTTCCTTGTGATTGACGGGAATCTGGTAACCGCGCACGTGGTACAGGCCCAATAAGTGCATCGCTTGCGCATTGCCCTTGTTCGCGGCCTGTTTCAGCAGGTCGAGCCCGCGCGCCATGTTGCGCGGTTCCTGCCAGCCTTCGGCCAGCATCACGCCCTTCGCCGTCAGCGCATAACTGTCGTTCTTCAGCAGGCCCTTGCCGACCAGGGGCTTGGCGGCCACCTGGCGCGCTTCGCGCTGCTGCGCCGTCGGCGCCGTGACGGGGCCGGGCTTGCCTTCGCCCATCAGCAGCATCCAGCCATACAGACCATACGCGCCCGCGTCGCCCTTGCCGACCAGGCTTTCCAGCATGGCCAGCGCCTGTGCCTTGTCGCCATTTTCGTACAGCTTGACGGCCTTGGCGGCACTTGCGTCCTGCGGCACGGCGGCCGGTGCATGGGGCGCAACGGGCGCCGAGGCCATGGCCGCCTGCTGCGGAGGCGCAGCGGGGCGCACGCGCACGGGCAAGCCATAGCTGGCGGCCAGCACGGCCACGCTGGCGGGGGCGAGGATCAGCACTTGCGCCAGCTGGTTGCGGCGGCCCTTGCCGGCGATGCCCATGGCGCGTGCGGCCTGCTGCTGGCCGCCCAGCGCTTCACTGAGCACGCTTTTCACCTTGCGGTTGAACAGCCAGTAGCCGGCGCCCGTGACGAGCAGGCCGGCAACGGCGGCCGCGCCGCGGCCGGCGAAGAACCAGGCGGCGATGGCGGCGGCCAGCGCGGCCAGCGCGCTTTTCCACCAGAATTGCTTGGCCAGCCGCGTGTAGACCTGGCGCAGGGCGCCGAGCACGCAGGTGCGCACATTGTTGGCATAGTCGGCGGAGACGACATCGACGTGGGCGTGATCCGCGTCGCCGCTGAGGACAGACTCGATCACGTCCGCATTCAGTTCCGAGGCGGCCACGTCGCGTAGCGGCGTCAATAGCCCCTGCACGTGGGCCGAGAACAGGCCGTCGTCGGCGCTGCCGGCCAGCGCATCGCTGAGCGCCTTGAGGTCGCCGCGCAGCAGCTTTTCCACGATATCGTCCAGGGTCAGCCAGCGCAAGTCCGTGCCGTACGCCACCAGGTGGTGTTTTTCCGCGTTGCACGATGCGTCCAGGCGCACGATACGCAGCTTGGCAGCATACAGGGCGTCGACTTCCTGCGGCTGGTCTTCATTGTAAATGCTCACTTTTGCCAGGGCCAGGCTGCTGGCAATGGCCGCCAGTGAGTGCACGCTCTCCTTGTCGCGGATGCGGCGCGCGTCATCGGGCGCCGGCTTGGGCAGGCTGACGCTGTAGCCGGGCGTCACGTGCACGTCGACCCAGGCCGCCGTGCCCACCTTGCCGGAGCCGTCGCACGGGTTGCAGCGCAAGTCGCCCGCGCCGCTGCAAGTGCGGCATGTAACCTTGCCGCTGGCGCGGCAGGTGCCGCAATTGATGTTGCCGGAACCGTGGCAGGTGTTGCACGTGACCTTGCCGAAGCTGCAATGGTAGCAATTGCGATGCTCGGTGCGGTATTGCGTGCGCGTTTCGCTGTGGTAGCTCGTGTGCGAGCTGCCGTTGCTGTAGGTGGTAGTGGGCACTTGCACCGTGATGTAATCGGTGACTTGCTCGGCCACCGTGCCGCTGCCGCTGCAATACGAGCACGACACCTTGCCGCTGCCGTAGCAGCCGTAAGCGTCGCAGCTGACGGTGCGCCCGCCGTGGCAGTTCCAGCATGTTTCCGTCGTCGCGCCGTGGCAGGTGTGGCAGCCGATGCGGCCTTTGCCCGAACAGGGGACGCACGTATCGAGGTGCCAGTACTTGACGGCGTGCGGCAGGTAGGCGCCCGCTTCGATGGCGTTGTAGGCCTGGCCCGCCTGGCGCAAGGCATTGTCGAGCTTGCCCGCCGCGCGGCGCAGCCGTTCCTTCTCCTGCGCGTGAGCGAGCGCTCCCACCTCGTGGGAGCCACATCGGCAGTCATTGCCCGAGGGCGTGAAATAGCCGTTGATGACGCGCTGTTCGAAGCGCGCTTCGAGCGCGTAATTGGCTTGCAGGGAAAAATCCTGCAGCACGTCTTCCTCGCCCAGCGGCGTGATGTCGTGCGGCTCGAAACGCGTCTTGTCCTGCACCAGCGTGCGCAGCTTGCCCAATACGGTGGGGATGTCTTCCTTGCCGAGCTTGACGGGCGCTGGCGCCGCCACGGCCGTCTCTGTCACCTGCGGCGCATCCTCGATGCCTTGGGTTTCATGGGCCGTCTCGGTGCTGGGGTTCATGCGCGTCCTTTTGCTCTCTGGAAAGATGTTTGAATTTTAGCATCCTCATATGACAAAGCATGACAAAGCGGAGCCGCTTTTTCAGCGCAGGCCGCGGCGGAACTGGTCCGGCGTGCCGCCGCTCTGGCGGCGGAACATGGCGATGAAGGCGGAGGCCGTGCTGTAGCCCAGTTCCAGCGCGATCGCCTGCACGGTTTCTCCCTGTTCCAGCAGGGGCAGGGCCGCCAGGAAGCGCTGGCGCTGGCGCCATTCGCCGAACGGCATGCCCAGCTCGCGCTGGCAGCGGCGTGCCAGAGTACGCTCGGTGACGTGCAATTGCGCGGCCCACTCGGCCAGTGAGCGATTACTTCCCGGCTCCGCCTGCAGGGCCGCCAGCAAGGCCGCGATGACGGGCTCGTCGCTGCCGGGCAGGTAGTTGCGGCTGCACGGCGCCAGCTGCAGCTGGTCGACCAGCACTTGCGCCAGGCGCTGGTCGGCTGCGGTGGCGGGCGTGGTGACGTTTCTGTCGGCGAAGTCGCCGAGGATGGCTTTGAGCAGGGGACTCAATACCAGCGCGCACGGCTGGGCCGGCAGCTGCGCGCACAGGCTGGCATCGATGTAGGCGGAGTGAAACACGACGTCCTGGCGGATATAGCCGTCGTGCAGGGTCTCGGGCGGTATCCACACGGCGTACTGGGGCGGCGACAGATAGCGCTGGCCCGCCACCATGATTTCCATCACGCCCGTGGAACAATAGGTGAGCTGGCCCCACGGATGGCTCTGGTAATCGAACTGCTGGTGCGCGTGATAATCGTCGAGGCGAAAGTACACGGGATAGGGCAGGGCGTCGGAAACGGCGGGGAAATGCTGGTTGCTGGCCATGGTGTCTTTGTCCTGTTCTTCGCATCGATTGTCCGATATGCATTATATCCATGGAATCAGACCATGCGAAAATGGCGGTATTGAAATCTGGAGTCCGCCGCATGCAAGCCAAGCATTATCTGTTTCCCGTGATCGCCGTGCTGATCTGGGCCATCAATACCATCGTCAGCAAGCTGGCCGTGGGCGTGATCGATCCGGCCGCCATCTCGTTCTTCCGCTGGCTGCTGGCCGGGGTGCTGCTGGCGCTCGTGTTTGGACGCGCCGTGTGGAAGCAGCGGGCCGTGGTGACACCGTATCTGGGCAAACTGTTTGTGCTGGGCATGCTGGGCATGGTCATGTACCAGTGCCTCGCCTACATCGCCGCACAGACGACGACGGCCACCAACATGGGCATCCTCGCGTCGATGATGCCGCTGCTGGCCGTGGGCCTGTCCGTGCTGGTGCTGAAAGAGGCGCCTACCGTGGGCGGCGTGTTCGGCGGCATCGTGTCCTTGCTGGGACTTGGCTACCTGCTCAGCCATGGCGACCCGGCCGCCCTGATCGCCCATGGCGCGGCCTTGGGCGACGCGCTGATGCTGCTGGCCTGCCTGTCGTATGCGGGCTACGGCGTGCTGCTCAAGCGCTGGAAGATTCCTCTGAATAACTGGCACTCCTTGCTGATCCAGGTCTGGTGCGCCGTGCCCGTGCTGTTCGTGTATTACCTGAGCCAGTCGGCGCCGCCCGTCACGGGCGCCGGCTTGCCGCTGGTGCTGTTTGCCGGCATCCCCGCGTCCATTATCGCGCCGTTTCTGTGGATGCATGGCCTGGCCAAGCTGGGCCCCAGCCGCGCCACCACCTTGATGAATCTGCTGCCCGTGTTCACGGTGATCATCGCCATGCTGTTTCTCGGTGAAACCTTGCACAGCTACGATGTGATCGGCGGCGGCGTGACCCTGCTGGGCGTGGTGATGGTGCAAACCCTGAAGCGCCCCCTGCGCCGCGCCAGCGCCTAGTTTTTTTGCTATGCTGATGTTTTTCACAAGGAGCCATCATGCCGGACATTGATACCCTGTTGAGCGAACTTGAAGCCTTCGGCAGCAGCAACGATGCGGCGCACACGGAACGCGCCAGCCGCATGCTCAACATCACGCGCGACACGGGCGAATTGCTGGCCGTGCTCGTGCACGCGCGCGGCGCGCGCCGGCTGCTGGAAATCGGCACCTCGAACGGTTACTCGACCCTGTGGCTGGCGCGCGCGGCGCAGGCGCTGGGCGGCAGCGTGGTGACGGTGGAAAAGGCGCAGGACAAGTTCGACATGGCGCACGACAACTTTGTGCGCGCGCAACTGCAAGGCGTGATCGGTCAGCTGCTGGCGGACGCGGGCGACGTGCTGCGCGATGCGGCGGACGGCGCCTACGATTTCATCTTCCTCGATTCCGCGCGCCAGCAATATGCACAATGGTGGCCGCAGCTGGACCGGGTGCTGGCGGCGGGCGGCGTGCTGGTGGTCGACAACGCCAGTTCGCACTACGCGGACATGGCGCAGTTCCTTGACGCCATCCGCGCCGACAGCCGCTACACGGCGTGCCTGGCGACTGTCGGCAAGGGCGAATTCATCGCCGTCAAGTCCGGCAACTGATTATTCAGCGACGATAGCCGCTTCCAGCACGCGCACCAGCGATTCGACGCCTTGCGCGTCGACGTCATCGAAGCGGCCGGTCAAAGGGCTGTCGAGGTCGAACACGCCGACGATCTGGCCGTGTGCAAACACGGGCACGACCAGTTCCGAACGGGAATTGACGTCGCAGGCGATGTGGCCGGGAAAAGCGTGCACGTCCTGCACGACGATGGACTTGCCTTCGACCACGGTGGTGCCGCATACGCCGCGGCCCTTCTTGATGCGGATGCAGGCCGGCTTGCCCTGGAACGGTCCCAGCACCAGTTCCTCGCCCTTGAGGAAATAAAAGCCGGCCCAGTTCAGGCCCGGCATCGTGTGGAAGACCAGCGAACTGAAGTTGGCCGTATTGGCGATGAAGTCGGTTTCGCCCGACAGCAAGCCTTGCAGTTGCGAACGCAGGTCCGCATACATGGCTTGCTTGGCTTCGGGGGTATCGGTGGCGTAGGCGGCGTCGCTGAGGGTAAACGTCATGGTCGTGGTGGGGCGCAAAATGGGGAAGGCGCTATGGTAGCGCGTCTGGCGCATCCGCGTGTGACCCTCACTTTTGCAGGTGTTCCTGCGCCAGCCGGCGCAGCAGGGGCAGGGCCGCATGGCCGTGCTCTTCCCGCCAGGCCAGGCCGATGCCGGCAGCCAATTCCTCGCCCTCCGCCAATGGCCGGTAGGCCACGCCAGCGAGGCGCAGCGCGCGGAACGAGTCGGCCAGCAGCGCCATGCCCTTGCCGGCCGCCACGTCGCCGAGCAGCACATGGTGGTCGGGCGCCTCGCGCAGGAAGGCGGGCGCGAAGCCATGGCGGCGAAACACTTGCTGGCAATGGTCGAAGAAGGCGGGCTGGCGCGCCCGTTCGAACCAGTAAATCGATTCTGCCGCGATGTCGGTCAGACTGAGCTTGCGCTTCTTCGCCAGCCGGTGCCCGGCGGGCAGGGCCAGCATCATGGGCTGGCGCGCCAGCGGCTGCACGGTCAGTTCGAACGTGGCGCTGGGCAGCGCGAGCAGGGTCGCGTCGAGCTGGCCCTTGCGCACGCCAGCCACCAGGCGCGGCGACGGTGCCGCCGTCAGTTCCAGCCGGACATTGCCCAGTTGCGCCTCCAGCGCCGCCAGCAGCGGGCGGAACAGGCCGGCCGCCACGGAGCTGGTCAGACCCAGGCGCAGGCGTGCCGGGGCGGCATCACGCTGCAGCGACGTTTGCGCCGTCTCCAGCAAGTCGAGGATGTGCAGTGCCTGCGGCAGCAGGGTGCGGCCCGCCTGCGTCAAGGCCACGCCCTGCGTGTCGCGCTCGAACAGGCGCGCGCCCAGTTTTTCTTCCAGTGTCTTGATGGCGCGCGACAAGGGCGGCTGGGTCATGTGCAAATGCTCGGCCGCCTGGCGAAAGTTCAGGCAGCGGGCAACGGCGCAAAACAGGGTCAGGGCGTGGGTGTCGAGGGCTCTCATACCAGAAAGGTATCACGAAATCGCGCATTCCCCCGCCAGCCGGCACGGCCTAGACTGGCTGCATCGGGTCAACACATGAGGAGAGCAGCATGCAACAACGACGGATCGGTAATAGCGGCTTGAACAGTTCGGCACTGGGCCTGGGCTGCATGGGCATGTCGGAATTTTATGGCGCCACGGACGAGGCGCAATCGATGGCCACCCTGGAAGCGGCCCTGGCGGCGGGCGTGACCCTGTTTGACACGGCCGACGCCTACGGTTTTGGCCACAACGAGCAATTGCTGGGACGTTTCCTGGCGCGCCACCCAGGCCAGGCGCTGGTCGCCACCAAGTGCGGCCTGGCGCGCGAGCCGGGCAGCTATGCGCGCCGCGTCGACAATTCCCCCGCCTACATCCGCCAGGCGTGCGAAGCGTCGCTGGCGCGCCTGGGCGTGGAGAGCATCGACCTGTTTTACCTGCACCGCCTGAACCTCGATACCCCTTTGGCAGAGTCGATGGGAGCGCTGGCGCAATTGAGGCAAGAAGGAAAAATTCGCGCCGTAGGCTTGTGCGAAGTGAGCGCCGCCACTTTGCGGCGCGCGGCGGCGCTCTGCCCCGTGGCTGCCGTGCAGAGCGAATACTCGCTGTGGACGCGCGAGCCGGAGCAGGGCGTGCTGGCCGCCTGCCGCGACGTGGGCGCCAGTTTCTTTGCCTACAGCCCGCTGGGGCGCGGTTTCCTGACGGGCGCCATCGCCGATGCGGCCAGTCTCGACGCGGGAGATTTCCGCCACTTCAATCCCCGCTTTGCCGCCGACAACCTGGCGCATAACCAGGCCATCGTCGCGCAGGTCAGGGACATCGCGCGCGCCAAAGGCTGCACGCCGGCCCAGCTGGCGCTGGCCTGGCTGCTGGCGCAAGGCGACGACATCATTCCCATCCCCGGCACCAAGCGCATCGCCTACCTGCACGACAACCTGGGCGCGCTGGTCGTGCGGCTGGACGGGGCGGAGCTGGCGGCGATGAACGCGGCCTTTCCCCTGGGCATGGCGGCGGGCGCGCGCTATACGGAGGAAGGCATGAAGGGCGTGGATGCCTGAAAAAAGTGGCTCTAGCGTACGCCAGCGTACCTAACTGACGCTTTTCCTGCGGGATAATCGGCGACGATCTGCTAGCATTTGGCAGTGACTGCATGGTGCGTGTTGCACCGTGTTCAACGGTCAGGTATCCGATGAGGTGGATGTTGTTAGATGACGATATTTTCGATATAGAACTGAAATTATTGCTTGAGGGAATATTGCTGCGCTATCAGCACGATTTCCGCGATTATTCCGTGGCCTCCCTGCGCCGGCGCATGCGTCAGGCCATGGAGCGCTTCGGCTGCGCCAGCCTGTCGCAATTGCAGGACCGCATCTTGCACGAGCCGCCCATGTTCGCGCAGATGCTGCAATTTTTTACGGTGCAAGTGAGCGAGATGTTCCGCGATCCCGCGTATTTCCGCGCCTTGCGCGAAAAAGTCGTGCCCATCCTGCACACCTATCCCTCGATCAAGATCTGGGTGGCCGGCTGCAGCAGCGGCGAAGAGGTGTGGTCGCTGGCCATCTTGCTGGAAGAGGAAGGCTTGCTCGAGCGCAGCATGATTTATGCGACCGACATCAATGTGGAAGCGCTGGCTGCCGCGGAAGCGGGTATCTATCCGGTCGAGCGCATCGCCCAGTTCAGCGAGAATTATCAGCTGGCGGGCGGCAAGCGCTCGCTGTCCGACTATTACACGGCCGCCTACAAGGGCGCCATCTTTGACCGGCGCTTGCGGCGCCAGTTCGTTTTCGCCGACCACAGCCTGGCGACGGACAGCGTGTTTTCGGAGGTGCACATGGTTTCCTGCCGTAACGTGATGATTTATTTCAATAAAGATTTGCAGGACCGCAGCCTGGGCCTGTTCCACGAAGCGCTGGTGAACCGGGGCTTCCTGGGTCTGGGCATGAAGGAAAGCCTGCATTTCAGCCGTCATGCGGACAGCTTTAACGAGCTGAGCCCGGCCGAACGCATCTTCCAGCGTGCCTGACATGCTGCCGAGCTCCGACGTCGCGCCACCGCCGGCCGGCCTGCGCCTGATCGCCATCGGCGCTTCGGCCGGCGGCGTGGAAGCGCTGGGCATCGTGCTGCGCGCCTTGCCCGCCACCTGCCGCGCGGCCGTGGTGGTGGTGCTGCACCTGGCGCCGGGCCGCTCGAGCCAGTTGCCGCAGTTGTACGCGGAACGTTGCCAGCTGCCCTTGCGCGAAGCGCAGGACAAGGAACCGCTGCAACCCGGCGTCGTGTATTTCGCGCCGCCCGACTACCACCTGCAAGTCGAGCCCGATGGCTGTTTTTCCCTGTCGCAGGAAGCGCCAGTGTATTTTTCACGCCCATCGATCGATGTCTTGCTGGAAACGGCCGCGTATGCCTACCGGCGCGCCATGCTGGCCATCATCCTGACGGGCGCCTCGGCCGACGGCGCGGCGGGCCTGGCGCGCGTGCGGCAGCTGGGCGGCAGCGCCTGGGTGCAAGACCCGCAGCGGGCCAGTTGTGGCATCATGCCGGCCGCCGCGCTCAAGCTGGCCGGCGCCGACCGCGTGCTCGATTTGCCGCAAATGGCTGCCAGCCTGGCATTGCTCGGCGATGGCGAACACAAGTGAATGGGAATAGTGTAGTGCGTGTAATATATGTGAGAATTGAAACAATGTTTATGTCCATATCGAAACACGATGGCGTCTTGCCGTTGCGATGCCTGAAGATGATTCCGTGACCGCCCCTATTCATATCCTCGTCGTTGACGACATCGCGCAAAACCTGGTCGCCGCCGAAGCCGTGCTGGCGCGGCCCGGCATTGTCATCCTGAAGGCCAGCTCGGGCGCGCAAGCGCTGGAACTGCTGTTGACGCATGAAGTGGCGCTGGCCCTGATCGACGTGCAAATGCCGCAGATGGATGGTTTCGAGCTGGCCGAGCTGATACGCGGCAGCGAGCGCACCCGCAGCATCCCCCTGATTTTCCTCACGGCCGCGTCGCGCGAGCCGAGCTACAGTTTCCGTGGCTACGAGGCGGGCGCCGTCGACTTTCTCTACAAGCCCATCGACGTGAAAGCCTTGCAAAGCAAGGTGGCGGTGCTGGTCCAGCTCTACCAGCAGAAACGCGAATTGTCGGCCCAACTCGACGAACTCAAGCACGCGCTGCACCTGAATGAACTGTTCACGGCCGTGCTGGGTCACGACTTGCGCACGCCCTTGTCGGTGGTGATGAACGGCGCCATGCTGTTGCCGATGATGAGCGACCACCCGAAGGTGATCGTCACGGCGCAGCGCATCGAAAGCAGCGCCAAGCGCATGGCGCGCATGGTCGACCAGTTGCTGGACCTGGCGCGCATCCGTTCCGGCTCGATGGAGTTGCGCGGCAGCATGCACGACTACCTGGCGCTGGCCCGCGCCATCGTCGAGGAATGCGAGACGGCCGGTCAGGCGCCGCTGGTCGAGGTCAGCAGCGTGGGCGAGCTGCACGGGCAATGCGATGCGGGCCTGCTGTCGCAAGTCATCTCGAATCTGTTAAACAATGCCATCACGCATGGCGAGCCGGGCGCGCCCGTGCAACTGGCCCTCGACGGACGGGACGCCGGCAGTATTGAATTGCGCATCGCCAATCGTGGCGTCATTCCCGCCACCTTGCTGCCGACCCTGTTCGAACCGTTCCAGCAGGCGGGCGAGAAGCGCCGGACGGGGCAGGGCCTGGGACTGGGCCTGTACACGGCAAACATGTTCGTCAAGGCCCATGGCGGCACGCTCGAGCTCAGTTCGACGGCCGCGCAGGGCACGCTGGCGACCGTGCGCATTCCGCGCCAGTGCCAGGTGTGCGTGCAAGCGGGACGGGCGACATGAGCGCGCCAGCCTGGCCGCGCGGCGGCGGCAGCATGGGGGAACTGGTGCGCGAGCGGGACTGGTCCGCCACCAGCCTGGGCGCCGTCGATGGCTGGCCCGCCCATCTGCGCACCAGCGTCGACATCGTGCTCAATTCGCCGATGGCGATGGTGCTGATGTGGGGCCCGCAGCACGTCATGATTTACAACGACGACTACATCCAGATCGCCGGCGAGCGCCATCCGGCGGCGCTGGGCGGCACGGTGCCGGGCATCTGGCCGGAAATCTGGGACTGGAACGCGCGCATCCTCGAAGCGGGACTGCGCGGCGAGACGCAGGTGCACCGCGAATGCTGTTTGCCGCTGTTGCGCGGCGGACAGCGCACGGACGTCTGTTTCGACCTGTTCTACACGCCCGTGCATGGCGCCGGCGGCCAGGTCGACGGCGTGCTGTGCACGGCGCTGGAATTGACGGCGCGCATGGAGGAGGGGCGCAAGCTGAAGCTGGCCACGGCCGAGCTGGGCCAACTCAACACCACCTTGCAGGCCGAGAGCGAGGCCGTGCGCGCGGCCAACCGCCGCCTGGGCGAGGAGCGGGCGCTGCTGCGCGCCCTGTTCCAGCAGGCGCCGAGTTTCATGGCCCTGCTGCGCGGGCCGCAGCACGTGTTCGAATTGGCGAACGAGCATTATCTGCGTCTGGTCGGGCACCGCGATGTGCTGGGCAAGACAGTCGAAGCGGCCTTGCCTGAAGTCAAGGAGCAAGGTTTCATCGAGCTGCTCGACCAGGTCTACCGCACGGGAGAACCTTACGAGGGGCGCCAGGTGAAGGTGGACTTGCAGGCGGCGGACGGGCAGACGGGCCAGCGCCAGATCGATTTCGTGTACCAGCCCATCAAGGATGAAGAGGGCGTGGTGACGGGCATCCTCGTCGAAGGCATCGACGTGACCGAACGCATGGAAGGCGAGGAGCGGCTGCGCCTGGCCCAGCAGGCGGGCGGCATCGGCACCTTCGAATGGTTCCCCGAGACGGGCGCGATGGTGGTGTCGCCCACGTTCCGCCGCCTGTGGGGTATTGCCGACGAGGTGGAAGTGACGGAACGCCTGCTGGTGAGCCTGGTCGACGCGCGCGACCAGCAAAAGGTCGGACCGAGCAAGCTTGACGTCGCGCCCAATCCCCTCGAATACGTCGAGTACCGCATCCGCCGCCCCGCCGATGGCGCGCTGCGCTGGATCGCGCGCCAGGGCGAGGTGGTGGCCGGCCGCGTGCCGGGCCAGCGCCGCTACGTGGGCGTGTCGTTCGACGTGACGGAGCGGCGCCAGATCGAGGATGAACTCAATGCCAGCCAGGAGCGCATGGCGGCCATTTTCGGCCAGGCCTCGGTGGGCTTGTCCGAGCTGGGCCTCGATGGCAGTTTCCAGAGGGTCAACGGTGCCCTGTGCTGCATGCTGGGGCGTTCCGCCGAGGAACTGCTGAGCTTGAACATGAACGACATCATGCATCCGGCGGACGTGCCCGGCAACAACGTGCTGTTCCAGCGTCTGGTGGAAACGGGCGAGTCGTTTTCGCTGGAAAAGCGCTACCTGAAGCCCGACGGCACGCAAGTGTGGGTGTCGAGCAATGTCAGCCGCCTCGTCGATGAGCAGGGTCATACGCGTTCCCTGATCGCCGTCAAGACGGACATCACGGACCGGCGCCGTGTGGAAAAAGCGCTGCATGAATTGAATGAAACGCTCGAGCACCGGGTCGAACAGGAAGTCGGTGAGCGCACCAAGGCCGAAGACGCGTTGCGCCAGGCGCAAAAGATGGAAGCCGTGGGCCAGTTGACGGGCGGCATCGCGCACGATTTTAATAATGTGCTGCAAATTATTTCCGGCAATTTGCACTTGCTGCAGCATCTGGCGGGCACGGATGGCCTCATGCGCCAGCGCCTGGACACGGCGATTGCCGCTGTCGAGCGGGGCGCCAAATTGTCGTCGCACCTGCTGGCCTTTGCGCGGCGTCAACCGTTGAAACCCGTGGTGGCCGACCTGGCCCGCGTGGTGCGCAACATGGATGCGCTGCTGCGGCGCGCGCTGGGCGAAGCGATCGACATCGTGCTGGTGGGCGGCGGCGGGCTGTGGAATACCCTGGTCGACCGCAGCCAGATCGAGAACGTCATCCTCAACCTGGTCATCAATGCGCGCGACGCCATGGATGGCGTGGGCAAGCTGACGATCGAGCTGGGCAACGTCGTGCTCGACGAACAGTATGTGCACAATCTGGTCGACGTGCCGGCGGGCCAGTACGTGATGCTGTCGGTGACGGACACGGGCCGCGGCATGAGCGGCGCCGTGCTGCAGCGCGCGTTCGAGCCGTTCTTCACCACCAAGCCGGAAGGCGCGGGCACGGGCCTGGGCCTGTCGATGGCGTATGGCTTCGTCACGCAAAGCCGCGGCCATATCCGCATTTACAGTGAACCTGGCGTGGGCACGGGAGTCAAAATCTACTTGCCCCGTTCCCTGATGGCCGAAGCGGACGAGGAACTGGAATTGAGCGGCGTCGTCACGGGCGGCACGGAAACCGTGCTGGTAGTGGAAGACGACGTGGGCGTGCGCACCACCGTGGTCGATATGCTGGGCGCGCTGGGCTACAAGGTACTCAAGGCCGAGGATGGCGAAAGCGCGCTGGCCGTGCTGCATAGCGGCGCGCAGATCGACTTGCTGTTTACGGACGTCATCATGCCCGGTCCCGTCAGCAGCACGGAGATGGCGCGCCAGGCGCGCGAGTTGCAGCCCGATATCGCCGTCTTGTTTACGTCGGGCTACGCGCAGGATGTCATCGTGCATGAGGGGCGTCTCGACGCGGGAGTGGAATTGCTCAGCAAGCCGTACCGGCGCGAAGAGCTGGCGCGCAAGCTGCGCCATGTGCTGGCCAACCGCCAGCAGCAAATGCGTGCGCGCCAGTTTGAACGGTCCGGCGCGCCGGTGGCCGGCATCCTGCCGACCGGCAGCGCGGCTGCCAGCGTGCTGGGAAGTGACACGCCGGGACTGGACTTGACGGGCCATGCTCCGGAACCACAGGGGGACATGCCGACATCGATGAAAATACTTGTGGTGGAAGACAACCTCGATTCGCAGCTGATGGTGTGCGAACTGGTGGGCATGCTGGGCCATACGGTCAGCGGCGTATCCGATGGCGAGGCGGCGTGGAAATTGCTCAACGAGCAAGACTTCGATATCCTGTTTACCGATGTCAGCCTGCCCGGCATGTCCGGCATCGCGCTGGCGCGCATGGTGCTGCGCGATAAACCGGCCATGCGCATCATCTTTTCCACGGGCTATGGCAAGGAATCGATGGATGAGCTGGGTTTTTCCGCCAGTGTCTTGCGCAAGCCCTATGATTTGATGGAGTTGCAAGCGGCACTCGACCAACCTTGACGGGCACGCGCCGCTTCGGCCCGCCCGTCTCACACGTAGAGGTAAGGCATGACCCCTGAACTGACGATGCTGGCCGGTACCCTGGTACTGGCGCTGGTGCAAATCCTGCTGCCCGCGCTGTTCCGCACGCGCGAAACGGGCACGGCCTATAACGTGAGCGCGCGCGACGGCGACGGACCGCCCGTGGGCAAGATCACGGGCCGTTTGCGGCGTGCCCAGGCAAACCTGTTCGAAACCCTGCCCCTGTTCGCCGCCGCCGTGCTGATCGCCCACGTGACGGCGCAGGAAAGCGCACTGACCCTGTACGGCGCCGCCCTGTATCTGGCCGCGCGCGTGCTGTATTTGCCCCTGTACGCGTTCGGCGTGCCCGTCGTGCGCACGCTCGTGTGGTGCGTGTCGATTGCCGGGCTGCTGATGCTGTTCTGGGCCATCCTGTTCGCTTCCTGAAATCCTACGCTGGCTGTAGCAGCCGTCCTATGGTCGTACGCCAGACCCGGCCGTAAAGTGGCGGCAAGCTGGCAATTGGCGCCGGCATGTGAGGGACCGGACCACGATGGCGACTACCATTTCTGCAGTGAACGAAGCGGGCAGCGCCCGCCAGCGCAAGATCCAGCGTCTGCTGCGCTCCGTATTTGGCGTGGCGCGGCTGCGCGCGGGCCAGCAGGACGTCATCGACAGCGTGCTGGCCGGACGCGACACCCTGGCCATCATGCCCACGGGCAGCGGCAAGTCGCTGTGCTACCAGCTGCCCGCCGCTCTGTTGCCCGGTGCCACCGTGGTGGTGTCCCCGCTGATTTCTCTGATGAAGGACCAGCTGGAAAAGCTGCACGAACTGGGCATCACGGCCGTGCAGCTCAACAGCAGCCTGTCGCGCGCCGAGGAAGACGACGCCATCGCCCGCATCGCCCAGGGCGGCAGACTCATCATCTTTTGCACGCCGGAACGCCTCACCAATACCGCCTTCCTGTCCCTGCTGGCCGGCGCGCCGCCAAGCCTGGTCGTCATCGATGAAGCCCATTGTATTTCCCAGTGGGGCCACGACTTCCGTCCCGCCTACCTGGACATCGCGGCCGCCCTGCGCGCGCTGGGCCGCCCGCCCGTGCTGGCGTTGACCGCCACGGCCACCGGGGAAGTAATGGCCGATATCGATACGCAACTCGAAGCGCGCAAGCTGAACGTCATCAATACCGGCATCTACCGCGCCAATTTGCGCTACCGCGTGATCCAGGTCACGAATGCGGGAGAAAAACAGGACGAAGTCCTGCGCCTGCTGCGCGAGACGCCGGGCGTGGGCATCGTGTACGCGGCCACCGTCAAGGCCGTCGAAGACCTGGCGGCGCGGCTGGAAGCGTTGGGCGAGAGCGTCACCTGCTACCACGGCAAGCTGGCGGCGCGCGAGCGCAAGCACCACCAGGACTTGTTCATGAATGGCGAGCGCCGCATCATGGTGGCCACCAACGCCTTTGGCATGGGCATCGACAAGCCCGACACGCGCTTCGTCATTCACTTGCAGGTGCCGGCCAACCTGGAAGCGTACTATCAGGAATCGGGCCGCGCAGGGCGCGACGGCTTGCCCGCCGACTGCACCTTGCTGTACTTCCAGGAAGACAAGCGGGTCCAGCAATTTTTTCTGGCCAAGCATTACCCGACGGCCGAGGAACTGGCCGCCATCGTGGCGGCAGCGCAAGAATTGCCGGCCACGTTTACTTTCGCTGCGCTGGCGTCCAGCCTGCCCGATTTTTCTGACGGCCACCTGAAGGTATGCCTGAAACTGTTGAAAGACGGCAAGCTGCTGCGCCAGGACCGCAAGCTGGGCTACAGCCTGAAAGCGCCCTCGGCCAGCTCGCCCTCGTATGCGCAGCTGGCGCAGATCTACGTCGACAAGCAGGAGCGCGACAAACAGGCGCTCGAGCAGATGGTGGCCTATGCGCAAAGCGGCTTGTGCCGCTGGAAACTGCTGCTCGATTATTTTGGCGATGCCGGCGATTTCGAGCGCTGCTGCACCTGTGACAATTGCCTGTCGCCGCCCGCGCTGGCCGCGCCCATTTCCCTCGACGAGTTGCCCCCGGTCCCGTCCCAAGCGCCATCGCCGCCGCCAGCGCCGCAGATCGCCGTCGGCAGCCGCGTGCGCGTGCCCCGCTACCAGATCGGTACCGTGCTGTCGGTGGCGGGCGACCAGGTCACGATTGCCTTTCCGGAAAACACCACGCGCACCTTCATGGCCGAGTTTGTCGCACCGGCGTGAACCCAGTGTGCGCTGTCTGACAGATGATCTGGCGCAAGAGCGCTAGAATCAGCCCATTCCAACGCGTGATAACGCAGGGAGCAGGGCATGGCGGACATGGTAGTGGTGCGCAAGGAAGGTTTGTACTGTGTGCCGGGTCAGTTCTACATCGACCCGTGGCGCCCCGTCGAGCGCGCCATCATCACACATGCGCACGCCGACCATGCGCGGGTCGGGCACCGGCATTACCTGTGCGCCGCGCCAGGCGAGCAAGTGCTGCGCGCGCGCCTGGGCCCCGTGTCCATCCAGGCGCTCGCGTATGGCGAGACCATCGAACACCACGGCGTGCAGATGTCGCTGCATCCGGCCGGCCACGTGCTCGGTTCGGCACAGGTGCGCATGGAATATGGCGGCGAAGTGTGGGTGGCGTCGGGCGACTACAAGCTGCAGCCCGACCCCACCTGCCTGCCGTTCGAACCCGTGCGCTGCGACACCTTCATCACGGAATCGACCTTCGGCCTGCCCATTTACCGCTGGCAGGCGCCGCAGGAAATCTACGACGACATCAACCAGTGGTGGCGCAGGAATGCGGCCGAAGGGCGCACCAGCGTGCTGTTCTGCTATGCCTTCGGCAAGGCGCAGCGCATCCTGGCGGGCCTCGATGCCAGCATCGGCCCCATCATCTGCCATGGCGCGGCGCAAGCCCTGACGCAGGTCTACCGCGAGTCGGGCGTGGCCTTGCCCGCCACCGTGATGGTGGGCGAGGTGACGGACAAGGCTGCATTGAAAACGGCGCTGGTGATCGCGCCCCCATCGGCCGCCGGCTCGCCGTGGATGAAGCGCTTCGGCGACTACAGCGATGCGTTTGCCAGCGGCTGGATGCTGCTGCGCGGGGCGCGCCGGCGGCGCGGCGTGGACCGGGGTTTCGTGCTGTCCGACCATGCCGACTGGCCCGGCCTGATGCAAGCGATCACGGCCACGCAGGCCGAACGCATCATCGTCACGCATGGCTCGATTCCCGTCATGGTGCGCTGGCTGCAGCAGAACGGCTGGCAGGCGGGCGGCTTCGAGACGGAATACGGCGATGACGAGGCCGATGACGGTGCGCCCGATGCGGCCGCGGCGGCGGAGGACGTCAGCCATGCGTGACTTTGCCCGGCTGTACGCGGAACTCGACGAGACGACCTCCACCAGCCGCAAGCTGGCGGCGCTGCAAGCCTATTTTCGCGGCGCCTCGCCCGAGAACGCGGCCTGGGCCGTGTATTTCCTGGCCGGCGGCAAGCCGCGTCAGGCCGTGCCCACCAAATTGCTGCGCGAATACGCGACCGAACGGGCGGGCCTCGATGCCTGGCTGTTCGACGAGGCCTATCACGCCGTGGGCGACCTGGCCGAAACCATCGCCCTGATCCTGCCCGCGCCCGCCAAACGCAGCGACGTCGGCCTGGCCGAGTGGGTCGAGCAGCGCATCGCACCGTTGCGCGGCGCGGCGCCGGACGCCATCCGCGCCGCCCTGCTGGGGTACTGGGACGAGCTGGAAACGCGCGAACGTTTTCTGTTGATCAAGCTGATCGGCGGCGGCTTTCGCGTGGGCGTCTCAAAACTGCTGGTGACGCGCGCGCTGGCGTCCATCGCCGCCGTCGACAGCAAGCTGATCGCCCAGCGCCTGATGGGCTGGACCGATGGCAAGGTCAACCCCACGGGCGCTGGATTCTTGAAGCTGATCGCCGCGCAGTCGGACGGCGAACATGCGCTGCGCGGCGGCCAGCCGTATCCGTTTTTCCTCGCGCATCCCCTGCAGGCGGGGCCGGAAAGCCTGGGCGACATCGGCGGCTGGCTGGCCGAGTGGAAATACGACGGCATGCGCGCCCAGCTGCTGCGCCGCGATGGCGTGAACTGGCTGTGGTCGCGCGGCGAGGAATTGATCACGGAGCGCTTTCCGGAACTGGCGCAGCTGGCCTTGCCCGAGGGTACCGTGCTCGATGGCGAAATCCTCATCTGGCAGCCGGGCGACGTGCCGGCGCCATTTGCCGATTTGCAGCAACGGATGGGCCGCAAGACGGTCTCTCCCAAGTTGCTGGCCGAGCTGCCCGCCGTGCTGGTGGCTTACGATGTGCTGGAACTCGATGGCGTGGACGTGCGCCAGCTGCCCCAGCTGGAACGGCGCGCGCTGCTGGAAAGCGTGGTGGCCGGCGTGCACTCTCCCGCGTTGCGCCTGTCGCCGCGTGTTGACGCGGCTAGCTGGGAGGCATTGGCCATCATCCGCGAGGAATCGCGCGCGCGCGGCGTGGAAGGCCTGATGCTCAAGGCCGTGTCGGCCGCGTATGGCGTGGGCCGCACGAAAGACGTGGGCACGTGGTGGAAATGGAAGATCGATCCGTATGCCATCGACGCCGTGCTGATCTACGCCCAGGCGGGCCACGGCCGCCGCGCGTCGCTGTACACGGATTATACGTTTGCCGTGTGGGATGACGTGGAGGAGGGCGGGCAGGGGGAGCGTAAGCTGGTGCCGTTCGCCAAGGCGTATTCGGGCTTGACCGATGCGGAGATCGCGCAAGTCGACGCGGCCATCCGCAAGACGACGATAGAAAAATTCGGCCCCGTGCGCAGCGTGCAGCCGACGATGGTGTTCGAGATCGGTTTCGAGGGCATCGCTGCGTCCAGCCGCCACAAGGCGGGCATCGCCGTGCGCTTCCCCCGCATCCTGCGCCGCCGCGAAGACAAGACAGTTGCCGACGCCGACACCCTGGCCACGCTGAAGGCCATGCTGGCGGGCGCCGCATGAGCAGGCGATGAGTAAAAGCGCGCTGGCGCAGCGCATCGATGCGTGGTTCACGCGGCGCGGCTGGACGATCTTTCCTTTCCAGCGCGCCGTCTGGCGCGCTGGCGCGCAGGGCCAGTCCGGCTTGCTGCATGCGAGTACAGGGTCCGGCAAGACGTATGCCGTGTGGTTCGGCGCCTTGCTGCGCGCCGAGCGGCTACAACGCAAGGGCAGGAAGCAGGGCATGCGCGTGCTGTGGATCACGCCCATGCGGGCGCTGGCGGCCGACACCGTGCGCGCGCTGCAGGCGTCCGGCGAAACGCTGGCGCCCGGCTGGCGCATCGAGGCGCGCACGGGCGATACGAGCGCCGCGCAGCGGGCGCGGCAGGCGAAAGCGTGGCCCGAGGTGCTCGTCACGACGCCGGAAAGCCTGTCCCTGATGCTGAGCCAAGCGGACGCGCAGGAACGCTTCAGCCTGCTGGAAACGGTGATCGTCGACGAGTGGCATGAATTGATGGGCAGCAAGCGCGGCGTGCAGGTGCAGCTGGCGCTGGCCCGTTTGCGCCGCTGGAATGCAACCTTGATGACGTGGGGCTTGTCGGCCACCCTGGGCAATCTGCGGCAGGCGCAGGACGTCTTGCTGGGAGAACAAAGCGATGGCGTGCTGGTCGAAGGTAAAGTCAGGAAGCGCATCCTTGTCGACAGTCTGATTCCCGTCAATCCCACGCGCTTTCCCTGGGGCGGCCACCTGGGCATCCAGATGCTGCAGCCGCTGATCGCCGAGATCGAGGGCAGCGCCACCACCCTGGTGTTCACCAACACGCGTTCGCAGGCCGAGCTGTGGTACCAGCACCTGCTCGACGCGCGCCCCGACTGGGCGGGCCTGATCGCCCTGCACCACGGTTCGCTGGACCGCGAAGTGCGCGAGTGGGTCGAGCAGCACCTGAAGACGGGCGAGCTGAAAGCCGTCGTGTGCACGTCCAGCCTGGACCTGGGCGTCGATTTCCTGCCCGTCGAACGGGTGCTGCAAGTGGGCAGCGCGAAAGGCATCGCGCGCCTGGTGCAGCGGGCGGGGCGCAGCGGCCACGCGCCGGGGCGCATTTCGCGCGTCACCCTGGTGCCGACCAACAGCCTGGAATTGCTGGAAGCGGCCGCCGCCCGCGCTGCCCTGGCGCAGGGCCACCTGGAAGCGCGGCCCGTGCCGGACAAGCCGCTCGACGTGCTGGTGCAGCACCTGGTGACGATCGCGCTGGGCGGCGGTTTCGACTCGCCGGCGCTGTACGCGGAAGTGCGCGCGGCCTGGTCGTATCGCCACCTGACGCCGGACGAGTGGCAATGGGCGCTCGACTTCGTCGCGCGCGGCGGGCAAAGCCTGACCGTGTACCCGGAATACCGCAGAGTGCTGCCGGACGATGCAGGCGTCTACCGCGTGCCGGACGTGGCGCTGGCGCGGCGCCACCGCATGAGCATCGGCACCATCGTCTCGGAAGCGGCGATCCAGGTCAAATTCCTCGGCGGGGGACGCATCGGCAGCATCGAGGAATCGTTCATCGCGCGCCTGAAGCAGGGCGACCATTTTCTGTTTGGCGGGCGCATCCTGGAGTTCGTGCGAGTGCATGAGATGACGGCCTACGTGCGGCGCGCCACGGGCAGCCGCGGTGCCGTGCCGCGCTGGCAGGGCGGCAAGATGCCGCTGTCGTCGGAACTGGCGCACGCCGTGCTGGACCAACTGCAGCTGGCGCAGGAGGGCCGTGCCAGCGGGCCGGAAATGCGCGCGCTGGCGCCCCTGCTGGCCATCCAGCAGAAATGGTCCAGCCTGCCCACGCGCGCCAGCCTGCTGCTGGAAACCTTGTCCAGCCGCGAGGGCCATCACCTGTTCGTGTATCCATTCGCGGGCCGCTCCGTGCACCTGGGCCTGGCATCCCTGCTGGCCTATCGCATCGCGCGCGTGCAGCCGGCCACCTTGTCGATCGCCGTCAACGATTACGGCTTTGAATTGCTGGGCGCGGACGATATCGATTTTGCGCCGCTGCTGACGGCCGCCAGCGGTGCCGATCTTCCCCTGTTCAGCACGGACAACTTGCTGGAAGACGTGCTGGCCAGCCTGAACGCGACGGAATTGTCGCAGCGGCGTTTCCGTGAAATCGCCCGCATCGCCGGCCTCGTGTTCCAGGGCTATCCGGGCCAGCCGAAAAGCGCGCGCCAGCTGCAAGCGTCGTCCTCGCTGTTCTTTGAAGTGTTCCGCAAGCACGACGCGGCCAATTTGCTGCTCACGCAGGCGCAGCGCGAAGTGCTGGAGCAGGAACTGGAACTGACGCGCCTGCGCGCCACCTTGCGCGAACTGCATGGACGCAGCATCTGCCTGCAAGCGCTGGAGCGCGCCTCGCCATTTGCCTTCGGCCTGATGGTCGAGCGCTTCCGCGAACAGCTGACGACGGAAAAACTGTCGGACCGGGTGGCGCGGCTGGTGCTGGCGCTGGAAAAGGCGGCCGCATGAAGGGACAGGAGCAGGCGCATTGCGCGGTGGAGCTGGCCGGCGAGGTGGTCTGGCTGCTGGCGCACAAGGCCGTGTACTGGCCGGCGCGCAGGATATTGATCGTTGCCGACATCCATTTCGGCAAGGCGGCGGCGTTTCGCGCGCTGGGCGTGCCCGTGCCGCGCGGCACCACCACGCAAAACCTGCTGGCGCTCGATGCCTTGCTGGCCAGTTACGCCTGCGAGGAAATCGTCTTTCTCGGCGATTTTTTGCACGCGCGCGCCGCCCATGCGGCCGCCACCGTGGCGGCCATGCTGGCGTGGCGCATGCGTCATCGCGACGTGCGCCTGACGGTGGTGCGCGGCAACCATGACGCGCATGCGGGCGATCCGGCCGCCGCGCTGGGCATCCGCATGGTCGATGAACCGCACCAGGTGGGCAAGCTGTCGTTCTGCCATCACCCGGACACCGTCGCGCCCGGCTACGTGCTGGCGGGCCACGTGCATCCCGTGTTTCACTTGCGTGCCAAAGGGAGCGGAGCGCACGGCGGCGGCCTGCGCCTGCCGTGTTTCCTGCTGGGCCAACAGCGCGCCATCCTGCCCTCGTTTGGCGCCTTCACGGGCGGCCATGCGGTGCTGCCAGGCACTGGCGAGCGCGTGTACGTGACGGCCGACGCGGCGATTTTTCCGCTGCCCGCTAACTGCTGAGTGCTTGGTACTTTTGGTGGAAAACTGAAAGTAACTGTGCCACCGTAGGCGGGACTCATCCTACATGCGCTCTTGCCATCCTCCTATTTCTTGTGCCCCATGTGCGCACTAAGATGACGGTTCCCTTGCCATGCGAGGGGGAAGAATTGCATGGTTTGCACTGTTTCCGATTCCATCGATCAAGGAGATCATCATGGCCACATCGAGCGACAATAAACAGCAAGGTAGTAAAACCAGTAGCAGTAGCAGCGGCGGCAGCGGCGGCAGCAAGCAAAGCGATACCAGCAAGCGGGGTTTCGCTTCCATGGACCCCGCCCAGCAGCGCGAAATCGCCAGCGAAGGCGGACGTGCCGCGCATGAAAAAGGCACGGCCCATGAATTCACGTCGGAAGAGGCCCGCCGCGCAGGCAGCCAAAGCCACAAGAACGATGCCAACCGGCAAAGCGCCTCCAGCTCCAGCGGTTCGCGCGATAACGCCAGCATGAACCAGGAGGGCAACCGTGACAGTGGCAACAAGCAAAGCGGCGGTTCCGGGTCCGGTTCCAGCTCCGGGTCGCGCAACAAGTAGCGCCAGCTGAGTAGCAAGTTGCAAGTGGCTCTGGCCAGCGGGAAGCAGGCACGCCGCTGGTCAGGGCCACGCTTATTTGGCTGCCGCAAAATTTTGATGCAACGCAGCAGGCATGGACTATGATGAAATAGCTGCGCCGGCCACGGCCGACACGCAGTCAACGCAGTCAAATCGCACTCACGATCAGGGAGAAGATGATGGGCAACTCCACCACGCCGCAAGCCGGCAATAGCCAGGGCGGCACGCCGTCCGTGGCAGGCAACAAGCAAAGTACGGCCGATTCTGCCGAGAACTTTGTGCTGGTCGATAGCGAGCAAGGGCTCGATATCGGCGACGATCTGTTTTCCATCGGCGAGGTGCGGCGCGCCGACCGCCTGCCCCATCACCAGTCCGGCTCCGCCGGGCAGAGCCGGCAGAGTGCCGACGATGCGCCCGACACCACGGGCAGTACGGGCGTCTGATCTGGCCGCCTAACTTTCTTCACTCTCAAGCCACCCGCGCCGGGCCAGCTGCAAGACGTGTTCGCGCACGTCCGCTGGCCATTCCTGTACGCATGCGAGAAACGCTGCTTGCTTGCCGGCGAAAAGGGCGCGGCTTGCTTCCTCGAAGCCTGGCGCATCGCCGGCCAGCGCATTCATGACTTTATAGGCCGCTTCGCGCGCCTGGCGCTGCTCATCGTGCAGCTTGTTGCCGCGCTGCGCGTGTTCCACCAGTTTGCGCAAGGCGACGGAAGCGCCGCCCGGCTGCGTCGCCAGCCATTCCCAGTGACGGGGCAGCAAAGTGATTTCGCGCGCCACGACGCCCAGCTTCGGGCGGCCTGCCGTGCGTGCGGGGGCGGGAGCGTCGTCCTGCGGCGCCGGCGTTGCCGCGCGAGGCAGGCGCTGCAGCACGTCGGCCAGGCTGCCGTGCAGGTTCAGGTCGACCTGGCTGCCGCTGGCATCGTCGAAAATCAGGATCTGCGCATCGGGATCGCGCGTCACCAGTTCCTTCAGTGTTTGCGCAAGCGCATGTAAAGGGCCGGCGGCGACTTTTCGCTTGCCGGCGAAGGCGGTGAGCTGAGGTGGTGCGGGGCTATGCATGTCTTGCCTCCATGGGGAATGCAGGCAATTTTACCCGGGTTAAATAGAAAGTCAATATTACCCGGGTAAAATAGGATAAATCTGCTACAGATCGACCCGGCCGTGTTCGCCCATGTCTTTCGGCGGCTCGCCCGTGATGGCGGCCTTGGCCATTTCATAGAATTGCATCATCTTGCTGGCGCTGCTATCCCAATACTCGGCCGACTGGATCGTCACCTTGATCAGCGACAGCTTCGGATCGTCGAGCCCGCCCGGGAACCAGGCTTTCACGAGCGGATTCCACAATTCCTCCGCCTTGGCGCGGTCTTTCAGCAGCTGCGCGTGGCCGCAGACGGATACATACAGGCTGTCGCCCGTGTCGACAAAGCTGACATTGACTTGCGGATTGTTCAGCAAGTCGCGCGTATAGCTGGCCTCGTCGGAAACAAAGAACCAGATATGCCCTTCGTTATCGACCTGCTGCTGCGTCAGCGGCCGGCTGGTGAGGGTGCGCATGTCGTCGCTGGTGGTCAGCATGCCGAATTTGACGTCCTTGATCTTGGCCGCGATGCTGGCCAGTTGTTCGCTGGAATACGATTGCATGGGTGCTCCCTTGTTGGTTGTCCTGAACAACAAGCATAGGCGCTTGCCGCATGCGGCTCTGTACGGCAGCTTACGTAGCAGCGGTGCTTTGTTTCAAAGCTGTTACAAAACGCCGGCCCGGCGGGGCGCCCCATGTCTTGACTTAATAAATGATAATCATTATCATTTGTTTGAAATATCGGCATGCACTCTGATTGAAGGATGGGAATGAAGCACACTGACTTGTCGCGCCAGCTGGCCCGCCCCTTGCCGGGAGCGGAGCATGCATAGTGCGGGCGCCGCCGACAAGGCCAGGAACAACGCCAGCCGCGCCGTCTGGCTGAAGAACTTGCATCAATGGCACTGGATCAGCTCGGCACTTTGTTTGCTGGGCATGTTTTTGTTCGCCATCACCGGCATCACCCTGAACCACGCCGGCCAGATCGAGTCGAAACCGTCGATCACGCGCCAGAAGGCGCAGTTGCCGGCGCCCCTCGTCACGGAACTGGCCGCCTTTGCCTCCGGGCATGACGGCACCAATGCGCCGATGCCGGCCGCCGCCGAAGCCTGGCTCAGGCAGCAATGGTCGCTCAATGCGGGCGGGCGTCCCGCCGAATGGTCGGTCGACGAAGTGTATCTGCCGCTGCCCAAGGCGGGCGGCGACGCCTGGGTGCGCATCGGCCTCGAAGACGGGGCCGCTGAATATGAATTGACGGACCGGGGCTGGGTGTCCTGGCTCAACGACGTGCACAAGGGCCGCAACACGGGCGTCGCCTGGAGCTGGTTCATCGACATCTTTGCCGGCGCCTGCATCGTGTTTTGCCTGACGGGGCTATTGATTTTGAAGTTCCACGCGGCCAACCGGCCATTTACGTGGCCGATGGTTGGCCTCGGCATTCTGATACCTTGCGCGATCGCCTTGCTGTTTATCCACTGATGTTTTTATTTTTCCTTTTTACAGGCACACCATGAAATTACGCTACTCCCTGGCGCTTGGCCTTCCCCTGATCGGTACGTCGGCGATGGCTGCCGACCTGTCCCTGAAGCTTGAAATCCCGCAACTGAACGTGGCGGAATACCACCGCCCCTACGTGGCGGCGTGGCTGGAAACGGCCGATCAAAAGGTCGTTGGCAATCTGGCTGTGCTGTATGACGTGAAAAAGAAGGACAAGGCGGGCGAAAAATGGCTGAAGGACATGCGTCAATGGTGGCGCAAGAGCGGCCGCGACCTGGCCATGCCAGTGGACGGCGTCAGCGGCGCCACGCGCGCGCCGGGCGAACATACCCTGACTTTCCCTGGCGCCAAGGCCTTGCTCGACAAGCTGCCGGCCGGCGAATACCAGGTGGTGGTGGAAGCGGCACGCGAAGCGGGCGGACGCGAACTGGTGCGCGTGCCGTTCCAGTGGCCGCTGAAATCGGCCCAGTCCGTTCCTGGCAAGGGCAAGGAAGAACTCGGCAATGTCGTCGTCCAACTCAAACCTTAAGGCGCCTCTACCATGTTGAAGCAACTGAATAAACCGCTGATCGCCCTGGCGCTGGCCGGCCTGGCCATGAATGCCCACGCCCACCGGGGCTGGATGGTGCCATCGAGCACGATGGTGGAAAGCAAGGACGCCTGGGTGACGGTGGACGCTGCCGTCTCCGACGGCCTGTTCGAGATCGACCACCAGCCGCTGCGCCTGGATGCGCTGCAAGTGACCGGCCCCGATGGCGCGAAAGTGGCGCCGGCGAATACGCTCACGGGCCGTTTGCGCAGCGTCTTCGACGTAAAAATGGAAAAGCCGGGCACGTATAAAGCGGCCATCGTGTCGCAAAACGTGATGGGCAGCTACAAGCTCAATGGCGAGCAGAAGCGTTTCCGCGGCAATGAAGAGACGTTCAAGAAGGAAGTGCCGGCCGACGCGCAAGAGCTGAAAATCACGCGCACGGCAGCGCGGCTGGAAACTTTCTTCAGCAATGGCGAAACCAGCACGGAAGTGTTCAAGCCGACGGGCGTGGGCCTGGAATTCGTGCCGGTGACCCATCCGAACGACTTGCGCGCGGGCGAAAAAGCCACGTGGCGCTTCCTGGTCGATGGCAAGCCGGCCGCGAATCAGGCCTTCAGCCTTGTGCCGGGCGGCGTGCGCTACCGTGGCGTGCTCGGGGAAATCCGCCAGAGCACCGATGCCAAGGGCGAGATTACGTTCACCGTGCCGGCCGCCGGCATGTATTACCTGAGCAGCACCTGGCCTGCGGCCGCACCTGCCGTGGCCGGCCAGCCGCCAGCCATGCCGGAGCGCCGCATGACCTACGCGGCCACCGTGGAAGTGCTGCCGCAGTAAGCGGCGGCATCGTCACGAGCTCGCCGATGCGCCGGGTCCTGCTGCCGCAGCATATTTCCGATCAGGCCGCGCCGCCCGGCGCCGCGATCCGGGACTTGCGCGGCTTGAGCATGGGCACCAGCTGGTCGGTGCGCCTGCTCGAGTCCGCCATGCCGGGACGCGCCGGCAGCGCCGACCTGCAGCAGGGCTTGCAGCAGCAGCTGGACCTGGTCGTGGCGCAAATGAGTCACTGGAGCGATGAGTCCGACCTGGGCCGCTTCAACCGGGCCGAACCCGGCAGCTGGCACAGCCTGCCCGCCGCCTTTTGCGAGGTGCTGGGCTTTGCCATGCACGTGTCGCAGGCGTCCGGTGGCGCATACGACCCGTGTGCGGGCGCCCTCGTCAACCTGTGGGGCTTCGGCCCCCGCCATCGCTACGACGAGCCCGGTTTTCTGCCGCCGAACAAAGAGACGGTGGCCTTGCTGCTGTCGCAACGCCAGCGCCGCCGCCTGGAGCTGGACTTGCCGGCCCGCCGCGCGCGTCAGCCCGGCGGCTTGCAGCTCGATTTATCGGCCATCGCCAAGGGGTATGGCGTGGACCGCCTGGCGCGCTATCTGGACAGCCAGGGCATCGGCCATTACCTGGTCGAAGTGGGCGGCGAGCTGCGCGGCGCCGGCAGCAAGCCCGACGGCCAGCCATGGTGGGTGATGCTGGAACAGGTCGACGGCGCCGACGCGGATCTACATCCGCCGGAAATGCTGCTGGCGCTGCACGGCTTGTCCGTGGCGACGTCGGGCGACTACCGGCGTTTCTTCCAGGATGGCACGGCGCGTTTCTCGCACACCATCGATCCGCGCAGCGGCATGCCGATCGCCAATCAACTCGCTTCCGTCACCGTCGTGCATGAACAATGCATGGCGGCCGACGCCTGGTCGACGGCCCTGACCGTGCTCGGTGTCGAGGCCGGCATGGCGCTGGCCGAAGAGCAGGGCCTGGCCGCGCGCTTCCTGCAGCGCGACGGCCCTGGCTTTCACGAAACGCTGAGCAGCCACATGCTGGCCATGCTCGACGAATGAAGATTTATTTCCCATGATTTTTACGCACGATACGACGCGGCTGGCCTTGCTGGCCGCCCTGTCCCTCAGCTACGCGGGCGTGTGCCTGGCGCCCTGGTTGCGCGCGCGCGCCAGGCGCCGCGCGTCCGCCGCCGCCAAGGCGGCGCTGGCAAACAGTCCCGCCTGGCTGGTGGCGTATGCAAGCCAGACGGGCAATGCCGAGGAACTGGCCACGCAAACGGCGCAGAGCCTGCAACTGGCCGGCATCCCCGTGCGCCTGTGCGCGCTGGCCGAAGTCACGGCCCTTGATCTGCAACAAGCCGAACGGACTCTGTTTTTAGTCAGCACCTATGGCGAAGGCGATGCGCCCGACAATGCGGCTGCCTTCATGGGCCGCCTGATGACGGGCGGGCTGGCGCTGCCGCAATTGCATTACGCCGTGCTGGCCTTGGGCGACCGCAGCTATGGCCAGTTTTGCGGTTTCGGCCGCGCGCTCGATGCCTGGCTGGCGGCGCAGGGCGCCTCGCGCCTGTTCGAGCGCATCGAAGTCGACCGCAGCGCCAGCGTCAGCATCGAGCAATGGTTCCAGCATCTGAGTCACCTGGCCGGCACCAGCGACGCGCCCGACTGGAGCGCCCCCGCCTTCGGCGACTGGCGCCTGACGCACAGGCAGCTGCTCAACCCGGGCAGCGCGGGCGGCGCCATCTATCACGTGGAACTGGCGCCCGTGGCCGGTAGCCTGCCTGACTGGCAATCGGGCGACCTGGTGCAGGTGACGGCGCCCGCCGACCCCTCGCAGCCGCGCGAATATTCGATCGCTTCGATTCCGCGCGATGGCGGCGTGCACTTGCTGGTGCGCCAGCATGCGCATCCCGACGGCAGCCTGGGCCTGGCCTCGGGCTGGCTCACGGCGCAGGCCAAGGTCGGCGACGTGGTGCAACTGCGCTTGCGCCAGCATAAACGCTTCCGGCTGGAAGACAATGCCCAGCGGCCATTGATTTTGATCGGCAACGGCAGCGGCATCGCCGGTCTGCGCGGCCACCTGAAGAGCCGCGTGCTGGCAGGGCAGCGGCGCAACTGGCTGATCTTTGGCGAGCGCAACCTGGCCCACGATTTTCATTATCGCGAAGAGATTGAAGGCTGGCATGCCAGCGGCGACTTGCCTCGGCTGGACCTGGCGTTTTCGCGCGACCAGGCCGGGCGCACCTACGTGCAGGACCGCCTGCGCGGCAATGCCGATGAAGTCAAGCTGTGGCTGGAGCAGGGCGCGGCCATTTATATCTGCGGCAGCCTGGCCGGCATGGCGGGCGGTGTAGACCAGGCCCTGCAGGAGATACTGGGCCGGCCCGCGCTCGACGCGCTGGCGGCCGAAGGGCGCTACCGGCGCGACGTGTATTAATGCAGCAGGGACTGCTTATGGCTGGACCGCAGCCAGCGGCGCCGTGTCCATCTCGCTGCTGACTTCCTGCAAGCCGCGCGCCAGGCTGGAGATGCTGGGGTTGTCGATGAAGACGCAGCGCTTGCCCGTGCGCTTGCAATAATCCTTCACGCGCCAGTAGGCGCTGTGGCTGATGCAGCCCGTCTGGCAAATCACCAGGTCGGCGGCCGCCAGGCTTGAGTCGAGCAGGTTGGCATTGTCTTCCAGGCCGCCGTCGTGGTGGGCGAACTGCGCGCCGACCCGTTCGATCAGGGCGCGGTAGGTGGCGACATTGCCGCTGCGTCCGCCCACGCACAAGACGCTTTGATCGACGAGGCGGATCGGCATTTTCAGCTTGCCGCCGGTCGGCACTTCCAGCTTGGGCGCCGGTGGCGGCACGGCGGCGGCAGGGCGCGGCTGGGCCTGTTTCAATTCCGCGATTTGCTGGCGCAGTTCCTTTTCGCGCTCATCCATTTGCGCCAGGCGTTCGACCAGGCGCGTGCGCGATTCCAGTGCCGGGATGGCCGCCTGCAATTGCGCCAGTTCCGCGCGCAAGCCGTCGATCACGCTATCCTTGCCGATGGACTCGGCCCGCGTGCGCAGCAGCACGGCTTCCTGGCGTTCCAGTTCGCCCGTTTTTTCCGTCAGTGCGGCCTGGCTGCGCTGCTGCAGCTTGGCCAGTTCCTGCGTCAGGCGCGCATTTTCTTCCTGCAAGGCCGTAAATTTGCCCATGTCGGCGCGCACGCAGGCGCCGGCCTGGTGCTGGATCATGTGCAAGTCGCGGCACATCTGCTCTTCCAGCTCGGCGTCGCAGCGCGGGTGCGTCAGGCCGGCCCAGAAGGCGCCCGACACGTCGCCGTTGGCGACGGCCGTGCGCCACAGTTGCGCTACCTGTTCCGTGGTCTTGGCGCCGCGAAAGCGCAGGATCACGGGAGCGTAGCGGCGTTCGAGTTCCTTTTGCAGCGCTTCGGACAGGCGGTTGCGCGCGCCGCATTCCGTGACGGCGCCCACGTGCACTTCGTAGTCGTCGGCCAGCACGCGCCCGCCCGTCATCTTGCCCACCAGTTTGCGCAGGTAGCCCAAGGGCAAGCCTACGCCGACCAGCGGGCAATGGCAGGTATGCGACAGTTCCCACAGCCGGCGGCGGCGCGAAGCGAGCGCGGCCGTTTCCGTGTCGGCGTGGGCGCAATTGCTGATGACGGGCAGGGACTGGTCTTTGTCACACATGGCGATATCCTGTTGGGCGGTGGGGCAGCGGTGGAAGAGAAATAGAAATTAGTGCGGCAGCGGCGAGGCAGGACGTCTGGCGCTCAGCATGCGTGCCAGGCGCTCGAGCAAGGTGGTCTTCGGCGGCGCGGGCCGGTGCAGCGCCACCAGGGTGGCCCATTGCTGCGACAGTTGCTGGCAAGTCGCTTGCAGCACGGGGCCGAGGCCGGGCGAGCCGGCCAGCGCTTGCAGATGGCGTTCGATGACTGCGGCCAGTTTCTCGCAGGGACTGTCCGCATGGTAGTGCGACATCAGGTGCAGCACGGCCGACAGCAGCAATTCAGGCTGCTGGCCTTGTGGGGAAGGAAACATCGAGGAAGGTCGGTCGTTCGCCATCAAACACTCCTGTGCGGTGGTTTGGCTGGCTGCGCGCACGGGGCGCGACTGGCTGGCGAGCGTGGTGACTGGCTGCCGTGCTGCTTCAGGCAGTCAGGATCAGCTTGTTCAATTGGGTGACGCGCAGGCGATAGATCTTGCCGCTGTGCTCAATCTCCACTTCGCGGCCCTGCTGCAGCAGCGCTTCGCTGGTAATGCGGCGCGCCGGCTGGGCCATGCTGACGGGAGGACGGACGTGGGCGGTAGCGGCATCCTGGATCAAGGCTGGTTTTGAGCTTTGCATGTTGGGCTTTCTTTATCTCAGTTGAGAATGATTCGTATTTGCATTATTGTTGAATGTGGCCCGAAAAGCAAGGCTTATTTATGCGCAATCCGTGCTTTTTTGCGATGGGATGGCAGCGTGGAGCATGGCGCTGCGCGAAGACGGCCACTGGCGCGGCATGGAAGGGGAGCGGCAGCAAAAAAGACCCGGCAAGGCGGTGCGCGCCTTGGTCGGGTCAAGCCTGTGCCAAGCTGGAAGAAATCGGGATGGCGTTAAATCGTGGCCAGCAATTGCGCCGAGGCGGCCGCGGCGGCGGTGGTGTCGGCCTTGAGCTTGGCGGCAGCCAGCTGCTTGGCGCGCGAGCGCGACGGCGGCAAGCGGCGCAGGGTTTTCAGGGCGTCCGGATCCTTGATGCCGATGGTGCGCTGGTCAACCGAGATCAGGCCGATTTCATTGAAGGCGGACAAAGTGCGGCTCACCGTTTCCAGGGTCAGGCCCAAGTAGCTGCCGATTTCGTGGCGCGTCATGCGCAGGTTGAACAGCTTGCTCGAATAGCCCATCTGCGCGAAGCGGTCGGCCAGCGAGACGAGGAAGCGCGCCACGCGGGCTTCGGCGCTCAAGGCGCCCAGCATGCCGATCATCGCCTGTTCGCGCACCAGTTCGCGGCTCATCACGCCGTACATGACGTTTTCCAGTTCCAGGTGAACACGTCCCAGCGCCGTCAGCTTCTTGAACGGCAACAAGATCAGGTCGCAGTCGGACAGGGCCACCGCTTCCGAGGAGTAGTGGCGCGAGTGGATGCCGTCGACGCCCAGCATGTCGCCCTTCATGGGAAAGCTCAGTACCTGTTCATTGCCGAATTCGTCGATGAGCACGGTTTTCAGGAAGCCCGAATTGACGATGTACAAGGTGTCGAACGGTTGGCCGATGGTATGCACGCGCTGGCCCGTCTTGAATTGCACGTGCTGGAACAGCAGTTCGTCGGCGGCGATGGTGCAGGCGCTGGAGATATGCAGCAGATCGCATACTTCCTTCAGGTTCGACCATAGCCGCCCCTGGCGCTGGCGCCCTGCTTCCATCGGGGAAGAGGGGGCCAGCGATGGGGCGGCGGCGCGGGTTTCGGGCGTTTGCGTGGACAGCATGTTCATCTCCTGGTGACAGGTAGTTCAGAGTTGAATGACAGGGTGCGCAGACGGCGGGCAGGGAAAGGGCGGCGCGCGTCCAGGCTGGTAAAGCTCAATTCGCTGACGACTTGCTGTGTGATGAAATAACTTCCCAGCAACTTGATTACTGGTTTCAGTATGCCAACAACCATATGCAATTAATATCAGCAGTGGCTGAATATGGCAGTAGGAGCTACGGTAGGGGGAGTAGGATTGTTCCTACTGTCGACGCGCGGGCGCGCGCCGCCGGGCTTACGTCTTGAAGGGGGAGAGCAGGCGGTGCGCCACGGCGTACTGCACCATTTCGGACAGCGAACTCATGCCCATTTTTTGCATGATGCGCGTCTTGTGCGTACTCACCGTCTTCACGCTCAGGTGCAGGTTGTTGGCGATTTCCGTGATCGACTTGCCCGCCACCAGCAGGGAAAAGACTTCGAACTCGCGGTCCGATAACTGTTTGTGCAGCAAGCTTTCATTCGGCATCATGATGTTGAGCACGAGCTGCTCGGCCACCTCGGCGCTGATGTAGGGGCGTCCCGACGCCACCTTGTGAATGGCGCCCACGAGCTGGGTGCCCGCGCTTTCCTTGGTCAGATAGCCTTGTGCGCCGGCGCGGATGGCGCGCACCGCATATTGTTCTTCCTCGTGCATGGTGAGGATCAGGATGGCCAGCTTGGGCGCCTCGCTGCGGATTTGCCGGATCAGGTCGACGCCGCTGCGGCCCGGCATTGACAGGTCGAGCAGCAGCAGGTCGAAGCCGCCCTGGCGCACCTGATTGAGTACTTCAAAGCCGTCGATGGCTTCGCCCACGATATCGATATCCGGCGCGCCGTCAAGGATGCGCTTCAAGCCTTCTCGCATGATGGTGTGGTCGTCGGCAATTACAATACGTATCATAGGCGGGCAATCTGGATGCGTGAAATCTGCTCTGTCCGTCACCGGACAATCAAATGTTGAGAAACGAGAAACGTTGTCATTTTAACTGAGGCGGCCGCATTATGCCTTTTTCTGCATATGCCGGCAACGGCGGCCCCGGTGGTCATGTGACCTCTTATTCGGATGGGGGTTCCTTGATCAGCCTATGCACGAGCACGGGCAATTTCGAGTGCGACAGCACTTTATTGGTCACACTGCCCAACAGCAATTGCCCCCAGCCGCTGCGGCCATGCGAACCCATGAAAATCAGATCGCAATGCTGCAATTGCGCCACTTCCACGATCTTCAGGGCCGGGCTGTCGGAAAAGGCCGTCAGGCCCGTCGCTTCCAGGCCGCGCTTGGCGGCCGCGTCGAGGATGGGCTGCCAGTGGTCGGCGCCGGCCTTGCGCATGGCGATGCGGTACTCCTCCTCGCTGGGATAGCTTGGCGGAATGATTTCGATGTACACCGGGTACTGGTATTCGGGCGCCACATACAAGGCAAGGATGTCGGCGTGCATCTGTTCGGCAAAAGCAACGCCGGCGCAGGCCGTCAGGTTGGAGACGGTGGAGCCATCGGTGGCGATCAGAATTTTCTTATACATGGCAGGTCCTTTGGCGGTGACTGAGCGCGCGCAACGCCTCTTATTGTAGACGCGGCGGCAGCATTGTATTCATGCAAAGACTTGATAATTATCAATACAACTGCACCTTCAGTATAGACAACATTGGCAGAAAGATCGTGTGTAGCTGCAACGATGTCCATGTGGCGCTGTTGCGCAGACGCCCGGAAGCAGGATTTCTTCTGCTGTGCGTGGTCTTGCACGCACGCCAATGGTAGTATTTCAAAATACAACAGCTGGAACACATATTTCCTTGTGGAAAAGCTCTTGTAGGCCAGCTTTGCACCAGGAAGCGCGTTTTGAGATTTACCAACAGGGCGGCGCCCTGCTACACTCGCACCATCGCAGCGGTATTGCCTCAAATCATCTTAATCGAGAAATTGTGGGTATCAGTCTGTAAAACGCACAGTTCAGGCGGAATTTTGACAAATTATGGAGAAGCAGGGATATGACCAACGCCGCTGATGATTTCGACGCATTATTCGATGAAGTATCTGCGCAAAGTGCGGCCGCGGCTCAGCCCGCGCCTGCCGCCGCGCCCGCTCCCGCCGTGATTGCGGAGGACGATTTCGACGCGCTGTTCGACTCGGTGTCGGCCAACGCCGCCGTGCCGGCAGCCGCCGAGCCCGTGGCCGCCGAGGCGGAAGCGCTGCCTGTGGCCAGCGCCGAGGCGTCTGGCGACGCGGCCGATCCCGTCGACCAGTCCGACAAGCCGATGTTCGAGCGTCTGGGCGGCATCGTGCGCCTGCTGCACGATTCGCTGCGCGAACTGGGCTACGACAAGGCGCTGACGGAAGCGTCGTCGCAGATCGTCGACGCCCAGGACCGCCTGGAATACGTCGCCACCCTGACCGAGCAGGCCGCCAACAAGGTCCTGAACACGCTCGACGAAGGCATGCCGGCGCAGGATGTGCTGTCGAAGAAAGCCAAGGACATGGACGGCCGCTGGACGGCGCTGTTCGACGGCAAGCTGAGCCTGGAAGAATTCAAGGCCCTGGCCGGCGACTCGCGCCAGTTCGCGCAAGCCGTTGCCGAAGCGACGGAAGCGGAAAAAGCGCGCTTGTTGGAAATCATGATGGCGCAGGACTTCCAGGACATCACGGGCCAGCTGATCAAAAAAGTGGTCAACATCACCAAGACCGTGGAAAACGAACTGGCCCAGCTGTTGCGCGACAACGCGCCGGCCGAGGTGCGCGAGAAACTGGCGCAAAAGCCGGTGCCGCTGATGCAGGGCCCGTCCGTGCCGTCGGTGGCGCTGGACCAGGATAATGTAGACGACCTTCTTGCGGATTTGGGATTCTAATGGACGATATGCTCAAGGATTTCGTCGTTGAGGCGATGGATCTTGCGGTTAATGTTGAAGAGCACTTGTTGCGCCTCGAGCGCGATCCTGACAACAAGGAAACACTGAATGCGGTGTTTCGTTCCTTCCACACGATCAAGGGCGGTGCCGGCTTCATGGGCTTGCCCGCGCTGGTGGCGGC
>NZ_LRIC01000064.1:0-11575 GCF_001758725.1 Janthinobacterium sp. HH106 | reverse complement strand
TCCAGAAGAATTCATCGAAGTAGAAATTGCCGTGGTAGCCCTGCGCCGTGCGCGCATTGGTGCCCAGGAAATACAGATGGGCACCGTTCGGCAGCACGATGGGGTCGCCCGTCAGCTCGATGCCGGCCGCTTCGCGGGCGAATTGCACGATGTATTGCTTGAAGACGTGGGCCTGGCTTTTTGAGGCGGACAGGAAAATCTGATTGCGCCCCGTTTCCATCGCATCGGCCAGCGCCTCGCGGGCGAAGTACCAGGTGGCGCCGATCTGGCGAGACTTGAGGATGGCGCGCGTGCGCTGGTCGCCGTTGCGATACCAAACTTTCTGGTAATCGAACAGCGAATCCTGGAAGGCGTCGAGCAGCTGGATTTTCTGTTCTTCGCTGAAATCGTTGCGCGTCGGTTTCTTCTTCGGGCCCGCGTTGCGGTTCGCCAGCTTCGGATTCAAGTCCACCTCGTTGCCGCCCGGCTGCTCATAGCGGCGCACGCGCGCCATCTGCACGATGGTGCGCGCCAGCAGGTCAATTTCCTTGTAGTCGCTGCCGCTCTTGACCTCTTTTTCAATCAATTTCACCAGGCGCAGCTCGGCCGACGCTTCCACGTGCTCGATGGCCTGCGCCTTGTCCCATTCGTCGCGCTCTTTCCAGCTATTGATCGTGCTGCGCTTGATCCCCAGGTGGCGGGCGATGGACGAAATGCGCCATCCCTTCCAGTACAGGGCGCGCGCGGCACGGCGCGGCTCGGATTCGGGCACGGCCAGTTCGGCGATTTTCTCGTCGGGGGTTTGTTCGCGTGTTTTCTCGATTGTCAGCATGCCGCCAGCGTAGGCCGCGCGCGCGCGGAACGGGGAAAGGCAATAGTCGCTATGGCCCATAGCAACCCGCACCGCATTGAATCGCGGCGCCAAGACGTTGACCATGGCGTTATCCGATCAACCGAGAACGCCCACCATGTCCAAATCGAAATTCTTCCGCGTCGCCACCGAAGGCGCCACCACGGACGGCCGCAACATCGACCGCGCCACCATCGAGCAGATCGCCGCCACCTACAACCCGAAAACCTACGGTGCGCGCATCTGGCTCGAGCACATTCGCGGCATCCTGCCCGACAGCCAGTTCAAGGCCTACGGCGACGTGATCGCCGTCAAGGCCGAGGAAGTGGACACCGACAGCGGCAAGAAACTGGCCCTGTTCGCGCAGATCGAACCCACGCCGGAACTGGTGGCCATCAACAAGGCGAAACAGAAGCTGTACACCAGCCTGGAAATTCAGCCCGACTTTGCCGACTCGTCGCAGCCCTACCTGGTGGGCCTGGGCGTCACCGACAGCCCGGCCAGCCTGGGCACCGAGGCGCTGCAATTCTCGGCCAGCCGCAAGCAGCAAAGCACCAACCTGTTTACCTCCGCCGTCGAGGTCACGCTGGAATTTGACGAGCCGCAGGGCATCAAGCTGGCCGACGCCGTGAAAAACCTGCTGTCGCGCTTCTCCCATAAATCCGGCACCGACGCCGCGCAGTTCGCCGACATCAGCGAAGCCGTGCAGGCGCTGGCCGGCCACGTCGTCACCGCCAACGACAACTATGCCGATGCCCTCAAGCGCCTGGATGCGGCGGAAAAGGCGCAGAAAGCGACCCAGGACGAGCTGGCCAGCTTCAAGGCGCAGATGGACGAAGCGCCCGGCAACGGCCCGCGCCGCCCGGCCGCCACCGGCAACGACGGCGCCGTGCAGACCGAGTTTTAAGCGCCCGCGCTATCCCTCACACCCCATTCAACAACGGAGCATCGAACCATGAAAAAGCAAACACGCCAGGTCTTTGGCCAGTACGAAACCCGCCTGGGCCAACTGAACGATACGGACAACGTGGCCAAGACCTTCAGCGTCACGCCCAGCGTGCAGCAAAAGCTGGAAACGAAGATGCAGGAATCGAGCGAGTTCCTGTCGAAAGTGAACATCATCGGCGTGACCGAGCAGGAAGGCGAAAAACTGGGCCTGGGCGTGTCCGGCCCGATTGCCGGCCGCACCAACACCAAGGACAAGGAACGCAAGACGCGCGACCTGTCCACCCTCGACGGCACCAAATACCGCTGCGAGCAAACCAACTTCGACACGCATCTGAACTATGCCAAGCTGGACGCCTGGGCCAAGTTCCCCGATTTTCAATCGCGCGTCGCCAATGCCATCCTGACGCGCCAGGCGTTAGATCGCATCGTCATCGGCTTCAATGGCGTGAAAGCCATGGCCGACACCGACCTGGACGCCAATCCGCTGCTGCAGGACGTCAACAAAGGCTGGCTGCAGCACCTGCGCGAGCTGGCGCCCGAGCGCGTGCTGGGCCTCGTGGCCGCCGGCATTCCGGGCAAGGTCATCATCGGCGACGTGGACGGCGCCGACTATGCCAACCTGGACGCGGCCGTCACCGATGCCGTCAACCTGCTGGACCCGTGGTATCAGGAAGACACCAACCTGGTGGCCATCGTCGGGCGCAAGCTGTTGAACGACAAGTATTTTCCGCTCGTCAACACCAAGCAGGCACCCACGGAAACGCTGGCCGCCGACATCATCATCAGCCAGAAACGCATCGGCGGCTTGCCGGCCGCGCGCGTGCCCTACTTCCCGGATAACGCCATCCTGATTACCCGCTTCGACAATCTGTCGATCTACTTCCAGGAAGGCGCGCGCCGCCGCCGCGTCGAGGACGTGCCCAAGCGCGACCGCATCGAAAACTACGAGTCGTCCAACGACGCCTACGTGATCGAAGACCTGGGCCTGGCCGCGCTGGTGGAAAACATCGAGCTGAAAGACAAGTGATGGCGAACCAGTCCCCCGCCCTGCGCCACCGCGCACGCATGCTGGCCGAGCGCACGGCCGGCGCCGCCGCGCCGCAGGGCGTGACCACCGGCACGGCCTACGATCTGATGCTCTACAAGCTGTCCGATGACCGGCGGCGCCTGAAAGCCATTCAGTCGGTGGAACGCAAGATCGAGGTCAAGGCCACCTTGCTGCCCAACTATGCGCAATGGATCGACGGCGTGCTGGCAGGCGGCAAGGGCGCCCAGGATGACGTGTTTGCCACCCTGCTGGTGTGGCACATCGACACGGGCGAGTACGAGCGCGCCCTGGTCATGGCCGCCTATGCGCTGGAACACAAGTTCACCTTGCCCGAGACTTACAGCCGCGACATCGCCACCCTGATGCTGGACGAGTTCGCCGAAGGCTATTTACACGGCAAGCTGGCCAGCGATCCGCAGCATGCGGCGCAGGTGCTGGGCACCGTCGAGCAGCTGACGGCCGCCAGCGACGCGCCCGACCAGGCGCGCGCCAAGCTGCACAAGGCCATCGGCCTGGCCTTGATCGCCGTGCTGGATCAGGCCGACGAAACGGACATCGCCCCGGCGCTGGTAGCACAAGCGGAAACGGCCATGGCCCAGCTGAAACGCGCCCGCGCTCTGTCGGAGTCCTGCGGCGTCAAGAAAGATATGGAAAAGCTGGAGCGGCGCCTCAAGCGCGCGGCCGGTTCCACGTAAAGAGCATCCCCCGCAGCACGGCGGCACGGGGGGATTCTGGTAATACCTTTGACCTGATGAACCCCGTCCACCGCCCTATTATTGAAAGCGCCCCGTATGTCCTTCATGGCCCTGCCCCCGTCCATCCCGCCCGGCACCACCCCGGCGCCGCCAGCGGCTACCCCTGGCGTCATCGAGAACGACGGCTGGTTTCCCGACATTTTTCTCACCGATATGCGCGACGCCATGCGCCTCGATGGCACCGTCACCGACGCGCGCCTGGTGCAAGCCGTGGTCGATGCCATCCTGCAGGTCAACCGCGAACTGGCCGACTGGCAGGGCAAGCACACCGCTGCCGGCATCCCCGCCCTGGTGGACGTGCCGGCCGCGCGCATCAACCGCGAATCGCGCTTGCTGGCGCAGTACCGGCGCGCCGTCTACAGCACGGCAAAAGCCGACCTGATCGAGCGTTACCGCGATTACGACAGCACGGCCACGTCCGTCAGCGACAAGAAAAGCATGGAATGGCTGGACGAGGCACCCGGCGCGCAGCGGCGCAATGCGCAATGGGCCATCGCCGATATGGTCGGCCGCACGCACCTCACCGTGGAACTGATCTGATGCAGGTGCGCACGCGGCAGCACGACACGGTAGACGCCCTGGTGTGGCGCTACCTGGGCGACGGCGCGGGATACGTCGAGCAAACCCTGGAAATGAATCCCGCCCTGGCACGCCACGGCGCCGTGCTGCCTGCCGGCCTGGCCGTCACCCTGCCCGAACCGGCGCCCACCACGGGCCAGGTGGCTGCAGCCGATCTTGTGCAGCTATGGGATTAACGCAGCAATCCACCTTTTTACCCTCATGAAAAATCTATTACCCCTATCACCGGAGAATCAAGCAATGTCCGCAGAATCGTTTGGTGGTTTCGCCACCCTGGTCAAACTGTACGGCTTCAAGGCGGCGCTGGGCATGGTCGGCGCGGCCATGCTGTACATCGTGCTGCCGCCGCTGAACAGCGACGGCACCTTCAACAAGGGCGAATTCGTCGCCCGCCTGGCCTGCGCCGGCGTGTTCTCGTGCCTGCTGGGCGGCACCGCGTATCAGCTGCTGTGCGCGCAATTGCCCAGCGTCGGCGCCATGGTCAACGCCTCCGCCATCGACCTGATCGTGGGCGCGCCCGGCTGGTGGGTATCGCGCGCCGTGGCCCTGTGGTTCCAGCGCCGCAGCGACAAGGACATCGCCGAGCTGCTCAAAGACGCGAAGGAGCATTGATGGCCGCCCCTGCAAATCCCCTTATCGCGCGCACCATCGACGCCATCCTGCGCGCCGAAGGCGGCTACGTGAACGACCCGCAAGACAAGGGCGGCGAAACCAATTACGGCATCACCGTGGCCGTGGCGCGCGCGAATGGTTACACGGGGCCGATGCGCGATCTGCCCGAGTCCGTGGCGCGCGCCATCTACACGGCGCGCTACATCACGGAACCGAAGTTCGACCAGGTGCTAGCCCTGCATGCCGGCATCGGCGCCGAAGTGATCGACACGGGCGTGAACATGGGGCCGCACCGCGCGGCCGAGTTCCTGCAGCGCTGGCTGAACGGCTTTAACGACACGGGCGCGCGCTATCCCGCCCTGTTCGTCGACGGCCGCCTGGGCGCGCAGTCGCTGGGCGCGCTGGCCGCTTTTCTCATATGGCGCGGCCAGGATGGCGCCGCCGTGCTGCTGCGCGCCCTGAACGGCCTGCAGGCGGCGCGCTACCTGGAAATCACGGAGGCCAACAAGACCCAGCGCCGTTTTCTGTTCGGCTGGATCAAGGAACGGGTGGCCATGTGAGTGCGACCACCTGGCGCCCGCTGGCCGCCTACCTGGTGTGCGGCGCCATGGTCGGCTGGACAGCGCAGGGCTGGCGCAAGGATGCCAGCATCGCCGAACTGCAGCGGGCGGCCGCTATCCAAACATCCACAGCCGCCACCGAACTGGCCCAGGCCACAGCCCGCGTGCTTACCTTGGAACGCGCCGCCGGCGCCGCCCTGGCGCAGCGCGCCGACCACCTCACCCAAGAGCAAACCCATGCGAAAACCGAGCGTGACCGTTTCAATATTGACGTGCGCAGCGGCGCTGTGCGCCTGTCAATCCCCGTCACCAGCGGCCAGTGCGCCGCAACTGCAGATTCCACCGCTGCCACAGGCCATCGGATTGAGGCGCGCGCCGAACTTGACCCAGCGACTGCGGCAGCTCTTGACGCCATTGCAGGCGACGGCGACGACGCCACACGCCAACTGAACGCCTGCATCGACGCCTACAACCATATCCGCGACACCTACCATGTACAAACCGAATAGCCTGCGCCAGCACCTGGCCGCCGCCATCCCCGACCTCCAGCGCGACCCCGACCGCCTGCTGGTCTTCGCCGACGAGGGCAATGTCGTGGCCAGCGCCACCGCCTCCCTCTCCTTCGAATACCGCTTCAAGCTCAACCTGATCGTGACCGACTACGCGGGCGACGCCGACGCCATCATGGTGGCCCTGATCGCCTGGCTCAAAGTCCACCAGCTCGACCTGATGGCCAACGATGAAACGCGCAAGCACGGCATCGCATTCGAGGTGGATTTTAATAACCATGAAACGGTCGATATTTCCATCAAGCTGGACTTGACCGAGCGCGTGGCCGTCAAGGCCGGCGAAGCGGGCCGCCTGGACATCAAGCATCTTGCCGAAATACAGCACATGCCGGCCTATGCGGACGAGTTCTGGAAGCTGTACGCAGGCGAGAAACTCCTGGCCGAATGGCGCACGCCCGAGGCAACGGCATGAGCGACGACCTGCACGCTTTGGCAACTTGGGCCGGCGCCCTGCTGGCCAAGCTGCAGCCGGCCCAGCGCCGCGCCATCAATCAAAAGGTGGCCATCGACCTGCGTCGTAGCCAAGCACAGCGCATCAAGGCGCAGCAGGGACCGGATGGCACAGCCTATCCGGCGCGCAAGCGGCGCAAGGAATTCAAAGGGAAGAATGGGCGCATCAAGCGACAGAAGGCGGCGATGTTTGCCAAAATTCGTACCGCCAAACATCTGAAAGTGAAGGCGACCGGCGATCAGATCGAGGTCGGCTTCTTTGGCTGGGTGGCGCGCGTGGCGCATGTGCATCAGTTTGGCCGGCAAGACCGCATTACTAAACAGGGTGCCGTCTACAAGTACTCGGAGCGGCCGCTGCTGGGCTTGAGTGAACCGGATCGGACGTTGATACGCGAATCGCTGCTGCGTCACATGGAAAAAAACTAAGATGCTTCAATGCAAACTTCAACTGACATTAGTTATCAAATGAGATAGAGTCGCATCATACAGACCTCTACGAGCAAAACCCTGCCGCTCTCTCTCACCTCAATTAGATTGTCGGCGAAATCATCGAAAGATTTAATATGTCTCTCTTACAACAAATAATTGATGAGGCAATCGCTAAGGACTCTAGTGTTACTCGATTGCTCCGCCTCTGCATGGTACTGGCTTATGACCTAGGACATGAACCGCTTTCGACATGGATTAAGCATGAGCTTGAGGGCTATCCGGACGAAGTTAGTTTGCCGCCTTACCGGGTGTTTTCAGGAGTTATCAGAGGCCATATAGTCGGAAGGTATGAGGGGATAATACAGATACCAGTTACAGTATTGCCAGAAGACATGCGTAAGGCTTTTCAAGACATTCAGTATCGGCAGCCCGTTGCAGAATGCGCACAAATGATAGAGGCGAGTGAAGGCAAGGGCACTCTCAAAAAAGATTGGCCTATCGTTTTAGCTGTTAAATACGGTTCGACAATGACGCCAGGATCATATTGCACAGGAGCTTGGATGGAGTTCACTGTAGCGAATCTCACGTCGATGGTCGATCAAATAAAGACGAAGATACTTGCATTTTCTCTGGAAATAAAGTCGACCTATCCTGATGCTGGGTTGGTGCCAGCACATGATGAAAATTTAAAGGAAAAGGAGAAATTAGTGAGCCAAATATTTAACACTACAATCAACGGCGGGAATGTTCATGGCGTTGCATTCGGAAATCATTCCGTCGAGCAAAATATAATCAATGGCATCACACCCGGTGACTTACCGTCACTCGTATCGGCACTTGAAAAACTCGGCCTGCCGAAAGACTCAGCAGCAGAACTGGCGGACAACGCCGATGCTGATAGAAAGGCTGGCGAAAAAGGGGTCGGTCCAAGGGTGAAAGCATGGTTTGAAAAGGGAAAAGAAGTTGCAGTCGATGTAGTGGCGGGGAAGACTTTTGAGCAGATTATTGCTTACGGCACTGCCGCGATCTTAGCTTTTACACCGTAAGATATATCTGATAACACGGTCTTAGTCGCTAAACCGCATATCAACCCGCCCCCGCGTGCATCCGCACGCGGACTTCGGCAACATGCACTGCATGAACGCCGACCTGTCCGACCTCACTCGCTTGCTGCAAAACCTGATCCGCCTGGGCACCATCGCCGAGGTCAAAGAGGCCAAGGCGCGCGTCCAGCTAGGGCCGTCACTCACCACCGAATGGCTGAAATGGGCCACGCGGCGCGCTGGCAGCACACGCACCTGGTCGGCGCCCACCGTGGGCGAACAAGTCATCGTCTTTTCCCCAGGCGGCGACCTGAAGCGCGGCATCATCGTGCCGGCGCTGTACTCGCAGGCATTTGACGCGCCCGAAACCAGTGACACTGTCCACACCACGCACTACCCTGACGGCGCCGTGGTGCAATACGACCATGCTGCCCACGCCCTGACGGCCACGCTCCCCGGCGGCACGGCCACCATCACGGCCGATAAGGTGACGTCGAACGCGCCCAGCACCATCTGCACGGGCGACCTGACCGTCATGGGCAATCTGCTTGTCGAGCAATCGGCGACCGTCAACGGCGCCACCGCCCTGAACGGCGGCGTGAACGCCAAGGCCGGCGCCGCCAGTGGCGTGGCCATGACCGTGCAAGGCACCGTCAAGGCCAGCGAGGACGTGCTGGCCGGCGCCATCAGCCTGGCCAAGCATCCGCACGGCGGCGTCAAGGCCGGCGGTGACCAGTCGGGCGGGCCGCAAGCATGATGGGCATGCACGCCGCCACCGGGCACAGCCTGACGGGCCTGGGCCACCTGCGCCAGTCCGTGACCGACATTCTCACCACGCCCATGGGTTCGCGCATCCGGCGCCGCCGCTATGGCTCCGAAGTGTCCGAGCTGATCGACCAGCCCTTAAATAGCGCCACGCAGTTGCGCATCTTCGCCGCGACCGCCTTTGCCCTGCGCCGCTGGGAGCCGCGCCTGCAGCTCGCCAGCGTGCAGCTCACGCGCGACACGGACGGCGCCATCACCTTGCTGCTCGATGGCACGGCGAATGGCCAGAGCATCACTCTGTCCGTGCCCGTCAAACAAGGCGGCAGCGTATGAGCACGCCCATCGATCTGACCCAATTGCCGGCGCCGAGCGTGGTCGAGGTGCTGGACTTCGAAGCCGTCCTCGCCACGCGCAAAGCCCACCTGGTCAGCCTGCTGCCGGAAGCCGAGCGCGCGGCCGTCACGGCCCTGCTCGAGCTGGAATCGGAACCGGCCACCAAGCTGCTGGAAGAGAACGCGTATCAGGAAACCATCCTGCGCAACCGCGTCAACGAGGCGGGCAAGGCCGTCATGCTGGCGTTTGCACTCGATGGCGACCTCGACCAGCTGGGCGCCAACGTCAACGTAGCGCGCCTGGTCATCACGCCGGCCAATCCCAACGCCCTGCCGCCCGTGGCCGCCGTCATGGAAGACAACGACGCCTACCGCCTGCGCATCCAGGAAGCGCCTGACGGCCTTTCCGTGGCCGGCCCGAAAGCGTCGTATGAATTTCACGCCCGCAGTGCGGACGGCCAGGTCAAGGACGCGAGCGCCACCAGCCCCGCGCCGGCCAGCGTCACCGTCACGGTGCTGGCCAACAACGTCACCGGCATCGCCAGCGCCGAACTCTTGGGCACCGTGGCGCACGCGCTCAACGCCGAGGAAGTGCGCCCCCTGGGCGACCGCTTGACGGTGCAGGCCGCCCAGGTCATCGACTACCAGATCGAGGCCACCTTGTTTATCGGCGTCGGCCCGGAAGTGCCGATTCTGCTGGACGCCGCGCGCGCCAACGCTGCGCGCGTGTCGCAGCCGCGCCGCCCGCTGGGCCACAGCATTTATCGATCCGCCTGCAGCGCCGCCGTCCACGTCGAAGGCGTGCGCAAGGTCGTCTTGACCAGCCCGGCGACGGACATCGAACTGGACGCCACCCAGGCCGCGCGCTGCACCGCCATCAAATTGAATGTGGTGGTGCTCGATGAATAAGATCGTGCCGACCCTGCCGCCCAACACCACGGCGCTGGAACGCGCCATTGCCGTGGCTTGCGCCGAGCTGGTCAACGTGCCCGTGCCGCTGCGCGACCTGTGGAACGCCGACCGCTGCCCCGTTGCCTTGCTCCCATTCCTGGCCTGGGCCTGTTCCGTTGACCGCTGGGACGACGCCTGGCCCGAGTCGATCAAGCGCGGCACCATCAAGGCGTCCTACTTCATCCACAAACACAAGGGCACGATTGCCGCCGTGCGCCGCGTGGTCGAGTCCCTGGGCTATCTGATCCGCATCACGGAATGGTGGCAGGCCACGCCGCTAGGTGCGCCGGGCACGTTTCGCCTCGACGTGGGCGTGCTCGACACGGGCATCACGGACGCCATGTTTCAGGAAATGGAACGCCTGATCGCCGACGCCAAGCCCGTCAGCCGGCATTTGACGGGACTTGCGCTGTATCTGGAAACCCGTGGCCAGGTGCGGATCGGCCTGGCCGCCTATCACGGCGATGCGATGACGGTTTATCCGTGGATCGCCGAAGAAATCGAAGTGCGCGGCACGCTATTACAAGGCGGCGCACCCCATACCATTGACACCATGACCATCTATCCATGAGCACATACTTTGCCATTCTGACGCAGGTGGGCGAGGCCAAGCTGGCCAACGCCATCGCCCTGGGCCAAACCCTGAAACTGAAAAAAATGGGCGTGGGCGACGGCAACGGCGCCCTGCCGATCCCGGACCGCTTGCAAAAAGCACTCGTGCATGAAGTGCGCCGCGCCGACCTGAACCAGTTGGCCATCGACCCGGCCAACGCCAGCCAGATCATCGTCGAGCAAGTCTTGCCCGAGGACGTGGGCGGCTGGTGGCTACGCGAAATCGGCATCTACGACGAGGCGGGCGACTTGTGTGCGGTTGCCAACTGCCCTCCCAGCTACAAGCCCTTGATGGTCGAAGGCAGCGGCCGCACGCAAGTGGTGCGCGTGGTGCTGATCGTCGCCAGCACGGCCGCTATCGAGCTGAAAATTGATCCGTCCGTGGTGCTGGCCACCCGCCAGTATGCCGACGACAAGGCCGCCGGGGCTGTCATGGCGCATGAGGCGAAGGCCAACCCGCACCCGCAGTACCTGAGCAAAATAGACGGCGAGGCCAAGATCGCAGCAGCGATTGCCGCCCTGGTCGATAGCTCGCCGGAAACCTTGAATACCCTGGCCGAACTGGCCGAAGCGCTGGGACGCGATCCGCATTTCGCCACCACGATTGCCGATGCGCTGGCGTTGAAAGCCCCGCTCGACTCGCCAACCTTCACCGGCACGCCGAACGCGCCGACGATCCCCCACGGCGACAATTCCGCGCGCGTGGTGAACGCCCGCGCCCTGGCCGAGGCGACGCAGGGGCGCGCCGGCGTGCAAGGGCTGTCCGGCGCGAACCATGGCGCTTCGCCGGCAAACAAGTTCACCGTGTCCGCGCTCGCCGTCACGATGCGCAACCCGGCCACCGGACAGGCCATCACGAAATATGCCACCGGCGCCTTGACGGCGGACGTGGCCGTGGTCGGCGCGAACGGTCGGGATCAAGCGGCTGTCATTGCCGGCACCGCATCGGTGCATCTGCACTTCATCTTCAATCCGGCAACGGGCGTGACCGCCTTGCTGTGGAGCGCGTCGGCGGATGCCCCGACACTGCCGGCCGGATTCTCCTTCTTCGCCTATGCCACCACCATTCGCTACCAGGGGGCCAACGTCATCA
>NZ_LRIC01000063.1:0-67526 GCF_001758725.1 Janthinobacterium sp. HH106 | reverse complement strand
CCCCTCTTTTGCTGTGCCCTGCAGCGCTCCCTTTTGAGCGTGCGGGATTCGTTCAACCTGAAATAAGGAAAACCGATGGAAAACACGCTGCACGCCACCAGTCATACCGACAAAGCCCTGGCATCAAGCACGATCCGCCCGACCTTGCAAAATTGCATTGTCCCGGTGGCACCAACGTGTTTTTTGCTGCAAGCCAGCGCGGGCATCGGCATCGCGGCGCTGACCGCCCACATCCATGAGATTGCCAAAACCTACCACGCCTATGGCGCGGCCAATCTGACCTTCATCGTCAGCGATGCGCAGGCACTGGAGCGTGACGGCTTTTTCGCGCCAGCCAAACAACGCGCCCTGGTCGGCAAGCTGCCCATCGAGGTGAACTACATTTTCGCCAATGAAGCGGGTTCCCGGCACTGCTGCGGCGCATCGCACACGCTCCCGTACTGGGCAGAGCAATTTCTCAAGCCAGGGGCACGCTGATGCTGCGCCTGGCCAAAACCTGCGGCATCTGGCTGCTGTCGCTGCTGATCGTCATTACCCCCGGCGTGCTGCGGGCCATCGGCGCCATCAAGGACTGAACCATGCCGGCGTCCCTTATCGAAAATCACCTGTCGTTCCAGCCTGCCGCCGAGATTCTGGCCGCACGCGACAAGGTTTTGAGTGTGTTGAACCCGTTCAAACCCAAAAAGAGGAAGTTAATGAAAGAGAATCTGAAAACGTTCTGCAGCGGCCTGATGGCCGGGCTTGTCATGTTCGCGCCTGTGTTGATGGCAGCATTTGGTTGGATCGGGAGTTGAAAATGCGCAGCATAGCCACTGAATTGGCAGCCGTCGCAGCCGTTGCCGGCCCGACACTAACCAAACAAGAGCTGGAAACCAGGGCGTTTCTGGCCGAAATGGACGCTGTGTCCGCGCAGATCAATGCAACACCACGCGAACAACGCATGGAACGATCTGCGGCTGTACTGGCGATGATCTCCACACCGGCAGACGTCGAGGCTATCCGCGCCGCCTACTGGGCGCGTGTCCCGCTGGCCGCTCGCATGGTAGCCGTCATGTCGGCTCGCATGCCAAAAGAGCGTGCACGCGACGCCCTAAATAAATTCAATGCATTGGAGCGCGGCCGCATCTGGGTCGAACTGGACAAGCTGCAAGGCAATCTCAGTGTGGTCAAGAAATGTATGAATGGCGGGCGCATGCCTGGCGCCACGGGCAAGGCGCAAGGATGTTGAGCATGGGCATACCGTCGCGCATGGCGAACGCCGTGCATCGCTTGTTCGGAGGATTGAACTGCCGCCGTGGCGAAGTGATCGATGCCATTCTGGCCGACGACCAGCGCCTGCCGCTGGCCGATAGCAATGGCATGATGACTGGCCCGGGTGCTATCTCGGTGGCCGCCTTGCAGGCCGCACGCGAGTGCTACGAGGTTTGTTCGAGCCTGCACGATGAACACGCCATCAAGGCGAGGATTGACGCGATATGCAGCCGTCGCGGCGTCAAGTCGCCAGTGGCGGCAACGATACGCGGCTACATCGCACGTGCAGCAGATCATGCGTGGTGGCGCCGCTCACTGCGCAAGGAACTGATGCGCCGCTTCGAACATACGTCGATTCAGCTGGGCCTGACCTACGTGCGCGCCGATCCGTATGTCAGCCGCGAAACGTGCCTGGCACAAGCGGCGCAAAACGAGGCGAACAAAAAAGCGCTGGAGGCCGTCACGGCCACCAATGAAAACGGCGACGTATACAGCCTGGCCGAACTGGCCGAACTGGGCATGGGCAATAAAACCCTGCGCCGCGGCGAATTGATGCTGCGCATCCGGGGCTTTGAAGAGGTGGCCGACAGGATGCGCCACGTAGGCATGTTCTGGACCATCACGTGCCCCAGCAAATACCACTCGGTGGGCGGCACGAATGCGAAGTACGCGGAATTCGGCAGCCCGACGCCGCGCGCGGCACAGGCGTATCTGGTCAAGGTATGGTCCGCCATCCGTTCCGCGCTGCATCGTCGCGGTATCCAGCCCTACGGCTTTCGCATCGCTGAGCCGCACACGGACGGGTGCCCGCACTGGCACATGCTGCTGTTCGTCGCGCCTGAGCACCAGGCGGCCATGGAAGCGGTCATTCATGCCTACGCCATGCGCGAGGATGGCGACGAGCCAGGCGCCATCAAGAACCGCGTCAAGCTGGTACGGATCGAGGCGGGGAAGGGCACGGCGGCGGGCTACATCATCAAGTACGTCTGCAAGAGCATTGACGGCGCAGGGGTAGGAGACCACAAGGCATTCGAGGATGGCCGTACTTACGTCATCGTGCCCGATATGTTCGACAAAAAGGAATTCACGGCTTCCCAGCGCGTCACCTATTGGGCGCAGGTACACGGCATTCGCCAGTTTCAGCAGATCGGTGGCGTGCCGGTGGGCGTGTGGCGCGAGTTCCGCCGACTGTCGGAGGAGTCGGTGCGCAACGCCCCTGAACCTATCCGCGAAGCCTACCAGGCCGCGCAGAAAGTCGAGTCTGACAATCCCGCCATCGCCCAGCGCGCAGACTTCGCCCGTTTCATATGGGCCATGGGCGGGCCTACCGTGGGCCGCCAGGCCGCGATACAGCTTGCCAAGCGGGTAGAGGACGTCAACGGGCGCTATGAGCAGGTGGAGGCGCACAGGCCCGTAGGCGTGTATCTGGCGGCGCAGCCGCAAGCGGTCTATGAGTCAACCCGCTACCGCTGGACGATAGACCGGGCCGGGGTGGCCCTTGCCGTTCCTCGGACTGGTGTAAATAAGTATACGCAGGCCACGCAAGCGCCGGTGGCAGTAGCACCAGAAAACAAAAAATTCACTCCGTCCTTCAACGCCGGACGGAGTTTTGATAGGGAGGGCGCGCCATGCGCCCGGATTGATACCGAAGCCATCTATCTGCACCACAAAAAACGGCAGCCAGGCGGGCCAAGCGCGCATTTGGCGCATCTGCAACGCAAGTATAAAAAGGAGTGATACCCATGCAAACACCTGAATTATCTCGGCCGGTCTCCATTGGCGACCGCGTGACTTTCGATACCGACGAAGGCTACCAGGCCGGCACCGTCAACGACCTGCGCCGCGACGTGGGCAATGGCGAGTTGCACGCGTGGGTTGAGCTGGATCACCAGTGGCCGGGTATGTTCCGGGCCGTGCGGCTGGCGGCGCTGCAGTCCGTATCGAATCAGTAATGGAGACAGAATGACCCGACCAATCTATGTTGACCTCCCAGCGGTATCGGGACTGGTTACGCTGGCTACAGCAACGATTCAGCGCCTGGTGAGGGAAAACGCATTTCCCAAGCCACGCCAGCTCTCACCAAATCGTGTCGCCTGGTTGATGCGTGAAATAGAGGAATGGGCGGAAGAACGTCCAATTTCAGACATTCCACCACCAGCTAATACCAGCAGAAAAAAATAGAGCTATCGAGCCAATGCTTCCAGGTGCGTGTCGAGCCGGCAAAGCCACTCTCTACGTTCCTGGTCGTAGGCATGCCGGTTATAAACACCAACTACGCCTTTCTTCATGTGCCCCAGCACCGCCTCTGCCACCTCTTCCGGGCACCCAAGTATTGCGAGTTGTGTCCGGCAGCTGCGACGCAGATCATGCGGTGCCCAGTGGGTCACCGGCAAGCGCGGACGTAGGCTCTCAGGTTTCGTTTCGCTGTATGGCATGTGATACCACACTGTCACCCCTACCGACTTTTGCTCCATGTACCCCAGCTTTCCCCATGACGGGAAAAGATACTTGCCGGTTGCTGTGGCCATGCGCCTACGCACCACCACCTCAGCGCGCCCGACGAGAGGAACACGCAAGTCCGTAGCATGCTCACGCCATGAATTCTTCGTCTTTGCCTTCGGAATCGTCCACCAAAGGCCATCAGCCTCCTCGGTAATTTCCTTCACCTCCATGGCCATAATTTCCGAACCGCGCGTGCAAGTCCAAAGGTAAAGCGTTAGGGCGTCCGCTACTGCCTTCGAAAAATTTGGCAACCACTTTATCAACGTGGCCAGCTCTTCCGCGCTCAGTACACGTTTGACCGGCCCGGCCTGCACTCCCTGTATCACTCGCCCCTTGCTACGCAGCTTCCCACGCATGATCAAGCGCCACCAGTTCGGCACGGTGTCTGGAAGGCGCCCGGCATCGTGTACGTAATCCCATGCTGATCCTAACTCCGCCCGCAACTTTGCCGCCTGGACCGGAATATGCGCGAAACTCTCGATAAGGTCAAAGGCATCAGATCGAGAAACCTCAGCAGCCGGCATATCGCCAAACTCGCCCAGCATAGTCTCAAACATGCGCGCCACCTCCTTGACGCCTTTTTCGCCACGATTACGCGACAAGTGGCCAGCAACATACATTTCGCCAACTCGTCGTACAGTGAGGAACGCCTTCGCTTTACGTTCGCGCTCGGCCGCCGTGGCCAGGCGCGACTGCTCGCGCACTTCCCGTTTATCCATGGCCAAGTCCACACCGGCACTACGAGCGCCACGCAAGCGTTCCCATTCGACGGTAGCAGCAGCCAGGGAGATTGCTGGCCATTCGCCGATTTTTGTCTGACGCATGCGCCCATCGAGCGGACTCTTATATCGGTAAATCCATGATCGCTTCGACTTTGTAGCCTCAAGTCGCAGCCCTGGGCAGTCGGAAATGGTAAAGTGTTGGCCAGCCGTGAGCAGCTTTGCCGCTCTTGCATCGAATTGCATTCTCACCTCATTAAGCGTAGGTTCAGCGTAGCTTTTATGCGACCCGCGAACCAAAAGACGTTTTTCTGGCGTAGCTTCTGCAGAAGAAGCAATTTAGCTACGCCAAAACATGAAGTGTGATGATATGCGCTGATGTGTATCGATGCAATAGAGCAACAACGAATTCGCAACAATAACGAAACAAATCAAATACTTACAGATGAATATGCAGTTAAATCAAGAGCTTGCGAATATCCAAAAAAGCAAACTTACGCCTATGATGCAACAATATATGGGCATCAAGGAAAACCACCCGACGATGTTGGTCTTCTACCGCATGGGCGATTTCTACGAGCTGTTTTTCGAGGATGCGGAAAAAGCGGCGCGCCTGCTGGGCATTACCCTGACGGCGCGCGGCGTGGCCAGCGGCAACCCCATCAAGATGTGCGGCGTGCCGTTTCACTCGCTGGACGGCTACCTGGCCAAGCTGGTCAAGCTGGGCGAGTCGGTGGCCATTTGCGAACAGATCGGCGACCCGGCCACCAGCAAGGGACCCGTCGAGCGCAAGGTCATGCGCGTGGTCACGCCCGGCACCCTGACGGATGCGGACTTGCTGCCGGAAAAGGCCGAGCGCCCGCTGCTGGCCATGTGCAGCATCACGCAGCGCAAGACGGTCACCACGGGCCTGGCCTGGCTGTCGCTGGCCAGCGGCGCCTTGAAACTGATGGAGTTTTCCGGCGACAGCGCCACCGTGGCGGCGCGCCTGCAGCAGGAATTGGAACGCATCGTGCCCGCTGAAATTCTCAGCGGCGACAACGGCAACCTGTTCGACGACTACGCGGGCACCCACATCAACCGCGTGCCGGATTGGCATTTCGACGTGGTCGGCGGCCACAAGGCACTGCTCGATCAATTGGGCGTGGCGACCCTGACGGGCTTTGGCGCCGATGGCCTCGGCGCCGCGTTCGGCGCGGCCGGCGCGCTGCTGCGCTATGCGCAATCGACGCAAGGGCGGGGCTTGCAGCACGTGCGCTCCTTGACGACGGAAACGGAAAGCGAATTCATCGGCCTGGACGCGGCCACGCGCCGCAACCTGGAATTGACGGAAACCATCCGCGGCCAGGAATCGCCGACCTTGTTCTCCCTGCTGGATCATTGCCGCACGGCCATGGGTTCGCGCATGCTGCGCCACTGGCTGCACCATGCGCGGCGCGACCAGAACGTGGCGCGCGCGCGCCATGAAGCGATTGCCGCGCTGGCGCAAAGCGAGGCGGCCGGTCCGCTCGCCGCCACGTTGGCGCAAGTGCCCGATATCGAACGCATCACCACGCGCATCGCCCTGCTGTCGGCGCGTCCGCGCGACCTGGCCGCCCTGCGCGACGGCTTGCTGCAACTGCCGGCCCTGCGCGGCGACGTCGTGCGCTGCTATGGTCCCGGCCAGGGCGGCGAAACGGGTTTGCTGGCCGCCATCCACGCGGCGCTGACCACGCCGACGGCCTGCCTGGATTTGCTGGTGCGCGCCGTGGCGCAGGAACCGGCCGCCATGGTGCGCGACGGCGGCGTGTTTGCCACCGGTTTCGATGCCGAACTCGATGAATTGCGCGCGCTGTCGGAAAACGCGGGCCAGTTCCTGCTCGACCTGGAAACGCGCGAACGGGCGCGCACGGGCATCGCCAACCTGCGCGTCGAATACAACAAGGTGCACGGCTTCTATATTGAAGTCACGCACGGCCAGACGGACAAGGTGCCGGACGACTACCGCCGCCGCCAGACCCTGAAAAACGCCGAGCGCTACATCACGCCCGAACTCAAAGTGTTCGAAGACAAGGCTCTGTCCGCGCAAGACAAGGCCCTCGTGCGTGAAAAGCTGCTGTACGACCTGCTGCTGGCCGACCTGGCGCCGCACATCGCCACCCTGCAGACGATTTCGCAAGGCCTGGCCCAGCTCGACACCCTGAACGCGCTGACGGAACACGCGCAGCAGCACAACTGGGCCGCCCCGCAACTGGTCGACGAGCCGTGCATCAACATCGTCGAAGGCCGCCACCCCGTGGTGGAAAAGCAGATCGAACGCTTCATCGCCAATGACTGCCGTCTCGTCAACGAACGCCGCCTGCTCTTGATTACCGGCCCGAACATGGGCGGTAAATCGACCTTCATGCGCCAGGTGGCATTGATCACCCTGCTGGCCTACGTGGGCAGCTACGTGCCGGCCGCATCCGCCACCATCGGCCCCATCGACCGCATCTTCACGCGCATCGGCGCCACCGACGACCTGGCGGGCGGACGCTCGACTTTCATGGTGGAAATGACGGAATCGGCCGCGATTTTGAACGGCGCCACCGAGCATTCGCTGGTCCTGATGGATGAAGTGGGCCGCGGCACTTCGACCTTCGACGGCCTGGCCCTGGCCTGGGCCATCGCGCGCCATCTGATCGACAGCAGCCGCAGCTTCACCCTGTTCGCCACGCATTACTTTGAGCTGACGCAATTGCCGGACAGCCATCCGAGCGCCGCCAATGTGCATCTGTCCGCCGTCGAACACAAGGACAGCATCGTCTTTCTGCACGCCGTGCAAGCCGGTCCCGCCTCGCAAAGCTATGGCTTGCAGGTGGCGCAGCTGGCCGGCGTGCCGCAGCCCGTGATCAAGGCGGCGCGCAAGCACCTGGCGCGCCTGGAAGCGCAAGCGCTGGACGCCACGCCGCAGCGCGACCTGTTCGCCGCACCGGCAGCCGATCCGTATGCGCAAGAGGAAGACGAGGCAGCGGCGGCACCGCTGGCCGCGCTCAATGAAGCGCAGCAAGCCCTGCTCGACGCCATCGCCGACCTTGATCCCGACGCGCTCACGCCGCGCGATGCGCTGGAGCAGCTGTATCAGTTGAAACGGCTGGCCGCCGCATGACGATCCGGCGCGGCACGATCCGCCTGCTGGCCGCCGGCTTGCTGGCCGTCAGCCTGCCATGGCAAGCGGCGCTGGCCGCCGCTGGCGACCAGGCCGGCTTCGAGTTTGCCGTGCTGGGCCATTCCTTCAACGCGGGGCCCGACGATGGCCCCCTGAAAAAAGCCATCGCGGACACCAGCGCTTTCAACGCGTCCTTCGTCGTGGCCACCGGCATCAAGGCCGCCAGCGAATCGTGCAGCGACAAGCTGTACAGCCAACGCAAGGACTTGCTGGACGCCAGCGGTCCGCCGCTGATCGTCTCGCTGTCGGCCAGCGACTGGGCCAACTGCCGCAATTCGCGCGGCCGCATCAACGCCATCGAGCGCCTGAACCGCCTGCGCGACGTGTATTTCGCCGACGACCAGAGCCTGGGCCAGCGCAAGCTGACCCTGTCGCGATTGTCATCGACGGCGAAATTCCGCAGCTATGCGGAAAACGCCCACTGGGAATATGGCGGCGTGCTGTTTGCCACCATCAACCTGCCCGCAAATAACAACCATTTCCTGCCAGAGGCCGGCCGCAACAGCGAATTCGAAGACCGGCTGGTCGCCAACCGTTCCTGGCTGCAGCGCCTGTTCGCCATGGCGCAACGCAAGAAACTCGACGGCATCGTGCTGTTTTCCGATGGCGACATGGGCGTGCTCGATGAAGACGACAATTCGCTGCTGCCCAGCTTCAGTTCGAAACAGGATGGTTTTGCCGGACCGCGCAAGCAGGTGCGCACCCTGGCGAAGAAGTTCAGCGGCAAGGTGTTATTGATCGATACGCAGCGCAAAGCCGAAGCGGACGGCAAGGAAGGCAAAAACAAAAAGGCTGCGGCCAGGACGGACGCGCCAAAAATCAGCTGGAAAGGCAACCTGGGCCACGTCAGCATCGACAACGACTGGTCCGCCATTGCCGTACGGCCCGGCAAGACGCCATTCTTTGAGGTACGTCAACGTGCCACCCGCCCATCGGCGCAAGCGAGGGCCAAGGCGTCAACGCCACGTCGTTAATTACAGCGGCACAAACGAACAGGCCGGCATATAGCCGGCCTGGAACAAGCAGTATTAATGAATCGGGTGCGTGCGGAAGTGATCGCCCTCTTCGCCTTCATCATCTTCATCGCCATGGTCATGGCCGTGTGCGCCATGCACGTGGCCATGGGCGATTTCTTCTTCGGTGGCTTCGCGCACGTCAGCGACGGTCAGCGAGAAGCGCAGCGCGATGCCGGCCAGTGGATGGTTGCCGTCCAGCACGACTTTGTCGTCGGCGATATCGGTCACGGTGAAGATCATCGCTTCTTCGTCCGGCGAATCGCTTTCCGGCATGCCTTCGAACTGCATGCCCACTTCCAGCGGCTCAGGCAGGCGATTGCGCGGCTCGACCTTGACCAGGGCGGGATCGTATTCACCGAAAGCATCATCCGGTTCGATCTGGATCGTGTTGGAATAGCCAACTTCCTTGCCGTCGAGCTCTTCTTCGATCTTCGGCAGGGTGTTTTCATAATCACCGTGCAGGTAGACCATCGGCTGACGGCCGTCTTCGATCAGATTGTCTTGCGCGTCTGACAGTTTGTAGTTGACAGTCACGACCGTATTTTTGGCAATCTTCATTATGCTTCCTTTCATTGTATAAGCTGGCAAATTATACCTTCACGCCGCCAACGGCAGGCGCATTCCTGCATTTCCGGTTGTTATAATGGGCGCATGAAAAAATTAACTCTCCTCGGCGATATCACGCCGGCGCAATTCCTGCGCGACTACTGGCATAAAAAACCCTTGTTGATCCGTCAAGCCGTGCCTGGCTTCAAGGCGCTGTTCGATGTCAAGGCCCTGGCCGAGCTGGCTGCCCTGGACCACGTCGAATCGCGTCTGGTCAGCCATGCGGATGGCCACTGGAACATGCAGCAAGGTCCGCTGACCAGTCTGCCCTCGCTGAAACAGAAAGAATGGACCTTGCTGGTACAGGGCGCCAACTTGCACAGCGCCAAGGCCGACGCCCTGCTGCGCCAGTTCCGCTTCCTGCCCGACGCGCGCCTGGACGACCTGATGGTCAGCTTCGCCACCGATGGCGGCGGCGTGGGCCCGCATTTCGATTCCTATGACGTATTCCTGCTGCAAGGCCAGGGCAAGCGCCACTGGCGCATCGGTGCGCAGAAGGACCTGAGCCTCATCGACGGCTTGCCGCTGAAAATCCTCAGCAACTTCACGCCCGACGAAGAATTCACGCTGGAACCGGGCGACATGCTGTATTTGCCGCCCCACTACGCGCACGACGGCGTGGCCATCGGCGACTGCCAGACGTATTCGATCGGTTTCCGCTCGCCATCGTTCCAGGAACTGGGCGAAGCTTTCCTGCAATTCATGGCCGATTCGATCGACTTGCCGGGCATTTACAGCGATCCCGACCTGAAAGCGTCGGGCAAGCCAGCGGAAATCCCCCGTGAAATGCTCAGCACCATCGCGGAAGAAATGAACAAGGTGCGCTTCACGGAAGAAGACGTGACCATTTTCCTGGGCGAACACCTGTCGGAACCGAAGCACAACGTGTTTTTCACGCCGCTGTCCAAGCCGCTGACGGTGGGCCGCTTCGCGGACGCCGCACAGAAAAAGGGTGTCGTGTTGTCGCGCAAGACGCTGATGCTGTATCGTGGCAAGAATGTCTTCATCAATGGCGAATCGTTTGCCATTGGCAAGGCCGACAAAACGGCCCTGGAAACCTTGGCCAACGAACGCGCCCTCGATGGCGCCGCCGTGGCACAGGCGTCCGATGACGTGATGGATGCTTTGTATACCTGGTATCAGGATGGCTGGATCGAACTGGCTTGAATGAGCGTGTCGTAGCAAAGTGGTATTACAGTAGGTAAAATAACAGCTTCTGCGCCAGCGCAATGAAACATATTATTTTTATATCGTTTTGTCGCGCTTTCGCAAATCGCTTACACTTGCTTGCAATTTGCTTCGGCAAATATTGCGATATCACAAAATAGTTGCGAATTTGCCTCTTGCTCCTATTGCGACGCACCAAAAATCGCTATAATATTCGGTTAGGAAGTTTCCGTTGTCTGGCAGGCACCACCTGGTACGAAAAGCCTTCGAAGACGACCTAACGAGCGATAATTACCGGTAATTATTCATCGCAACAATATTGATTTATTTTTTGAAATAATTAAGGAAAACAAATGAAAAAATCCCTGCTGATCGCCTCCCTGATGGTTGTTGCTCTGGCTGCTTGCAGCAAAAAAGAAGAAGCTCCTGCACCAGCACCAGTAGTTGAAACCCCAGCACCAGCACCAGCAGTTGAAGCTGCTCCAGCTGCTGCTGCTGACGCTGCTGCTTCGGCCGCTACCGACGCTGCTGCTGCTGCTTCGAGCGCTGCTTCGGCCGCTTCGGACGCTGCTGCTGCCGCTTCGGCTGCTGCATCGGCTGCTAAGTAATTAGCACCCAGCACTAGAGAAAGCCGGCCTTAGGGCCGGCTTTTTTGTTGGGTAAACGCCCAACCAAACCTACTGCGCGCGGCGCTTTGCGGCCTGCGATGCTCACCGTACTAAAGTACGGTTGCGCTTCTTAGCCACAAATCACTGGCGCTCGCTACGGTTTTGTTGGGCGTTGCTACGTCCAAGTGCATTCACAATTAAAAAAGGCTGGCCCGGTTTCCCGGGCCAGCCTTTTTAATGCGCGGCAGGTTCTGATGCCTGCCGCGAATGTAGCGCTTATTTCAACTGGTCGTTCAGCAGACCCAGGATCTTCTCGGCCACTGGCGAGGTATCGGGTTTGCCTTCGTTGCTGAGGACGCTGACCAAGCTGGTCGAGCCAGTGCCGGCCTTGACCAGGACGCGGTAGCGCTGCGCTTCCTTGTCCTTGTCGGACGACGAACCCCAGCTGAACAGCTTCGAGAAGAAGCCATCTTTCTTGACCGCGTCCGGATCGACGTAACGCACGAAATACGTGCCTTGCGTGCGGTCGCGGTCTTCCACGGTGAAGCCGACGCGGTCCAGCGCCAGGCCGACACGGCGCCAGGCGCGGTCGAAACCCTCATCGACTTCGATGGCGCGCGCCGGCGTGGCGGCATCGCCCACCAGCTTGGCGTGCTGCGGCTGCACAATCGCGGCATCGACGGACGTCTTCGCTTGTGCTTCGTCGCTGGCCGCGCCCAGGCGCGTCATCAGCTTGGCCAGGAATTGCGCTTCCAGGCCCGGATCGTTCGGGCGAGCGGTCCAGGTGGTGGTTTCCTTGTCGCGGCCGGTGACAACCTCTTCCACGCCGCGGTGGCTGATGTAGATCTCGGTCGAACCGTCGGCCAGGCGCTCCACGCGGGTACGGAACTTGTCTTTTTCACCGGTCGAGTACAGCGAATCGAAGGCCTTGCCGATGGTGCTGCGGATAAAGTCTTGCGGCACCTTGGCGCGGTTTTCGTTCCACTCGGTTTCCATGATGCCAGCCGTCGGCTGGTCGACGGCAATGGTAAAGCCCGAATCTTCCCAGAATTGCTTGAGCTGCGGCCACAGCACCTCGGGCGACTGCTTGACGACCAGCCAGCGCTGGTTGCCCGCGCGCTCGACCTTCACGCCGCCTGCCGTGACCGGCACCACGCCGACCACGCCGTCGGCGCCCACAACGACCGGGGTACCGGCCGTGGCGTTGCGCTGCGCGTTGTAGCCGGACGCCGTGGCCACGCCGTTTTTCGCATCCGGCAAGGAGTAGCGGTTGTCCTGCTGCAATTGCGTCAGGTCAGGCGGCACGTCCAGGGTGCCGGCTTTCTTGACCGACTTGTAGTCGACCTTGTCGCCGCCGACTACCGAACTGATCATGCCGCAGCCCGCGAGGCTGGCTGCGACGGCGCCGATGACGATGCCGCGGACGGCGATGGTGGCAGGCGCCGATTGGTTTTTCTTGCAATTAGTCATGTCGTAACTGGATAAGAAGCTAAGTAGCAGCTGGAATCAGGGAAGGTCCGGACTGGTCAAGTCCGGGCTTGAAGTTCGGCCTTAAGACAGGACGCCGGCGTCACGCAAGGCATCGCGCACGGTGGCATGGCAGTTTTCAGCCAGCGGCACCAGTGGCAAGCGTATGCCGGCAGGCATCAGGCCCATTTCGGCCATCGCCCATTTGACGGGCACCGGGTTGGGCTCGACAAACAATTTCTGGTGCAGAGGGAAAACTTTGTTATTGATGGCAATCGCCTTGGCACGCTCGCCCGCCATGGCCGCGACGCACAGTTCGTGCATGGCGCGCGGCGCGACGTTGGCCGTCACGGAAATGTTGCCGTGGCCGCCGCAGAACATCAGCGCCATGGCCGTCGGATCGTCGCCCGAGTACACGGCGAAGTCGGCCGGCACCAGGCGCAGCAGGTCGATGCCGCGGCCGATATTGCCGGTCGCATCTTTCACGCCGACGATATTCGGGATGGCGGACAGGCGCACGATCGTTTCGTTGCTCATGTCGGCAACCGTGCGGCCAGGCACGTTGTACAGGATGACGGGGATGTCGACGGCTTCGGCGATGGCCTTGAAGTGCTGGTACATGCCTTCCTGGGTAGGACGGTTGTAGTACGGCACCACTTGCAAGACAGCATCGGCGCCCGCTTCTTTCGCGTAACGCGTCAGTTTGATGGCCTCGGCCGTGGAGTTGCCTCCGGCACCGGCGATGATAGGAATGCGTCCCTTGGCATGTTCGACGGTCAACTGGATCAGTTCACAGTGTTCCTCCACGCTGACTGTTGCCGATTCGCCCGTTGTGCCAACGATGACGATGCCGTCCGTACCCTCGGCGATATGCCAGTCGATCAGCTTGCGCAGACCTGGAAAGTCCAGACTGCCGTCTGCGTGCATCGGGGTGACGATTGCTACAATGCTGCCCTTGATCATAGTAAGTTTATAGCGCCGATAAATAAAACAACGATTGTAGCGGATAGCCCGCGCCTGTGGTGCATTCTGACATAGTATGGCCGCTCAAAACGTCGGCAGCAAGGCTGCCAACCGTGGAAAATCCGGCCGGACGGCACAAATTCGTTGCACCAGAGCAGCTTTTGGCTGTTCGACGCGCCCATCTTCATACGCTACCACACGCAAACCCTGCTGCACCGCCCAGGTCAGCATTTCGCCTTCCTTGAGCAGGAATTTCGGATTCGACGGCTTGCCGAACTGCTCATTACCCTCGGCAAACGTTTCATACAGCAGCACGCCATCGGGCGCCAGGCTGGCAATCATGGCTTCCAGCAACGGCCGGTGCAGATAATTCGTGACGACGATGCCGGCAAAGCGGCCGGGAGCGAAGGGCCACACGGCGCCCGGCGCCTCCAGGTCCACCAGCGAGGTGGTGATACCCGTGCCGGCCGCCTTTTCCAGCATTTCCGGATCATGATCGAGCGCAAGCACCGGGTGGCCCAGGCTCACCAGGTGGCGCGCATGGCGGCCTGCGCCGCAGGCCAGGTCCAGCACTTCGCCGCCCGGGATCAGGGGTGCCCAGCGGCGCAGCCAGCCGGAAATCGTTTCAGTGTCTACTATTGGTTCAATTGCTTGCATCGGTACTTCCATCAATTATTTACAACCATCCAGTTGCTTGCATCAAGTCAACAGGGCCGTCAGGGGCGTGACCACGGTGACAAAAATGCCTATGACAAATTCGATCGCCGTCAGCAGGGCGCGGTTCAGGATGCCTGTGTACATCAGCAGCACCAGGGCGCCGAACACATACAGGCTGTAGCGCTCGATGCTGGCGTACGGGCGCGCCAGCTGCATCGGCAGCAAGCCCGTCATGATGCGTCCGCCATCGAGCGGCGGCACGGGAATCAGGTTAAAGACGAACATGGCCGCATTGACGCTGACGCCGGCGCCCGCCATCTTGCGGAAAAACATGCCCATTTCCGTCGGCGGCAGCACGCTGAGCACGACAAAGGCGATCATCCAGCCCAGGCCCATGACGAAATTGGCGCCAGGCCCGGCAAACGCCACCCAGGCCATCTGTTTCTTCGGATTGCGCAGGCGGCTGAAATCGACGGGCACCGGCTTGGCATAGCCGAACGGTACCTGGATCGTGAAATACAGTATCAAGGGCAGCAGGATCGTGCCGAAAGGATCGATATGCCGGATCGGATTGAGGCTCAGCCTGCCCTCGTTCGAGGCCGTGGGGTCGCCGAAATAGCGGGCGGCGTAGCCATGCGCCGCCTCATGCAGGGAAATGGCAAACAGCACCGGCACCAGGTACACCGCAACGGTCTGGACTATCGTATTGAAATCGCTCATGACCGCGATTCTACCAGAGGCGTCCCAGGCCCTTTCTTACGTTGTCATTAAGAACAACTGAAGAGCTGCGCCCCAACGGCCGCGCCATGCCCCTCTACAAGCCCAGCACGGCCGGGTCGCCCCGTCCCACGCGCACCACTTCCGGCTCCGGACCCGTCAGGTCGATCACGGTGCTGGGGCCATGCGCGCAGACGCCGCCGTCGATGATCAGGTCGACCAGTTTTTCCAGCCGTTCGCGGATGGTGTCGGCATCCGTCAGGCTCTCTTCGTCGCCGGGCAGGGTCAATGTGGCGCCCAGCAGCGGCTGGCCCAGCTCTTCCAGCAGGCATTGCACGATGCGGTGCTGCGGCACGCGCAGGCCGATGGTCTTGCGCGAAGGATGGCTGAGGCGGCGCGGCACTTCCTTGGTCGCTTCCAGGATGAAGGTGTAGGCACCCGGCGTGGCCGCCTTGAGCAGGCGGAACTGGCGGTTGTCGACTCTGGCATACACGCCCAGCTCGCTCAAGTCGCGGCACAGCAAGGTCAGATGGTGCTTTTCATCCACGCCACGGATGCGGCGCAGGCGCTCGACGGCGCCCTTGTCGTCGAGCTGGCACACCAGCGCGTAGCAGGAATCGGTGGGCAAGGCCACGACGCCGCCGGATTGGATGATCTGGGCCGCCTGCTTGATCAGGCGCAATTGCGGATTCTCAGGGTGAATCTGGAAAAATTGACTCATGTGTAAGCGTTCTGGCGAACCAGCTTGTTAAGTTAGCATTATTGTACGCTGCGCAGCGCGGCGATACGTTCTTCGATGGGCGGATGGGTGGCGAACAGCGCGCCCCAGCCGCCATTGCCGCCGCTGATGCCCAGCGCCTGCATCGATTGCGGCAGTTCGCCCGGCGGCACGCCGCCCAGGCGGGCCAGCGCATGCATCATCGGCGTGGGGCTGCCCAGCAGCTTGGCTGAACCCGCATCGGCGCGAAATTCGCGCTGGCGCGAGAACCAGGCGACGATGATGGAAGCGAGCAGGCCGAAGATCACTTCGCACACCATCACGGTCACAAAGTAACCGATGCCGCGCCCGCCGCCTTCGCGGTTGTTATTTTTCAACAGCACATTGTCGACAAACAAACCCACGACGCGGGCCATGAAGACGACAAAGGTATTCACCACGCCCTGGATCAGGGTCAAGGTGACCATGTCGCCATTGGCAACGTGGGCGATCTCGTGGCCCAGCACGGCTTCGACTTCATCGCGGTTCATGCTTTGCAGCAAACCGGTGGACACGGCCACCAGCGCCGAATTCTTGAACGCGCCCGTGGCAAACGCATTCGCGTCGCCTTCGTACACGGCCACTTCCGGCATGCCGATGCCGGCCCGCTCGGACAGCGCGCGCACGGTATTGACCAGCCACAATTCCGTCGACGAGGTCGGATTGTCGATCACGCGCGCGCCCGTGCTCCACTTGGCCATCGGCTTGCTGATCAACAGGGAAAAGATGGACCCGGTGAAACCCACCACCAGCGAAAACACCAGCAGGCTGCCCAGGTTCAGGGTACTGCCCCGCGCCGGATTGCCCACGCCCAACAAGCTGAGGACGAGCGACAGCACCAGCATCACGGCCAGGTTGGTTGCGATAAAAAGAACGATACGTTTCATGGGCGATGGCTCCAGATGACTATGTATAACAAGAATAACAAAAAGATATGCACGCAAACGCAGATTTCAAGCAGCGACACGACGGCGCATCGGCAGCCAGGAAAATCGTCGCGAGCGGCAGTGATTTGTGGCCGAGAAGCGCAACCGTACTGGAGTACGGTGAGCATCGCCGGCCGCAAAGCGCGCCGCGCAGCAGATTTGCCTGGCTGTCAGCTAAAACCAGTCGTGCCAGATGGGGGTCACGTTGGCAGGCAACGGCGGCAACATGGCAAAATCCACGCGCGATTCGCCCGGCGCATGGAAATCCGTGCCGCGCGAGGCGAGGAAGCCGTAGGCGTTGGCCAGCTGCGCGTATTCCGGATACTGGTCCGGACTGTGGCTGCCCGTGACGACTTCGATGGCCGCGCCGCCCAGCTGCTTGAATTCATCGAACAGCACGCCTTGCGCCATGTCGCTGAAGCGGTAGCGGCCCGGGTGGGCGATAACGGCCACGCCGCCCGCGCCGCGTATCCAGCCCACGGCTTCGGCCAGGGTGGCCCAGCGGTGCTCGACATAGCCTGGCTTGCCTTCCGACAGGTATTTCTTGAACACGTCAGGGATATTCGCGCATTTGCCCGTTTCCACGATGTAGCGGGCAAAGTGCGTGCGCGACATCAGATCGGGGTTGCCGACGAATTTCAAGGCCCCTTCATAGGCGTCGGGGATGCCGGCCAGGTCCAGCTGGCGGGCAATCTCGCGGCCGCGCGCGTCGCGCCCCGAACGCGTCTGGTGCAAGCCCTGCACGAGGCCCGGGTTGTTTTCATCGACTTGCAAGCCCACGATGTGCACGGTTTCGCCGGCCCACGTGATCGAGATTTCCACGCCGGCCACGAAACGCATGCCCAGGTCCAGCGCGGCCGCGCGCGCGGCGGCGACGCCCGATACTTCATCGTGGTCCGTCAGCGCCCACACATCGACGCCCGCCTTGCGCGCGTGCGCAGCCACGGCGGCAGGTGACAGCACGCCGTCGGAGATATTCGAATGACAATGCAGGTCGACTTTAAGCATGTGAAAACAATACCCTGCACGGGCTCAGCATGGAAGAAGTTTTCATTGTACGCTGCTTGTCAAATCGCGCTGCAGCGTTCCCGATACACATCAGGTCAAAAATGCTTCCACCAGGCGCGCCAGTGCCGCCGGTTGATCATGATGCAGCATGTGGCCCGCGTCCGCCATCATCTCGCAGCGCACATCCTTGATGCAGGCCAACCGCCGGTCGATCTCGATGCGCGCCTGTTCCTTGGGCCCCATCCATTGCCACATATTCGTCTCAATAGCTTCCACCCACAGCACGGGCGCCGTGATGCGGCGCCAGCACGCCATCACTTCTTCCACCTGGTACAGGATGGGATTGACGCGCTTGTGCTGCGGGTCGCCCATGATGTCCCACTCGCCCGCCTCGTTCTGCGCCGACCAGTGTTCAGCCAGGAAGGCCGCGCGGTCGTCCGGCAGGCGCGGATTGGTCTTTTGCAGGCGCTCGGCCACGGCCTTTTGCGTGGGATAACTGCGCATGGCAGGCGGCTCGCGCAATTCATCCAGCCACTTGGCGTAGCGGCCCGGCGCCTGCTCCGGTTTTGTTGCCATCATGCCGAAGCCCTCCAGGTTGATGAAGCGGCTGATGCGCTCGGGCCGCACGCCCGCGTACAGGCCAGCCACGTTGGCGCCCATGCTGTGACCGAGCAGGTTAACGGGCGCGTCCGGAGAATAGTGCAGCAGCATGGCGTCCAGGTCGGCCAGGTAGTCGGGGAACCAGTAGGTGTCCGATTGCGTGTAATCGCTCAGGCCAAAGCCGCGCCAGTCGGGCGCGATCACGTGCCAGTCGCCGTGCAACTCGTCGACGACGAACTGGAACGAGGCGGCCACGTCCATCCAGCCGTGCACCATGAACAGGATGGGCGCGCCTTCGCGGCCCCAGTGGCGCACATGCGTGCGGGCGCCGCGGATGTTGATGAATTCGGAACGGGAAAGTTTCATGGGTTTCATCTGATTGCCTGCCTTGAAAGTGGCGCAGATGGCGCCACATGCTGTGTCTGTAGATAGGATGAACATAAAAGTACGACCGTTCGATAATTATACCGGATTGACGGTCGGCGCTCGGACTTGTCCTGCAACAGCGTAAAATAGCGCAAAACTTTTGCGTCCGGCCGCGCCCGGCGCTTCCACCACCGCCACAGGCTAACGATGACACTCTACCAATTGGGCGCCGATGCGCCGCAGATTGATGCTTCCGCTTTTGTTGCCGACACGGCCAACGTGATCGGCAAGGTGACCCTGGAAGCGAATACCTCCGTATGGTTCGGCGCCACGATTCGCGGCGACAACGAACGCATCACCGTGGGCGCCAACAGCAATGTGCAGGAAGGCGCCGTGCTGCACACGGACCCGGGCTACCCGCTGGACATCGGCCGGAACGTGACCATTGGCCACCAGGCAATGTTGCATGGATGCACGATCGGCGATGGCGCCCTGATCGGCATCCAGGCCGTGATCCTGAACGGCGCGAAGATCGGCAAAAACTGCCTGGTCGGCGCGGGCGCCCTGGTCACGGAAGGCAAGGAATTTCCCGACAATATGCTGATCATCGGCTCACCGGCGAAAGCCGTGCGGGCCCTGACGGCAGACGATATCACCAGGCTACAAGGCAACGCCGTGAACTATGTGCAGCGCGGCCAGCTATTTAATACGCAACTCAAGAAGATTGGATAAGAGAATGACGACTGAAACCACGGGCGCCGTCAGCGCAGCCGCCACCGGCCAGGATACCCTGCAAAAATTTATTTTCGACAATGCCGCCGTGCGCGGCCAGTTCATCGACGTATCGACCACCTGGCAGGAAGTGGTGTCGCGCCACGCCTACCCCACGGCCGTGAAAAAAGTGCTGGGCGAAATGGTGGCCGCCGCCGCCCTGCTGTCGGCCAACCTGAAATTCAACGGCTCCATCATCATGCAAATCCACGGTGACGGTCCCGTGCGCCTGATGGTGGTCGAATGCGATTCCGACCTGCGCCTGCGCGCCACGGCCAAGCTGGACCCGGACGCCGCCATTCCCGACGTGGCCACGGTGCCGCAATTGCTCAACGCCACGGGCAAGGGCCGCTTCATCATCACCCTGGACCCGGCCGACAAGGTGCCGGGCCAGCAACCGTACCAGGGCATCGTGCCGCTGGACGGCGACGACATGGCCACCGTGATCGAAAACTACATGTTGCGTTCGGAACAGCTCGACACGCGTCTGTGGCTGGCCACGGACGACACCGTCTCGCGCGGCCTGCTGCTGCAAAAGCTGCCGCACCATGGCGGCAAGGCCGAGGCGACGCCCGTGTCGGAAGAAGATGCGCTCGACACGTGGAACCGCGCCGTGATGCTGGCATCGACCCTGAAAGAGGCGGAAATCCTGTCGACGGACATCGATACCCTCATGCAGCGTTTGTTCTGGGAAGAAACGATCCGCGTCTTCGATCCGCTGCACCCGAGCTTCCATTGCAGCTGCACGCGCGAAAAAGTGGGCAATATGCTCAAAATGCTGGGCGAGGAAGAAGTCAACAGCACCCTGGAAGAAGTGGGGCAAGTGGGAGTGAACTGCGATTTCTGCGGCCAGCATTACGAATTCGACAAGGTCGATTGCGCGCAGCTGTTCATCACGGATGCGCCGGCCGAGGTCTTGATTCCGCCAGCCGCCAGCATCAACTAAGCATTACAGTTTCGCCATGAATCTGCCGCGCCGCCCTTGAGGCGGCGCAATCGTTTCCACTGTCATCGTTCCGTCATCAGTTCGTCATCAGCCCGTCACGCGCCGCCGTTACGCTGCGCAGCTTGTATTACTTCCCACTTTCCACAGGCTGATGATGACCACCCACTTGACGCTGGCCCTGCGCCGCCATTCCTTCCACGTTTTGCTGGGCGCGTGCGCCGCGGGCTTGAGCTTGCCGGCCCTGGCGCAAACGGCCGTGGCCGCCGCCGTGGCATCCGCCACGACCGACATGGCAGCCGCTGCCGCCCCGGCTGCCGACGATAATGCCCCGATGGCCACCGTGGAGATTTCCTCGCGCAAGACGCGCTCCTCGGTGGCCCTGAGCAAGAATGAAATCCAGAAAATCCTGCCCGGCACGAATCCCCTGAAAGCCCTGCAAACCTTGCCAGGCGTCAGCTTCCAGACGGCCGATCCTTGGGGCAACAACGAGCAAAACCTATCGCTGTTCGTGCATGGCTTTCCGGTCAGCAACTCGGCTACACCATGGATGGCGTGCCGCTGGGCGACCAGCAATACGGCAACTACAACGGCCTGTCGCCGCAGCGCGCCGTCATCAGCGAAAACGTGCGCAGCGTCGTGCTGTCCTCGGGCGCGGGCGACCTGGCCACAGCCTCGACCAGCAACCTGGGCGGCACCATCGAAACCTATTCCAGCGATCCGCTGGCCACGCAAGGCGCCAGCCTGCAGCAGACGGTGGGCAGCCACCGCACCTCGCGCACATTTGCCCGCTACGACACGGGCGTTTTCGGCGACGGCAGCAGCGCCTATTTTTCCATCCTGCACCACGAAGCGCGCGCCTGGGATTTCGATGCGCGCCAGGGCGGCGACCAGTTCAACGCCAAATACGTCAACCGCAGCGAGGCGGGCAAGCTGACCCTGTTCTTCAATTACTCGGACAAGATCGAGCCGAACGAAGACAGCACCGTGCACGTGGCGGGAGAAACGAGCGCACCGTACACGCGCCCCTTCCTGTACCCGGACTTCAAGGCGGCCCTGAACTACCTGTCGCCGACGGGCGCCACGCCTGCCGCGGACGGCAACAATTACCGCAATTACTACAGCGATGCGCAGCGCACCGATTACCTGGCCTACGCCAAGTTCGACGCAAACTTGTCAGATGGCATGACCTGGTCGAACCAGGTGTATTACCACAAGGATGACGGCGCCGGCGTGGTGGCCGGCCCCATCGGCGTGGCCGGCTTGCCGGGCCTGTTCAGCGTGTACTACCCGAAACAGAACCTGAAACAAGTGTTCGGCAACTCGGGCTACGCCGTGCGCACGACGGAATACGACATCAAGCGCGGCGGCTTCATCTCCACCGTGCGCAAGGAAATCGGCAATCACCAGCTGGAGGCGGGCCTGTGGCTGGAACAGAACCGCTCGTCCGCCTACCGCCGCTGGTATGCGCTGGACGTCAACAACCCCACCTCGCCGTATGACCGCCCCAGCAATCCTTTGATCACGCAGTACGGCAGCGAGATCGACAACAAGGTGGTGCAACTGCACCTGCAGGATGAATGGCGCATCCGCCCCGATATCGCCCTGCAGGCCGGTTTCAAGTCCAGCCTGCAGTTTGCCGACGGTCAATTCCCCGTGCAGCCGGCGCTGGGCGCCATCGCGGGCGGCTCGACGGCCTTGCCGGTCGGCACCATCAACACGAAAAAATGGTTCCTGCCGCAAGTGGGCGCGCGCTGGGACTTCACGCCGCAAGACCAGCTGTACTTCAACATCCAGAAAAACATGCGCCAGTTCGTCACCTATGGCGGCGGCGGCGCCTCGCCGTGGAGCTTGTCGACTCAGGCCGCGTTTGATCTGTTCAAGCGCGACGCCAAGCCGGAAACGGCCCTCACCTATGAAGTGGGCGTGCGCGGCAGCCATCCTTTGAGCCTGGGCGCCATCACGGCCATCGATGGCCAGGTCAACGTCTACCACGTCGATTTCAGCAACCGCTTGCTGCAGATCAGCCCCACGCCCGTGATTTCCTCCATCATCGGCGGCAATCCCGTGCTGGCCAACGTGGGCAGCGTGCGCACGGACGGCATCGATATCGCGGGCACCGTGCACTTTGGTAACAATTTTTCGTTCTACAATGCCCTGTCGTACAACCGCTCGCAGTACGCGGACAATTACAACAATGGCGCCGCGCTGGTCTTGACCGCTGGCAAGAACGTACCGGGCTCGCCGGAATGGCTGAACAAGTTCGTGGCTTCCGCCACGTTTGGCGATATCGAAGTGCAACTGACGGGAGACTATGTGGGCAAGCGCTACGCGACGTACACCAACGATCTGTCGGTCCCCAGCTATTTCCTGATGGGCCTGGGCGTGTCGGGCAAGCTGCCGGCCATGGCCGGCTGGCTGAAAAACCCGCGCTGGCGCGCGAACGTCAGCAACCTGGCCAACCGCGAAGGTGCGCTGAACGTGGTGGTGGGCGCGGCCGACAAGACGTACAACACCTTCCCGATTGCCCCGCGCCAGGGCTTCCTGACCTTGACGGCGGATTTCTGATGCGCTCACCCATCCTCCCGCAACGGCACTTTTCGCGCCGCAACTTCGTCCAGGCGGCCGTGGGCGGCCTGGCCCTGGCGGCAGCACCGGGCTTTGCCGCCGGCCTGCTGGCCACGCCCCCGAGCCGCCCGCTCGTGTTCGCCCACCGGGGCGCCAGCGCCCTGCGCCCCGAGCATACCCTGGCGTCGTACGCCAAGGCCATCCTCGACGGTGCCGACTACGTCGAGCCGGACCTGGTGGCCACGCGCGACGGCATCCTCGTGGCGCGCCACGAAAGCAACCTGATCGACACCACCGACGTGGCGCGCCGGCCCGAGTTTGCCAGCCGGCGCGGCAAGAAGATGGTCGACGGCGAATGGCACGAAGGCTGGTTCGTTGACGACTTCACCCTGGCGGAACTGAAAACCCTGCGCGCCATCGAACGCTTGCCGAAAGTCCGCACCGGCAACACCTTGTACGATGGACAATTCCAGATCCCCACGTGGGAAGAAATCATCGATTTTGTTGCAGCGCAATCTGCCGCCAGCGGCCGCGTCATCGGCCTCGTGCCGGAGCTGAAAAGCTCGACCTACTTCCGCGATGCGGGCCTGGCGCTGGAAGACCGTTTCCTGTCGACCATGCTGGCGCACGAATACACGCGCCGCGCGCCGATCGAAATCCAGTCCTTCGAAGTGGCGAATCTGAAGTACCTGCGCGAGAAGCTGGGACGGCGCGCCAACGTGCGCCTGATGCAGCTGGTGGTGGGCGGCGACGTGCGTCCGATGGATGTCGTCAAGGCGGGCGGAAAGTTAACGTTTGGACAAATGACCACACCGGCCGGCCTGCGCGACATCGCCGCCTACGCGGACGTGGTGGCGCCGCCAACGCGAGCAATCATCGCGCTGGGCGCCGACCAGCGTCTGGCAAAACCCTCGTCCATCGTCGACGATGCACACCAGGCCGGTTTGCTGCTGCACACGTGGACCTTCCGCCCGGAAAACCGTTTCCTGGCGGCCGACTTCCGCGATGGCAATGGCGAGAATGCGCGCAACGAAGCCGGTTCCGTGGCGGAAATGCGGCGTTACATCGAGACGGGACTGGACGGCTTTTTCAGCGACGATCCCGGTTTGGGACGCATCGCCGCCGGATAAACATTTGGTAACAAATTCTTTTTCAGGGCGTGGCCGGCGGCTACGCCCTTATTATTCGTTTCTTGAATTTCTGAAATTGGAATTTGAAATTAGACATATATCGCCAACTCCATTATTGTGCAATGCAACAACAGACCATTCATGGAGGGCATATGTCCACTTTTACCAACACCTACAGCAACGACAACGACAACTACTTCAGCAACCTGGGCCGTGCGACGCGCGCCTTCCTGGGCGCCCTGCTCGCTTCCAAGCCGTACAGCGAACTGGCCCAGAAGGAAGTCATCGCCAGCGCGACGACCAGCGCCGACGACGAACGCTATGTACGCCCAAGCAAGCGCGATTTCGCCCTGCTTAACTCGGAGGCAAACCGCTACGAAAAGCTGATGCCTAACCTCGCAGCCGAGTTGCGTTTCTTGGCCTCGCGCGGCTAACTAAATACTGAAAGGATTTTTATATGATGTTTCTCGAAACCGCACTGATCGCCGTAGCCGTCGTCGTTACCGGCATCCATTTCTACCTGATCTCGACCGGCAAGGCGCGTTTCTGATCAGCAAGCAGCAAGGCAATAGTGTGCAGCAGTACAAGGTAACAATATGACATGTCAGCCTGGCAATCGGTCCAGGCTGGCAAGCGGGAAGTGGGTACGACTTAGTGCGGCGCAGCAGCGTCCACCGGCGTTTCCTGCAGTGGCGGGGTTTGGCCCTTGCGCACGATCTGCACGAAAATCTCATTCTGTTTGACCATGCCCAGCTCATAGCGGGCACGCTCCTCGACGGCGCCCGTACCATCTTTCAGGTCGCGCACTTCGGATTCGAGCTTGGCGTTGCGCGCCTTCAATTCCATATTCTTTTTATTCGCCACCGCCACCTGGGCTTCCATGTCGGCAACGCGCAGCCAGCCGCCTTTACCCAGCCAGAGGGGAAATTGGATCAGCAGCAGCAGGGCTGCCAGGGCGAGCGTAATCAGGCGCATGGGGTAGTCGGTTAACAAACCGGCCGGATATCTCCGGCCGGCCAGTGGGTTTTACATCAGCTTACTTCAGATTATAGAACGCATCGCGGCCAGGGTAGCTGGCGATGTCGCCCAGGTCTTCCTCGATACGCAGCAGCTGGTTGTACTTGGCCATGCGGTCCGAACGCGACATCGAGCCGGTCTTGATCTGCAGGGCGTTCGTGGCAACGGCGATATCGGCGATGGTCGAATCTTCCGTTTCGCCCGAGCGGTGCGAAATGACGGCCGTGTAGCCGGCGCGCTTGGCCATTTCGATGGCGGCGAAGGTTTCCGTCAGCGTGCCGATCTGGTTGATCTTGATCAGGATCGAGTTGGCGATGCCTTTCGAGATGCCTTCTTTCAGGATCTTGGTGTTGGTGACATACAGGTCGTCGCCGACCAGTTGCACTTTCTTGCCCAGTTCCTTGGTGAGGATCGCCCAGCCGTCCCAGTCGCCTTCATGCATCGCGTCTTCGATCGAGATGATCGGGTACTTGTCGCACCAGGTCGCCAGCAGGTTGGTGAACTCGGTGGCCGTCAGGCTCAGGCCTTCGCCTTCCATTTCGTACTTGCCGTTCTTGTAGAACTCGGACGCGGCGCAATCGAGGCCGATGGCGATCTGCGTGCCTGGCTCGTAGCCCGCTTCTTCGATGGCCTGGATGATCAGCTTGATGGCTTCTTCATGGTTGGCCAAGGATGGCGCGAAACCGCCTTCGTCGCCCACGTTGGTATTCAGGCCCTTCTTGTGCAGGATCTTTTTCAGCGTGTGGAACACTTCCGCGCCGTAACGGACGGCTTCCTTGAACGATGGGGCGCCCACGGGAATGATCATGAATTCCTGGATGTCCAGGTTGTTGTCGGCGTGCGCGCCGCCGTTGATGACGTTCATCATCGGCACTGGCATCTGCATGGCGCCCGAACCGCCGAAATAGCGGTACAGCGGCAAGCCCGCTTCTTCGGCGGCAGCTTTGGCGACGGCCATGGAGACGGCCAGGATGGCGTTGGCGCCCAGGCGCGATTTGTTTTCCGTGCCGTCCAGGTCGATCAGGGTACGGTCCAGGAAAGCCTGTTCATTGGCGTCCAGGCCCATGATGGCTTCGGAGATTTCGGTATTGATGTTTTCGCATGCTTGCAGCACGCCCTTGCCGAAGTAGCGCTTGGCATCGCCATCGCGCAATTCCACGGCTTCGCGCGAACCGGTCGAGGCACCCGACGGCACGGCCGCACGGCCCATCACGCCCGATTCCAGCAACACATCGCATTCGACGGTCGGGTTACCGCGCGAGTCCAGGATTTCGCGACCGATAATATCAACAATAGCACTCATGTCATTCTCCAAAGTTAAGCGTAACAGGGGCTGCACACTGCGTTCTGATGCGCAATTGCACAAAGGGGGCAAAGAAACTCCCGGCGGGAACCATCTGGCCGGGAGCTGTCTTACGGGTAATACTGTCGTGATCGACCGCGTTATTGCGCAGCGGCGTTGGCTTCTTTGTGCGCCAGCGCTGCCTTGATGAACGAGGTAAACAACGGATGGCCGGTGCGTGGCGTCGACTTGAACTCGGGATGGTATTGCACGCCCATATACCATGGGTGGGCATTTTCACCCGTGCGTGGCAATTCCATGATTTCGCACAAATCTTCGCTCGGCGTGCGGGCCGAGACGATCAGGCCAGCCGCTTCGACACGGGCCAGGTAGTGATTATTGGCTTCGTAGCGATGGCGGTGACGCTCGGTCACCACGCTGCCGTAGATCTCGGCAGCGAGGGTGCCCGGATTGACGGCGCAGGTCTGCGCGCCCAGGCGCATGGTACCGCCCAGGTCCGAGTTTTCATCGCGCAACTCGACTTTACCATCGTGGTTTTGCCACTCATTGATCAGTGCAACAACAGGTTGATCCGTATCAAGGTCGAACTCGGTCGAATTCGCGTTCGGCATGCCAGCCTTGTTGCGCGCGTATTCGATCAGGGCCACTTGCATGCCCAGGCAGATGCCCAGGTAAGGGATCTTGTTTTCGCGGGCGAACTGGGCCGCCTTGATCTTGCCTTCCACGCCGCGCTTGCCGAAGCCGCCCGGTACCAGGATGGCATCGTACTTGGCCAGGTTCTCGCAACCCGTCGTTTCGATTTCTTCCGAATCGATGTACTCGATGTTGACGCGGCTTTCCGTGTGGATGCCGGCGTGGCGCAGCGCTTCGATCAGCGACTTGTACGACTCGGTCAGCTCGACATACTTGCCGACCATGCCGACGGTCACTTCCGCCTTCGGGTGCTCCATCGTGTAGATCAGCTTGCTCCAGATCGACAGGTCGGCCGGTGCGGGATCGAGGTCCAGCGCATCGCAGATGATCTTGTCGAGGCCCTGGTCGTGCAGCATTTGCGGCACTTTGTAGATGGTGTCGACGTCCCACACGGAAATGACGGCGTCTTCCTCGATGTTCGAGAACAGCGAGATTTTCGCGCGCTCGTCTTCCGGGATGGCGCGGTCGGCGCGGCACAGCAGCGCGTTGGGCAAGATGCCGATTTCACGCAGCTTTTGCACCGAGTGCTGGGTCGGCTTGGTCTTCAACTCACCGGCCGAGGCGATGTAAGGCACCAGGGTCAGGTGGACGAAAGCCGTGTTCTTGCGGCCGGCGCGCAGACTCAGCTGACGCGCCGCTTCCAGGAATGGCAACGATTCGATATCGCCGACGGTGCCGCCGATTTCGCACAGGGCCACGTCGTAGCCTTCGGCGCCACGGCGGATGTAATCCTGGATTTCATTGGTGATATGCGGGATCACCTGCACGGTCTTGCCCAGATATTCGCCCCGGCGTTCCTTGCGGATCACCGATTCATAGATCTGGCCAGTGGTGAAGTTATTCACCTTTTTCATGCGGGTGGAAATGAAGCGCTCGTAGTGACCGAGGTCGAGGTCGGTTTCGGCCCCGTCGTCGGTGACGAATACTTCACCGTGTTGCATAGGGCTCATCGTGCCAGGATCGACGTTGATGTACGGGTCGAGCTTGAGCATGGTGACTTTAAGGCCGCGCGATTCGAGGATCGCGGCGAGGGAGGCGGCGGCAATCCCTTTTCCAAGGGAGGACACAACGCCACCAGTGACGAAGACAAATTTGGTCATTGCAGATGGTGCCGAACGGCACGTGCGGGAAATTGAAATTATACACTAAAGCCCGCCTGCGTCGCCCCCCGCGCGCGGAAATTTGCGCCAAATACCGACTATCCCTCCCCCTCCTGCTGTCTACGCACAACAAAATTACCCGATAGCAAGAATTGAAATATTTCCAATTCCATACTTTGTGTGGGCGAGCGAACAGACCCTGCCGCGCCCTGGCCGCAGACTGGGATTTTTCAACAGGAGGTCACCATGAGCTACGAAGAACGCGACGCCTACGGCATGTATGTCAACCGCGGCCACAAAGGCCCCGGCCCTGAACTGATGGGTGCCGACACCCTGATCGGCGACCATGTGCACAACGCCAAGGATGAACACCTGGGCGAAATCAAGGAAATCATGATCGACATGCGCAGCGGCAAGATCGCTTATGCCGTCATGTCGCACGGCGGTGTCTTCACCATCGGCGAAAAACTGTTCGCCGTGCCCTGGGAAGCGCTGCTGCTCGACACCGTCAACAAGCGCTTCACCCTGAACGTCGACAAGGAACGCATCGAAAACGCGCCCGGCTTCGATACCGATAACTGGCCGAACATGGCGGACAGCGCCTGGGCGACGTCGATCCATAGTTACTATGGCACCACTCCTCGCGAGTATTAATTAACCCCTAAGCGGTGGGCTGGGGTGCACCTTAAAACCGGTACTCCAGCCCCGCCACATAGGTCCTGCCCCGCGCCGTGCTCAGCGGCGTGTTGTCCTGCGACTGCGACGGCATCGAGTTCAGGCGGTTCAGCGCTTCCGAAAAATCCTTGTTCATCGCGTTCTGCACGGACAGGCGCAGGAACAGGGTTTTCGACATCTGGTAACTCGCATACAAGTCGATCACGGCCGGGATCTTCGGATTGTCGGCCTTCAACACTTCACCCGTCGCTTCATCAGCTTCGTTGTCCGGCGACAGGCGGCGGTTCGACCCCGTGTGCTTGATGATCGCGCCGATCTCCATTTTATTGTCCAGCAAACGCGTGCCCACGTCGAGATTGTAATAAGTGCTGGGCAGCTCGCTGATGTCGGCCGCGCCGAACCAGGCGCTGGCGATCGAGGTGGGCTGGCGCGTCGTTTCGCGCGTGTACGACAGGCGCGCATACGCCGGTCCCAGATGATATTGCGCTTCCAGTTCCCATCCGCGCGAATACACGGGCGTGGCCGAGTTGATGTAGATATACATATTCGTCATGTAGTCATCGACATTCTGCCAATCATTGGCAAGCACTTCCGCGATATTGCACTTGCGGCCGCGGTCGCACACGAGGAAGGACTGGCTGGTGATATAGCCATCAATCTTGCTCTTGAAATACAGCGCCTTGAAATTCAGCACGTCATTCTTGCTCAGCAAGCCATGCAGGCTGGAATTGAAGCCCAGCTGATAGGTCGTCGCTTTCTCGCCCTTCAGAAACGGATTCATCGAAGCCCCGCCGTCATTCGAGAAAAACACTTCCTGCGGATTCGGCCCGCGCATGGTGCGCTCGGCGCTGGCAAACGGCTGGAACCACGGCGTCACTTGCGCGGAAACGAGCAGCGAAGGGTTGATGCCGTGTTCTTTCAGCGCAATATTGCTCGCCCCTTGCGGGAAACACTGCACGCGCGGATCGCAGGCGGGCTTGTGGCCGGTCAAATCAAAGTGCGTGGTGTTCAGGCCCGCATTGACCTGAACCATGCCGCGGTTGTATTGCAGGCCCGCGTACAGGCTGCTGATCTTTTGCACGCCTTCGGGGCCGAAGGTATTGTTTTCAATAGATTGCTGGTTCGCATCCGGGTTGTCCGGATCGTCGACGAGGCTTTCCACGTGCTTGCTGTACTTGTTGCGCATCAGCTTGCCGCCCACCGTCAGCAGCGCATCGCCGCCGGCCAGCTTGAAGCTGCTGGTGTTGTTGATGTCGATGGCATCGGCGCGGTTGGCCGCATTCGTGTTGATGAAATTGGTCAACGCTTCAGGCATATATTTCTGATTACCACGGCTGCTGCTGGCCACCACATTGAGGTCGATCAATTCCGAAAACGGCGTGTAGTGATATTTGACGTAGTAGTCATTGCTGCGGATATCGCGGCGCGTAAACGTGCTGCGGTAGTCGCGCGCCGACAGCTCCAGCGCGTGGAAGTCGCTCAATGTGAGGTCCAGCTTGAGCAGCTGCGATTTCGGTTTTTGCTTGTAATAGCGGTTGTAGCCGAAACCGAATTCCTCGCTGTTGACGCCTTTCGCATTCTTGTAGTTGTTGCCGATCGCGCTGGCACTGGTGGCGGCCATGAAGCCTACGCTGCCGCCATCGAAGGCAGGGTTTTTCATGCCCACGGCCAGCATGGCGCTGCGTCCTACACCGTTGTTCCCTGTCGACATCTTCGTGCGCGCGCCCACCTTTTCGCCGGCGAAGACCACGTCATCGACGCCGATGGTGCGGAAGTTGGCGCTGCCGGCCAGTGCATTGACGCCATCGCCGCCGACCACATTGCCGCGTGACACGTCCACGCCGATGATGAAGTTCGGGTCGATCAGGGCGCCGAACTGGCTGCTGGGCACGCCGCCGTGCGACACGGACGACGGTGCGCTGCCATAGTAATTCTGGCTCACGCCATCGACCATCATGTTGACGCGCCCCACGCCCGACAAGCCGCGGATGTTGACGCTGACGGCGCCCTGCGCCGGATCGATCTGGGTAAACGTGCCCGGCATGCTGCGCACGATCTGGTCCACGGGTTGCAAGCGCGTGTCCGCGCCGCGCGCGCTGACGGCGCCCGGTTTTTCCAGCGCCTGCTGTTCCGCCGGAACCGTTTCACCCGATACATTCAGCGGCGAAAACACGACCTTGCCGTCGCTACTTTCTTGCGCCCATGCCTGCTGCGCCAGCAACGCCATGCAGACGCCCACGGCTCGTGTCATTGTCTTGATATGCATACACCCTCGATTTGTTATGGTTGGATTTTTAATGAATACAAGCGGCATCCTCATGCCTTGTCCTGCCCTGGCTCCAGCCTGAACGAGACGGGCAAGGTGACGGTCACCGTGCCCTGGTGTAAGACCTTGTCGGGCGGCGCCGGCAGCGGCTGCGCGCGCTGCAGCACTTGCAGCGCTTCGCGGTCGAGCAGCACCGTGCCCGATGAAGTGACCAGTTCGCTGGCCAGCAGCTTGCCGTCGCGGTCCACCTGGAAGCGTACCCAGGCGGCGCCGGCCCGCTTGCGCTGGCGCGCGTCGCCCGGATAGCGTTTGAAATGGGCCAGGTGGCTGAGCACCCGGCTTTGCCAGCTGGCGGGCGCAGCGCTGGCGGGCGGCGTGTCGCTGTCGAACGGCGCCGCCTGCGGACCGCGCACCGAACTTGGCGCCGGCGTGGCGCTGCTGCTGGCCTGGGCTTGCATGGACGCTTCCCTGGCGGCATCCTTGCCGGGATCTGGCGACGGACTGGCTTCTGCCTTCGCTTCTTTTTCGGCCGCGACGATTTGCGGCGCGGCGGCGCGCGCCAGCACGGGCAGCGCTTGCTGCCTGGTCGTACTCTTTTTCGGTTGGGCTGCGCTGGACGCGGCCGACTGGCGCGCCCCTGCCGCTGCCGCTTGTTGCGTCTCCGGCGACATCGCTTGCGCGGCAAATACGACCATCACGCTGGCGGGCGGCTGCGCGGGCGCGACAGCGACGGGCTGCCAGGCCATCCACAGCAGCAGCGACAGTGCGGTAGCCGCCACCAGCGACGTGGCGATGCCCCAGCTCAATACCGGACGGGGATTCACCCGCCCTCCCGGCCCACCAGGCCCACTTTCAGATAGCCGGCCTGGCGCAGGGCATCCATCACGCCCAGCACGTCTTCATACGCGGCTTGCTTGTCGGCCTGGAAGAACAGCGTGCGCTGGCGGTCGCCGCCCGTCTGTGCATCGAGCAGGCTGCCCAGCTGCCCGCGCGCCACGGGCGACTCGCCCAGGTACAGGCTGTGGTCGGCTTTCAGGGAAACGAACACCGGTTTTTCGGGACGCGGCTCGGGCTTGGCCGTAGCGGCCGGCAAGTCGATCTTCAGGTCGACGGTGGCCAGCGGCGAGACCACCATGAAGATGATCAAGAGCACCAGCATCACGTCAATGAAGGGCGTGACATTGATCTCACTCAATTCCGGCATGTCGGCCGTGTCGTCGTCCTGCGATGGGAAAAGGCTGGCCATGGCTCAGGCCTGCTGGCGCAGGTCGAGGTCGCGGCTCAGCATCAGCAGCACTTGCGCGGAAGCGGCCCGCAGCTGCGCCTTGTACTGATTGATGCCACGGCTCAAGACGTTGTAGATGACGACGGCGGGTATCGCCGCCACCAGGCCCAGCGCTGTCGCCAGCAAGGCTTCCGCGATGCCGGGCGCGACGGTCGCCAGATTCGTGCTCTGGCTGACGGCGATGCCGATAAAGCTGTTCATGATGCCCCACACGGTGCCGAACAGCCCCACGAACGGTGCCACGGCGCCTATGCTGGCCAGTAAACCGATGCCTTGCGCCATGCTGCGTACCTTGTGCGCGATCAATTGCTCCTGGCGAAACCCGGCACGCTCCTTCAGGGCCGCCGCCGGCGCGCTGGCATGCGACAGACTCAGTTCCTGCTGCACCTCGGCCAGCAGCTGCTGCGCCAGCGAATTGCTGCCTGCGCCCTCTACTTTGACGGCCGCGTCCGGCAAGGACGTTGCCGTCTTCAGCATGGCGACGGCTTGCGCCGCCGCGCGCCGCGCTTGCAGCAAGCTGGCGCCCTTCACCAGTAAGACCACCCAGGTGGCCAGCGCGCCGAGCAGCAAGCCGATGAGCACGCTTTTGACGATCTGGTCGGCGGCGAAGAACATGCCCAGCGGCGACATATCGTGCGGCAATGCGGACGCTTGCGCCGTGGCATGGAACAGGGAAAGAAACACGCCGCCGGCGGCGGCTTTGATACAGAGGATACGCATGGGAGCTTCAACAGGTAACAGGCATGGCTGCGCCAACGGCGCGCACGCGCATGCAAAAAAATCGGAAAAACTACCTGGCTGCTGCGAAGAAGCTTGCTGGGGAGGAGTGCCGGGCTGAACGCCCGGCGGAGTTACAACGAATTACTTTGCGCTGGCGACGGCGGGTGCCGCCACCGGCGTGTACCACACAAAATCCGCCTGCGGCGCCAGCACCGTGGCGCCCTGCTGGGCGAGGACCAGCACCAGCGGCGCGGGGCCGCCCGTCAAGTCCTGTACATGCAGCGGCACGCCCAGGTCCTTGTGCGCATGGTAGGCGCCGGCGATCAGCACGGCGGGCGCGGGCGCGGCCAGCAGGCGCTCGGCCATGCGGCGGTCGCGCTGCTGCTGCACCGACAGCATGGCGGCCAGGCGCGGCGCATCGATCTGGTTGTCGTGCATGACGCGGATGATGTCTTTGAGTTTGTCATGCACCTTGCCATCGTTGGCCAGATTCGAATGCTTGCCCTGCACGGCAGGCTGGTCGACAAACAGTTGCTTGATCTCGCTACGGTCCAGGTTGGCAGACCAGACGGGATAAGGCGCGTGCATCACGGTCATGACCAGGTCGCCATATTGCGCCCACTTCCAGCTCGGCTGCCAGGCCAGCAGCTCGGCCACGTGTTCGGGGCGCACGACGGGGTCCGTCTGCAGCCACGGCTTGACCTTGTCCACCTTGGCTTGCTGGTCCGGGTTCAGCATTTCCAGCAGCACGCTGCCTTGCGGACGCTGGCCCTGCAATTGCTGCAGCAGCCACTGCTCGATCTTGTGGTGGCTGAGCTGGTCATGCTGCTCGCCCACGATGACCCTCGGGGCGGCGGCCAGCTGGGCCAGCAATTGCTCGGCAGTCAAGCGCTGGCCGCTGCGCAGGTCGATGATCTCGCCCAGCTGGCGCACGTCTTGCACAGTAGCGGATGCCGCAGTCGTGGTACTCAGCGGAGCGACGCTGCTGCAGGCGCTCAGCGCCAGCACGCAGACGGGCAGGATGGCGGCGAGGGACAGGGGGAGTTTCATGGCATGGCCTTTCGGGTGGAAGCACGCATTGCAAAATAACTACTGGCGGGCATTTTAATAGAAATGATTCTCATTTACAACCAATGCACGGCACGCCATGCGGATTTTTTTACAAGCGGCAAAAAATTAACTGGCGCTTCAGTGAAATCCCCGGGCGCGGAGTAGAATAAAAAAAACGGAGGACTTGCGTGAATCAAACTGACCAGTTGGCGGTACTGAAAAAACCGCTGCCCGTATCCCTTGCTGCCGTACTTTCCCTGATCTTTGCCGACCGCTTTTCCATGACGCAAGCCATGCGCGCACACCATGGCCGCGACGAGTCGAGCTATCCCCCCATGCTGCCCGATGCCGTCATCTTCGCCCATTCCACCGAGGAAGTGGCGGCCGCCGTCAAGCTGTGCAGCGCGCACGACGTGCCCGTCATCGCCTACGGCAGCGGCACTTCGCTCGAAGGCCATGTGCTGGCACTGCATGGCGGCGTGACGATTGATCTGTCGCAAATGAATCACATGGTCGCCGTGCACAATGAAGACTTGACGGCCACCGTGCAGGCGGGCGTGACACGCAAGCAGCTGAACGAGGACATCCGCGACACGGGCCTGTTCTTCCCTATCGATCCGGGCGCGAATGCCTCGCTGGGCGGCATGGCGGCCACGCGCGCCTCGGGCACGAACGCCGTGCGTTACGGCACCATGCGCGAAAACGTGCTGGCCCTCACGGTGGTGACGGCCGACGGGCGCATCATCAAGACGGGGACCAGGGCGAAAAAATCGTCGGCCGGCTACGACCTGACGCGTTTATTTGTCGGCAGCGAAGGGACCCTGGGCATCATTACGGAAGTGACGGTAAAACTGTATCCGCTGCCGGAAGCGATCTCGGCCGCAGTGTGCTCGTTCCCCGGCACGGGCGAGGCCGTCAGCGCCGTGATCCAGACCATCCAGATGGGTATTCCTGTGGCACGGGTCGAGTTTCTCGATGAAAATGGCGTGAAAGCCATCAACGCCTACGACAAGATGGCCTTGCCGGAAAAGCCGCTGCTGCTGTTTGAATTCCACGGCACGCCGGCCAGTGTGGCCGAGCAGGCGCAGCTGGTGCAAGCCATCACGGCGGAACATGGCGCCAGCGATTTCGAGTGGGCCAGCCGACCCGAAGAGCGCTCGCGCCTGTGGGCCGCTCGCCACAACGCGTACTTCGCCCTGCTGCAGATGCGGCCGGGCAGCCGCGCCATTTCCACCGACTGCTGCGTGCCGATTTCGCGGCTGGCCGAATGCATCCTCGCCACCAAGGCCGATTGCGAGGCGCAGGGCCTCGTCTATGCCATCATCGGCCACGTGGGCGACGGCAATTTCCACGTGCAGATGCTGGTCGACCCCGACGACCCGGCCGACATCGCGCGCGCCGAAAAGGTCAACAGCGACATGGTCACGCGCGCCATCGGCATGGACGGCACGTGCACGGGCGAGCATGGCGTGGGCATGCACAAGATGGCTTTCCTGGTGGAAGAACATGGCGAGGGCGCCATCGACACCATGCGCGCCCTCAAGCACGCGCTCGACCCGAAGAACATCATGAATCCGGGGAAGATTGTCAGATGGTAGGTCGCGCCCTTCGGGATCGGCATTTTTCCCACTGGGAAAAATGCCCTCTCTGGGTACGTCTCCAGTCCTTGCCGTTGGCTTAATTTCTACGCCGTCATCAAAGTCATAAGCCCGCAAGCAAAAAATGGGGGCAGACCCGCCGGGTCTGACCCCAGCCTTGGCCATTTTACAATTCCATGCGCATCGGCACGAAAGCGATGCCGCCCGTTTCCACCTTCGGCCCCGTGGCAACAAAGCCCAGGCTTTGATACAGGGGCAAGGCGTAGGCCGAGGAATTGACGGTAAAGGCCGTCACATCGCCCTTGGCCAGCGACGCGTCGCGGGCCGCCTGCCACAGGCGGCGCGCCATGCCGCGCCGGTGCAGGGCGCGCGGCACGAACATGTGGAACAGATGCGTGTTGTCGCGCATGGCCACCACGCCGGCCAGTACGCCGTCGATATGCGCGAGCTGGTAGGCGTAATTGGGCAGCGACAGATAGCCTTCGATGGCGGGCTGGCGGCAGTTCTCGATGAACTTTTCCGCCCCCACGCCGTCCGGGTGCAGGGTCAAAAAGGGCATCAAGTCGTCGATCAGGGCGACGATGGCGGGCGCGTCGGCGACCAGGGCGGGACGCAGTGTCGGTTCGGGGAGTGTCGTCATATTCAAATAATGCCATGCCCCCTCCCCGCCGGCAACTCTCAGCAAAAATCGCGGCTGCTGGTCCGCAAGCGCCCCAGCAAGTGCGACATATCGACCAGGTGCTTGGCCACCAGGTTGCGCACGATGCCTTCCCTTTGCCAAACACCGTACACGCCCAGCAGCGGCGCGCTCAGCACTTCACGCCGCTGGCTTGCCACCAAGTCGGGCCAGACGATGACGTTGACCGTGCCCGTCTCGTCTTCCAGGGTCATGAAGATGACGCCCTTGGCCGTGCCCGGACGCTGGCGCACGGTGACGATGCCGCAGGCGCGCGCCACTTGCCCGCTCGTGTACGTCATCAGCGTGGACGCCGGCATGAAGCGCTGTTCCAGCAATTGTTTGCGCAACAGCGCCAGCGGGTGGCGACCCAGGGTCAGGCCTTGCGCGCGGTAGTCGCTGACGATGCTCTCGCCTTCCGTCGGCGCGGCCAGCACGGGCAAATCTTCCTCTTGCGTGGTATCGCGCAGCAAGTCCCTGTCCGGCACGGCGCCGGCCGCCTGCCACAGCGCTTCGCGCCGGTGCCCGGCCAGCGCATGCAGCGCGTTGCCGGCAGCGAGCACCTGCAAGTCATGGCGGTCCAGGCCGCCACGGCGGGCCAGGTCGGCCACATCGACGAAGGCGGCGATGGCACGCGCATCCTCAATGCGTTGGGCAGCCTGCGCGCGCATGCCGAACAGGCTGTTCAAGCCCAGGCGCACGGCCGGTGCATCACGCTGCCCGCCCTGCCCTGCCGGCGCTTCCAGCGCCGCCTCCCAGCCGCTGACGGCCACGTCGACGGGCAGCACCTGCACGCCATGGCGGCGCGCATCCTGCACCAGTTGCGAAGGGCTATAAAAGCCCATGGGCTGGCTGTTGAGCAAGGCGCACAGGAAGGCAGCCGGTTCGTGGCATTTCAGCCAGGAACTGGCGTACGTCAGCAGGGCGAAACTGGCCGCGTGCGACTCCGGAAAACCGTATTCGCCAAAGCCCTCAATCTGGCTGAAGATGGCCTCCGCGAACTCCCGTTTATACGCATTTTTGACCATCGTTTCGACGATGCGTTCCTTGTAATTGTTCATGCCGCCCTTGCGTTTCCAGGCCGCCATGGCGCGCCGTAGCTCATCAGCCTCGCCGGGCGTGAAATCGGCCGCGATGATGGCCACCTGCATCACCTGCTCCTGGAAAATCGGGATGCCGAGGGTGCGCCCCAGCGCCTTGTCCAGGCCCTTCGGATACTCGACCGGCTCTTTCTGCTGGCGCCGCTGCAGATAAGGATGCACCATGCCGCCCTGGATGGGCCCGGGGCGCACCAGCGCCACCTCGATGACGAGGTCGTAGAATTCACGGGGCCGCAGGCGCGGCAGCATGCTCATCTGCGCGCGCGACTCGATCTGGAATACGCCGATGGTGTCCGCCTGGCACATCATGTCGTAGGTGGCGGGGTCTTCGGCGGGAATATCCTGCAGGCGAAATTCCTCGCCGCGCCGCCCGCTCACCAGTTCCAGGGCGCGGCGCAGGGCCGACAGCATGCCCAGCGCCAGCACGTCGACCTTCATCAAGCCCAGTTCTTCCAGGTCGTTCTTGTCCCACTCGATGACGCTGCGTTCGGCCATGGTCGCGTTTTCAATCGGCACCAGGCGCGACAGCTTTCCCTGAGCGATGACAAAGCCGCCCGGATGCTGCGACAGATGGCGGGGAAAGCCCAGCAGCTGCTGCGCCAGGCCCGCCCACTGCTGCGACAATTCCGCTTCCGGGTCCAGCCCGCATTCGGCCAGGCGCTCGAGCAGATCGCGCTTGCCGTCGAACCAGCGGTGCGCCTTGGCCACCTTTTCCACGATGGCCAAATCAATCCCCAGCGCCCGCCCGCTGTCGCGCAAGGCGCTCTTCGGCCGGTAGCTGATCACCACGGCCGCCAGCGCGGCCCGTTCGCGCCCATATTTGCCGTAGATATATTGGATGACCTCTTCGCGCCGCTGGTGCTCGAAATCGACGTCGATATCGGGCGGCTCGTTGCGCTCGCGCGACATGAAGCGCCCGACCAGGCAATTGCCGCGCGCCGGGTCCACTTCCGTGATGTGCAGGCAATAGCAGACGGCCGAATTGGCGGCCGAACCCCGGCCCTGGCACAGGATGTTTTGCGAGCGCGCAAAGCGCACGATGTCGTAGACGGTCAAAAAATACGCTTCGTAGGAAAGATCCCGGATCAGCTCCAGCTCCTGTTCGATCTGCTCCTGCACGTTGGCTGGAATACCGAGAGGAAAGCGCAGCAGCGCGCCCGCATACGTTTCTTCGCGCAGATACGTCGCCGGCGTGTGGCCGTGCGGCACCAGCTCGACGGGATAGTCATAACGCAGGCTGTCGAGCGAAAACGTGCACTGACCGGCGATGCGCACGGTTTCCGCCAGCGCTTGCGGCGGATACACATTGGCCAGGCGCAAGCGCGCGCGCAGATGCTGTTCCGCATTTTGCGCCAACGCATAGCCGCACTCGCCCACGGGTTTGCCCACGCGGATCGCGCACAGGGTGTCGAGCAAGGGCTTGCGCGACCGCACGTGCATGCACACGTGGCCGACGGCTGCCACGGACAAGCCCAGCGCCTGCGCCGCCTCCTGCACGGCGCTGCGGTGCGCGTCATCCTGCGCCCGCTGCAGCAGGTTCAGGCCGATCCAGCTGCGCTCGCGGCCAAAGGTGGACGCCATCCACTCACCCTGCGCGCGCACGGTTTCCGCCTCGGCCGCATAGCTGGGCAGCAAGATCATCAGACAGCCGGGCAAGCCCCGCAAATGGGCAAACTCCGCCGCAGGCGCGGTGAAATCATCGGGCGTCAGCAGATAGCGCCCCTTGGCCGCCCGCGTGCGCGCCATGGTGATCAGTTCCGACAAGTTGCCGTAACCATCGATATCGCGCACCAGGGCCAGCAGGGACGGCCCCGGACTGCCGTCGGCCTGCGTCAAATGGAAATGCGCGCCGATAATCAGGTGAAAACCGGCCCGCTTGGCCACCGCATGGGCGCGCACGACGCCGGCCAGCGAACACTCGTCAGTAATGGCCAGCGCCTTGTAACCGAGCTGCACGGAGCGCGCCACCAGCTCTTCCGCATGCGAGGCCCCATGCAGGAAGCTGAAATTGCTCAGGCAGTACAACTCAGCATACTCGGGTAAGACGGCGCCCCACATGATCTACCTCAATACTGTATGTAAACACAGTATATTATACTCATCTGGAATCAAGTAGCCGGTTCCAGTCGGATAGTGTTCATTTTGATGGGCACACGGAGCGTCTGCCGGCCCGCGCTAGGCTTTGGCCTGTCGCATGACGGACCAAATTGATAGTCCGGCAAATCAATTAGCAACTATGCGAAACTCCGTCGCTGTGGCTACGGGGCGAACTTGATTTCGCTCCCGTTTCAATTCCACGATGCCGTAATTGGACATTGTTTTCAATGTGCGCGACAGGTTGCTAGGTTTACGGCCCGTTGTCTCAGCCAATGCAGAGATGGATTCCGGTTGCGTTTCCAGAATCACGTGCAACAACGCCCGGTTTTCGTCGCTCAGGACTTCCGCCAGCGATTTGATCGAAGTGAACCAGACCTTGGGCTCATCCGCCTTCGGTTTATATATGCCGCGAGCGATGGCGAGCACGCGTTCGCGGATTTTCTCTTGCGGCATGATGCCAATAAAAATCGGTTTCATTGCTTTTTTACCTCCAGCAAAATGCGGTCCACGTCAGCAAAAGAATCATTGATGAGATGCTGCGCATCCTTGAATTCGTATGGCACTCCCTGATCTGACGGATGCCGGTGTTTATGGTCGAATGCCACGATGCGTCCCGCATATTTGAATTTCTTTGGCGGCTTTACCATGTGCGCATTGTCGTAACCGAGGATGCGTTTGCCATACGGTTCGTGCAGCGTCAGCGAGTAGCGTATGCCGTGAGGAATCTCATCCGACACTTCCGTCCGCCTGGCTTCTATCTTGATCCAATAACCGCCATCCTGGTCGAGGATGGAACCATCCATGTCCAGCAATGTATCGATGGCAGGATCGGTCCTCATGCTGGAAGTATATCATCTGCTGATATGTCACTTCCACGAAAGCGTCAATAGGCGCAGCCTTTGACTCCACCCAGCCAAGACATCGCGAAGCTTTGCACTTATTTTCGTTTATGCTGATGTTTTATCTTGCCCATCGACCGCCATGATCGTCCACTTATTAAAATGTTTCGGCGCCGCCCCCGGCGGCGGCAATGCGGCACTGGTCGTGGAAAACGGCGGCAGCAGCGAAACGGCGCGCCAGACCTTCGCGCGCGAACGCCAGGTCAGCGCCTGCGTCTTCCTCGACCGGCAGGCGGACGGTGCCATCGTGCTTGACTATTTTTATCCGCACACGCACAGTCCCTTGTGCCTGCATGCCACCCTGGCGGCCGCGCATGTGCTGCTGACGGCGCCCGGCGCGCCGCCGGCGCTGACGGTGAGCACGGCCATGCGCGGGCAAGCCTTGCAGCTGGTGCGCCGCGCGGAAGGGATATTCATCGGCTTGACATCGCAGCCGGCACCGGTCGTCATGCTGGAAAAATATGTGCCGTCGGAACTGATGGGCCAGCACATGCACTTGCTGTCGCCGCCCGTGATCGCCTCCGTCGGCAGCCCGAAGCTGCTGCTGGAAGTGGCCGACCGCACCACCCTGCGCGCGCTGCGGCCTAACCTGGAACTGATCGCCGACTGGAGCGCCTTGCATCAGGTCAGCGGCTGCTATGCGTATTGCCGCACGGGCGAGAGCGAATATGAAGGACGCAACTTCAACCACCGCGACCCGGCGCTGGAAGACAGCGCCACGGGCGTGGCGGCAGGCGCGCTATCGGCACATTTGCAACAGTCGCTGCGTCTGCATCAGGGCCACGTGACGCAGCAGCCGTGTCTGATCGAGGTGCAATACAGCACGCAGGCAATCTGGGTGGGCGGCATGGTGCAGCGCAGCACCTGAACGGGGCATCACGCACCAGTACAAGGCAAGCTCGGCAGCGGCCAAAAGAGAATCAACCAGGAAACAACAGTTACAGCAAATTTGTAATAACAAAACGAAGTATCGCTGGTGAATGCTGAAATGATGGCACTAGAATCAAGTCACGAATCTTGCTCATCAGCCACTTGGAGACACTGCGTGCCGACCCTCACCACCTTGCGTAAAGCCATCCTCATCAGCCTGTACGGCAGCGCCGCCCTGGCCGCCTTCAGTCCCGCCGCCATGGCCCAGTCCACGGAAGCGGCCGCCACGGACGGTCCCGTGCAAACGGTCAGCGTGGTCGGCTCGCGCCGGGTCGCCAGCTCCGCCACCGATACCATGGTGCCCGTCGATATCATCCCCATTTCCCGGGTGGCCGAGCAAGGCGGCCAGTTTGATCTGGCGCAATCGCTGCAATACATTTCGCCCTCGTTCAACTCCACGCGCCAGACGGGCGCCGACGGGGCCGACCTGATCGATTCGGCCGCCCTGCGCGGCCTCGGCTCCGACCAGACCCTGGTGCTGGTGAATGGCAAGCGGCGCCACACGACGGCCCTGGTCAACCTGTTCGGTGCGCGCAACCGCGGCAACACGGGCACGGACATGAATGCGATTCCTTTGCTGGCGATCAAGAACGTGCAAGTGCTGCGCGACGGCGCGGCCGCCCAGTACGGCTCGGACGCCATTGCCGGCGTGATCGACATCGAACTGAAGAAAAGCCTGGGCTGCGAAGCGGTGGCCGGCTACAGCCAGTACTCGGAAGGCGACGGCAAGAATTACATGACCTCCGCCTACTGCGGCATCGCGCTGGGCGACAAGGGCACGCTTGCCATCACGGGCGAATACCTGGACCGGGGCCGCTCGAACCGGGCCGACGCGGACAGCATGCGCATCATCGGCGACACCAAGTCCAAGAACAAGACCCTGTACGTCAATGGCGACTACGCCACCAGCGGCACGGGCAAGCTGTACTTCACGGCCGGCGCGCAGACGCGCGACGCGTCCAGCGCCGCGTTCGGCCGGGGCGGCATCGGCAGCGACGACATTCCATCGCGCAATTCGGCCGCCATGTACCCGGACGGTTTCGTACCGTTCATTAACGGCAAGATCGACGACCAGTACGCCACCATCGGCCACCGCAGCCAGATCGGCGAATGGCATGCGGACTTTTCGCAAACCTATGGCTACAACAAGATGCGCTACGACATCAGCCATACCCTGAACGCCTCGATCGCCAACCTCGACCTGATGAATGGCGGCAAGGGCGTCAGCGCCAGCAACTTTGACGCGGGTGGCTTCTCGTTCCAGCAGCTGACCAGCAATGCCGATTTCAGCCGCTACTACGACACGGTACTGAGCGGCATGAACGTGGCCTTCGGCGCCGAATACCGCAGCGAAGAATACAAGATCATGGCCGGCGAGCCGAACTCCTACATCGATGCCGACGGCGTGGGCGTGGGCGGCAATGCGGGCAGCCAGGGCTTTCCCGGCTTCCAGCCCGGCGACGCCACCAAGGCCAAGCGCCACAGCATCGCCGCGTATGGCGACGTGGAACTGGACTGGACGGAACGCCTGAAAACCCAGGCCGCCCTGCGCTACGAAAAATTCAGCGATTTCGGCTCCACCGTGACGGGCAAGCTGGCCGCCAGCTATAAAGTGGCGCCCAACGTGCTGCTGCGTGGCTCGGCCAGCACGGGCTTCCGCGCGCCATCGTTGCAACAAGTGTATTTCTCGTCCACCTTCACCGACTTCATCGGCGGCGTGCCTACCGACGTGGTGCTGGCGCCGAACGGTGGCACCGTCGCCAATGCGGCCGGCATTCCCAAGCTGAAAGAGGAAAAATCCACCAGTTTTACGTTCGGCACCACCTGGACGCCGACGCAAGCCATTTCCGTGACGGCCGACTTGTACAATATCAAGATCAAGGACCGCATCGTGCTGTCGGGCCGCTTCAATGCCGACAACTACCCGGACCTGGCCGCGCGCCTGGCCCTGCTGGGCGTGGGCGAAGCGCAATTCTTCGTCAACTCCATCGACACGCGCACGCGTGGCCTGGACCTGACGGCCTCGCACAAGGGAGAATTCGCCGGCAACCGCCTGAACACCTTCCTGGCCTTGAATTTGAGCAAAACGGAAGTGACGAAAGTCAAGACGCCCGCCTCGCTGACGGGCTTCGAGGATGTCTTGCTGTCCGAACGCGAACGCCTGTTCATCGAACAGGGCGGCCCCCGTTCGAAAGCCACCCTGGGCTTCGACTACATCACGGGCAAGCTGGAGTCGGACTTGCGCATCATTTATTTTGGCCCGCAAACCCTGGGCACCTTCAGCGGCACGGCCGAGGGCGTACCGAACGCCCGCTACGCGGCCAAGACCTCGGCCGACCTGAGCTTCACCTACAGCATCAACAAAAATACCAAGCTGACCTTTGGCGGCAACAACATCTTCAACGTCAAGCCGACCACGCAAAACGCGGACGAGACGGACAACGGCTTCAAATACGACAGCGTGCAATTCGGCCTGAACGGCGCCTCGTATTTCGGCCGGCTGTGGGTGAAGTTCTGATCGCCGTGTCCACCTGAAGAAACAGCGGCTGCGCCGGCATGGGCAGCCGCTGTTTTTTTGCATCAACTCCCGGTCGGCAGACGCTGGACGAGGGATGGTTCCCCCTCGTCTAGGCAATTCAGACAGGACAGTTCAACATCCACTGCACCCCGAACCGGTCGGTCAATTTACCGAAATAATCGCCCCAAATCTGTACGGCGAGCGGTGTCGTGACCACACCTTGATCCGCCAACTTGTCAAACAGCTGTTTTGTTAACTGCCTGTCCTTCATCTGCAAAATATGCGCAGACCCTCGCATTGGCTCCGCATCATCATTATCCGAAGCAAAGAACAACACGCCTGGCCCCTCAAACCGTGCATGCATGATTTTCCCGCGCATGGCTTCATGCGGGACAGGCATGCCATCGACGCCAAATCGCAATACCTCGGTAATCTTGCCCAGCCCGCATTGCGTGTAGAACCCCAGTGCTTGTTCGCACGTCGTGGTAAAGAATAAATAATTAGACAATTGCATCAGCTCATCCTTACAGTAATGTAGGCAACGCGAAAGTAAAAAGACGGTGAACCCGCATGGGACTCAGTAGCGGTCAACATCCCGGTACTGCTCCCATGGAGGATAGCCACTTATCGAACCGAAAAACTCATGCATTGTCACGACAACAGGGGGGGACCGCTCCCGGCCAGCGCTGCCGCGGCGAACAATCTTTGTCCCGCGGCGGAAAGCAAGGATAATAGCGCCTAACTCATAAGCACAGTATTGGATTACCTCATGGAAATTAAAGTCAACTTTCTCGACAAGCTGCGTCTCGAAGCCAAGTTCGACGATTTTACGGTCATCGCCGACCAGCCCATCCGCTACAAGGGCGATGGCTCGGCGCCTGGCCCGTTCGATTACTTTTTGGCATCGTCGGCACTGTGCGCCGCGTACTTCGTGAAGTTGTATTGTGATACGCGCAATATTTCCACGGAAAATATCCGTCTGTCGCAAAACAATATCGTCGATCCGGAAAACCGTTACCAGCAGATTTTCAAGATCCAGGTCGAGCTGCCGGCCGATATCTCGGCCAAGGACCGCCAGGGCATCCTGCGCTCGATCGACCGTTGCACGGTGAAAAAAGTCGTGCAGACGGGCCCCGAGTTCCTCATTGAAGAAGTCGAGAACCTGGATGCCGATGCCCAGGCCTTGCTGGCCCTGAATCCGGCCCCGGGCGCGAGCACCTATATCGTCGGCAAGGATTTGCCGCTGGAACAGACCATCGCCAATATGTCGGGCCTGCTGGCGGGCCTGGGCATCAAGATCGAAATCGCCTCGTGGCGCAACATCATTCCGAACGTGTGGTCGCTGCATATCCGCGATGCGCATTCGCCCATGTGCTTTACCAACGGCAAGGGCGCGACCAAGGAAAGCGCGCTGGCGTCGGCCCTGGGCGAGTATATCGAGCGTCTCAGCAACAACCATTTCTACGCGGGGTCGTTCTGGGGCAACGACATCGCCAACGCGGATTTTGTCCATTATCCGAACGAGCGCTGGTTCAAGCCGGGCCGCAAGGATACGCTGCCGAAGGAAATCCTCGATGCGTACACCCTGGGCATCTACGACCCCGATGGCGAGCTGCGCGGCTCGCACCTGATCGACACCAATTCCGGCAATGCCGAGCGCGGCATCTGCTCGCTGCCATACGTGCGCCAGTCCGACGGCGAGACCGTGTATTTCCCGTCGAACCTGATCGAAAATCTATATGTCAGCAATGGCATGAGCGCCGGCAATACTTTGGTCGAAGCCCAAGTGCAATGTCTGTCGGAAATTTTCGAACGGGCCGTCAAGCGCGAAATCATCGAAGGCGAGATCGCCCTGCCCGACGTGCCGCAGGAAGTGCTGGCGAAATACCCGGGCATCCTGGCGGGCATACAGGGGCTGGAAGAACAGGGTTTCCCCGTGCTGGTGAAAGATGCGTCGCTGGGCGGCGTGTACCCGGTGATGTGCGTCACTCTGATGAACCCGCGCACGGGCGGCGTATTTGCCTCGTTCGGTGCGCACCCGAGCCTGGAAGTGGCGCTCGAGCGCAGCCTGACGGAATTGCTGCAGGGCCGCAGTTTCGAAGGCTTGAACGACTTGCCGCAGCCGACGTTTGCCAGCGAAGCCGTCACCGAGCCGAACAACTTCGTCGAACACTTCATCGATTCGAGCGGCATCGTCTCGTGGCGCTTTTTCAGCGCCAAGGCCGATTACGATTTTGTCGAGTGGGATTTTTCCGGCCACGGCGAAAACTCGAATGCCGAGGAAGCGGCGACCCTGTTCGGCATCCTCGCCGGCATGGGCAAGGAAGTGTACACGGCCGTGTATGACCAGCTGGGCGCCACCGCCTGCCGCATCCTCGTGCCCGGTTATTCGGAAGTGTATCCGGTGGAAGACTTAATCTGGGACAACACCAACAAGGCGCTGCTGTTCCGCGCCGACATCCTGAACCTGCATCAGCTGGACGATGCCAGCCTGGAAGACTTGCTCGACCGGCTGGAAAACAGCGAGCTCGACGAGTACGGCGACATCGCCACCCTGATCGGCATCGAGTTTGACGAAAACACGGTGTGGGGCCAGCTGACGACCCTGGAATTGAAGCTGCTGATTCATCTCGCCTTGCAGCAATTCGAGGAAGCAAAAGAGCTGGTGGAAACCTTCCTGCAGTACAACGACAACACGCTCGAACGCAAACTGTTCTATCAAGCCTTGAACGTGGTGCTGGAGGTGGAACTGGACGACGAGCTGGAACTGGACGATTACGTCGTCAATTTCCGCCGCATGTTTGGCAAGGAACGCATGGACGCGGTGCTGGGCTCGGTGAACGGCAGCGTGCGTTTCTTCGGCCTGACCCCGACCAGCATGCAGCTGGAAGGCCTCGACAGGCACCAGCGCCTGATCGACAGCTTCAAGAAACTGCACGCGGCGCGCGCCAAGGCGGCTGCTGCCTGACCTGGGAGCGATACCATGGCCGCACTGGAATTCTGGTTCGATTTCGGCAGCAACTACAGCTATCTGAGCGCCATGCGCATCGAAGCGCTGGCGCGCGAAAAGCAGGTCCATGTGATCTGGAAGCCCTTCCTGCTGGGCGTCGTCTTCAAGGCGCTGGGCTGGCAGGCATCGCCCTTCATCTTGCAAAAACTCAAGGGCGACTACACGTGGCGCGACATGGCGCGCCAGTGCGAAAAGTACGCGTTGCCATGGCAGCAGCCCAGTTCCTTTCCCCGCACGGCCCTGTTGCCCATGCGTGTGGCCTTGATCGGCGCGGACCAGGGCTGGATCGCGCCATTCGCGCGCCGCATGATGACGATGAATTTTGCCGCGGACCGCGATATCGACAACATCGAGGCCGTCAGCGAAGCCTTGAAGGAACTGGACCTCGATGCGCGCGCCGTCCTGGCGCTGGCTTTGACACAAGACAACAAGCTGCGGCTGCGCCGCCAGACCGAGCAGGCACAAGCGCTGAACCTGTTCGGCGCCCCCAGCTTCGTCAGCAACGGGGAATTATTCTGGGGCAATGACCGGCTCGAGGATGCACTGCTGCATGCGGCAGCCAGCCGCCGTTAAACTCAACTCCCCGTCAGCGCCGCGATCTCTTTCCGCATGTTGTCTATCGCCCGCTCGTTGTACTGGTCGGCGAAATACGCATCGCCAAACAGCTGGCCCGCCTGCGCCTTGGCGCTCAAGTGCTGCAGGGCCAGGCCCCGCTGTTCATTGAAGCGCACGGGGTCCACGTGCGCGTATTCTCTTCCGATGGCTTGCGTGTAGGCGTGGTACACCTCTTCATCTTGCCCGAGGATGGCCAGGTCGGCGCTGAGCATGGCGTCTTTCAACGCGTGGCTGATGCCGGGGCCCTGGAAATGGTCGGTGGCGCGTATCAATTGCGCCACATCCTGGTTGTCGCCCGCATCGAGGCCGCTGGCCAGCCACAGCTGGGCACTCGCCTCTTCGCTCGAATACAGGGCATCATCGTCGTGGCTGTAGACGGCGTCGTGGAACCAGAACGCCTTCTTGACCAGCGCGCTGTCGCGCTTGGGCGCATAGGTGTTGTCGGCCCACACGCGGATTTCGGACAGGCCGTGCACCAGATGGTCGAGGTTGTGATAGTGGCGGTCCGCGCCGCCATACGCCTGCGGTCCCGTCAAGTGCGCGAACCAGTGATCCGCCAGCGCGACGTCGGCCTGCGAGGCGGTCGCGTAGTGCCACAGCGCTTCCCACTCCTTGCGCAGGCAGTCGAGTATCCATGCCTGGTAGGCCGGACCGGGAACGAATTTCTTCATGGTCCAGTTCCAGCCGACAGGCCCTTCCAGCGCCTTGACGAAACTGGAACTGACGGAGCCGAGGTCGCGCGGCGGCATGACGAAGATCGTCTTGGCGCCCTGCAACACGTCCACATTGGTTTGCTGGATCAGGTTTTCATAGTCGAAATCGGCCGTCGTGCGGATGCCGCGGATCAGGTAGTCGCAGCCGTGCTTTTTCGCCGCGCGCGCCGTGTAGTCGCCCTTGACGATGACCACCTGCACATTGTCCCAGCCGCACTCGCGCGCGCTCTGCTCGATGATGCGCTTGCGGTCTTCGGCGGGAAATTGGGGACGCTTGGCGGGGTTTTGCGACAGGAACACGATCACCTCGTCGGCGAGCGAACGCGCTTCGCCGATCACCCACATGTGGCCGTTGGTGATGGGGTCGAGGGTTCCTGAAAATCCGATTCTCTGCATGCTGCGCTCCGTGGTCTGGTTCTGCTTGTTTCGCAGACAATATAGGGCCACGGCGCGCGCGTCAATGCAACATGCCAAAGATGACGATTAAAACGCTCATTTCACGGCTTGCGGGAATTCCACGCGCACGCACAGGCCGCCCAGGCGCTCGGATTTGTCGAGCACCAGGCGCGCGCCATGGCGCTCGGCGATGGCCTTGATGATGGCCAGGCCCAGGCCGCTGCCGTTGGCGTCCGTGCCGGGCACGCGGTAGAAGCGGCTGAAGACGCGCTCGCGCTCTTCGGGCGGGATGCCGGGGCCGCTGTCTTCCACCGATAACGTCACGCCGACGGGGCTGGCGCGCAGGTCGATGTCAACGGTGCCGCCCTGCGGCGTGTACTTGATGGCGTTGTCGACCAGGTTGCGCAGCATGATGTTGAGCGCGTCGGCCTGCCCGGCCACCTTGGCCGGGTCCATGTGGTGCAGGCCCAGGTCGATCTTGCGTGCCTGCGCGATGCCGGCCATGTCGCCCAGCGCGCGCTTGACGACGTCGTTCAAGTCCACCGCCTGCAGCTGGTCGCCGCTGGCGGCGCTCGCTTCCTGGCGCGCCAGCACCAGCAGCTGCTCGACCAGGCGCGTGGCCCGCTCGATGCCGGCGCTCACGCGGCTGATCGCCAGGCTGCGCTTTTCTTCCGATTCGGCCCGTTCCAGGCTCAATACCTGCAGTTTCAATGCCGCCAGCGGCGTGCGCAATTCATGCGCGGCATCGGCGACGAAATGCTGCTGTGCGTCGAACGCCGTCTTGACACGGCCGAACAAAAGATTGAGTTCATGCACCAGGGGCCGCACTTCGTCGGGCAAGCCCGCTTCCGATACGGGAGATAAATCGTCCGCCTGGCGCGCCGCCACCTGCTTGCGCACGCGCGAGACGGGCGCCAGCGAACCGCTGACGACCCACCACACGACGAGCATCAAGATAGGCGCCATCAGGGCAATCGGCCCCACCGTGCGCAGCGCCAGGCTGCCGGCCATGCGCTTGCGCACGGCCATGTCCTGGGCGATCTGCACGGTCTGAGAACTGGTTTGCACGGAAAAGATGCGGTAAGTCGTGCCGTTGGCTTTCACGTTCGAAAAGCCCAGCACGGCGCGCTGCGGCAGTTCCGCGCGCGTGATCGAGCGGAACACCTGCACGCCGTCCGGCGTCCACACCTGCACCACCATGTCGTTGTTGACAGGGTCGGCCGGCAAGGCTTGCGCGTGGTTGGCCAGCGGCGCGCCGGAGCGCAGCGACAGGGCCATCTGCTGCATGTGGTAATCAAAAATCTGGTCGGCGTCGTACAGGGCGCTGCGGTAGGCGATCGACGCCTGCGCCAGGGCCGCCATGATGATGGCCGCCAGCAAAAACCACAGCAGGCGGCCGCGCAGCGAGTGCGTCACCGTAACCTTCATCCTCATGCCTTGGGCACCATGTAGCCGAGGCCGCGCACGTTCTGGATCAAGTCGCTGCCGAGCTTCTTGCGCAAGCCGTGAATATACACTTCCACGGCATTGCTGTTGACTTCATCTTTCCAGCTGTACAGTTTTTCTTCCAGCTGCGCGCGCGACAGCACGATGCCGGGGCGCGCGATCAACGCTTCCAGCACGGCCCATTCGCGCGCCGACAGGTTGACGGGATGGCCTTCGGCGATCACTTCGCGCGTCAGCGGATTGATGGAGACGCCCTGGTGCTCGAAGACCGGTTCCGGCCGTCCCGAGGCGCGCCGCAGCAGGGCGCGGATGCGCGCCAGCAGTTCGTCGAGGTCGTACGGTTTTAATACGTAATCGTCGGCGCCCGCGTCGAGGCCGGCGATGCGCTGCTCGACGGCGTCGCGCGCCGTAGCGACCAGCACCGGTGTGTCGAGCTTGCGCAAACGCATCGAGCGCAGCACGTCGAGACCGTCCTTGCGGGGCAAGCCCAGGTCCAGCAGCACCAGGTCATAGGTCTGCGTCTGCAGGGCCGTATCGGCCATGTCGCCATCCTTGACCCAGTCCACCGCGTAATGCTCGGCGCGCAGCAAGTCGAGCACCACCTCGCCGATCATCGTGTCGTCTTCTACCAGCAATAGCCGCATGGCCGCTCCTTTTTTATTTATTTGCCCCATAGCGGAAGGCTGGGGTCAGACCCGGCGGGTCTGACCCCGGTATTTACCCCAGCCGCACGGGGATGAATATCTTGTCCGGGCCGCGCTGTATCAGCAAGGCGACCGACTTGGCGGATTTCTCCACCACGTCGCGCACCTGCTCGACCGTGTTGACGGGACGGCCATTGACCGACAATAGCACGTCGCCCGGCTGCACTCCGGCATTCGCGGCGGCACCGCCCGCGTCTTCCACCAGCAGGCCGGCGCTGATGCCCGCCTCGCGTTTTTCATCCGATTGTAACGGACGCAGGGCCAGGCCCAGCTTTACCTTGCCGGCGGCGCTGTCGCTCTTCGCCACGTCGGCCACCTTGTCGGCCGCATTGCCCAGGGTTGCCGTCAGGCTGACGATCTTGCCGTCACGCCAGACATCCATCGTGATCTTGTCGCCTGGCAAGGACGTGCCCACCAGCGCCGGCAAGTCGGCCGAGCCGATGATGCGCTGGCCATTCACCTTGCGCACGACGTCGCCCGATTTCAGGCCCGCCTTGTCGGCCGGGCTGCCCCGCTCGACGTTGGCCACCAGCGCGCCTTCCGGCGTGGCCAGCTTGAACGAGTCGGCAAAGCCCTGGTTGACTTCCTGCACCGTCACGCCCAGCTTGGCATGGCTGGCCTTGCCCGTGGCGACGATCTGGTCCTTGATGCGGCCGGCCAGGTCGATCGGGATGGCGAACGACAAGCCCTGGAAGCCGCCCGTCTGGCTGTAGATCTGCGAATTGATGCCGACCACTTCGCCGCGCGTATTGAACAGCGGACCGCCCGAGTTGCCGGGGTTGACCGCCACGTCCGTCTGGATGAACGGCACATTGCTGTCGTCGGGCAGGGAACGGCCCTTGGCGCTGACGACGCCGGCCGTCACCGTGCTGTCGAAACCGTATGGCGAACCGATGGCCAGCACCCACTCTCCCACTTTCAGGTCGCTCGAATGGCCGAGCGGCACGACGGGCAGGTTATTGGCATCGATCTTCAGCACGGCGATATCGGTCTTCGGATCCGTGCCCAGCACCTTGGCGCGGAATTCGCGGCGGTCGTTGAGCTTGACGGTCACTTCGCGCGCATCGCGCACCACGTGGGCGTTGGTCATGATGACGCCGTCGGGGCTGACGATGAAGCCCGAACCGAGGCCGTGCGTGGGCACGTCGCGCCCGCCCCGCTGTCCGCCTTGCGGGCCCTGGAAGCGGCGGAAGAATTCGAAGAAGGGGTCGTTGCCGAAGTCGTCGTTGCCGGCCTGGGCCGATGGGTCGTAGGCCACCTTGGTGCTGCCCGTGACGCTGATATTGACGACGGCCGGGCTGTTGCGCGCGGCGATCTGGCTAAAATCGGGCAAGGCCACCAGCGGCGCGCTGGCTGCAGGCGCCACGGCGGCAGCCACGGGGGCGGCGGGGGCGCCAGCGGCGGCGGCATTCGCGCCGGCATTGTTCTGATGCACCACCATGGCGCCGCCGGCGCCCAGCACACCGATCGCGGCCAGCGCGGCTACGGTGCGTTTGATTTTCAGGGATGCGGTATTCGTTTGCTGTTCCATGAATTGCTCCTCATTCAATGAGATTTTGATGTATGCAATATTGGGCCACGAGTCTTAGGCGGTGCTTAACATTTTTCCATTTGGAAACAGGCATTTGCGCCTTTAAGCAGGGTTTAATCTTGCGTGCCGCATGACAATCAATGGAAGCCCGAACGGGCTCCGGACGTGACACTGGCCGGATCAACCGGCCAGTATTTTACTGCATGAGAGAAGCTAGCCCGGGCGCCCTAGGGGCGCCGCGATCAGATCAGGCTGCCTGGCGCTGTTCCAGCACACTGACGGTATCGCTGCCGGTGCCGGTACCGATCTCGATCTTGCGCGGTTTCAGCGCTTCCGGCACTTCGCGCACGAGGTCGATGGTCAGCATGCCGTTTTCAAACGTGGCGCCCGTGACCTTCACGTGGTTGGCCAGCTGGAAACGCTGTTCGAAGTCGCGGGCAGCGATGCCGCGGTGCAAGAACGTGCGCTCGACGCCATCTTTCTGCTTGCGGCCCGTGACGTGCAGCGAGTCGCGTTCGGTGATGATGTCGATTTCTTCGCGCGAGAAGCCAGCCAATGCCATCACGATACGGTATTTATCTTCCGACACCAGTTCGATGTTGTAAGGCGGATAGCTCGGTTGCGCATCGGCGCGTTGTTCGTTGAGCAGCTGTGCCAGGCGGTCAAAGCCGATGGCGGAACGATACAGAGGAGCAAGGTCAAAAGTACGCATGATAAATATCCTTTTCAAATGAAGCGATAAGAGGGGCGGACCTCACCATGAGCATCCGCCTGTTACCGATATACGGCCTCTCCAGTCCCTTTCAAGGCCTTGAAATTGGCGTAAAACGCCCCAGACGGCCTCAAATTTGTAAGAAATTTTTACAGAATGCTAGACTCGCCCTTTGTCCTCCCCGCCGCCCCGTCCCATGCCCCGCTCCATGCCCTATTCCCGTGCCGTCCTGTCCCTGTCCTTCTCGCTTCTCGTTTCCACTGCGGCCCAGGCCGCCTCGCCCACTGCTCCCCCCATCGTGCTGCAGGTGGACGCCAGCAATGTGGCGCAGCAACTGTTCAGCATCCGCGCAAGCATTCCCGCCGCGCCCGGCAAGCTGACCTTGCTGTATCCGCAATGGGTACCGGGCAACCACGGCCCCAGCGGCCCGCTGAACCAGCTGGCCGGCCTGCGCCTGTCCGCCAACGGCGCGCCCCTGGAGTGGCGGCGCGACCCCGTCAATATGTTCGCTTTTCACCTCGACGTGCCGGCCGGCGCCACGGCCGTGGAAGCGCAATACCAGCTACTCTCGCCCGTCGACACGAGCCAGGGCCGCATCACCATGACAAGCGCCATGCTGGGCGTGCAATGGCATGCGATGACCCTGTATCCGGCCGGGCGCGCCGCGCGCGACATTCTCGTGCAACCGAGCCTGACCCTGCCGGCCGGCTGGGAATTTGCCAGCGCCCTGGAAGTGCGCGCGCGGGCGGCCACGCCGGCCAGCCAGCAAGTCGATTTCGAGCCGCTGGACCTTGACACCCTGGTCGACTCGCCCGTCTTTGCCGGCCGCCATGTCGAGCGCATCGACCTCGACCCGGGCGCCAGGGTGCCCGTGCTGCTGAACGTGATGGCCGACAGCGCCGACAGCCTGGAGGCGTCGCCGCAGCAAGTCGAACAACACCGGGCCATGCTGCAGCAAGCCTACAAATTGTTCGGTGCACGCCACTACCGCCACTATGATTTCCTGCTGGCCTTGAGCGACGAGTTCGGCGGCATCGGCCGCGAACACCTGCAGTCGAGCGAAAACGGCGTCAAGCCCGGCTATTTCAGCGAGTGGGACAAGAACGAGGCGGGCCGCGTGCTGCTGCCGCACGAGCTGGTGCACTCGTGGAACGGCAAGTTCCGCCGTCCCGCCGGTCAGGACACGCCGGATTTCAACACGCCGCTGCAAAACAGCCTGCTGTGGGTCTACGAAGGCCAGACGCAATATTGGGGCAATGTGCTGGCGGCCCGTTCCGGCCTGGTGGCGCCAGCCAACATGCGCGACCTGTTCGCCGCCACGGCAGCCCATTACGACGTGATGCCCGGGCGCAGCTGGCGCACCATGCAGGATACGACGAACGATCCCATCATCAATGGCCGGCGCCCCATAGCCTGGAGCAGCTGGCAGCGCGACGAGGATTACTATATGGAAGGCGCGCTGATCTGGCTCGACGTCGACACCACCATCCGCGCACTGTCCCGCGAGCGCCGCTCGCTGGACGACTTCGCCCGCAGTTTCTTTGGCATGCAGGATGGCAGCACCACGCCCCTGCCCTACACCTTCGAGGATGTCGTCGCGGCCCTGAACGCCGTGCAGCCGCACGACTGGGCCGCCTTTTTTCGCACGCGCCTGGAGAGCCACGGCCCCGGCGCACCGCTCGATGGCCTGGCCCGCGCCGGCTGGAAACTCGTCTACCGCGACACGCCGACGCCCTTCCTGAAAGCGAATGAAGAGCGCAGCAAGAGCACGGACCTGAGCTATTCGCTGGGTTTGACGATCGACAAGGACGGCAAGCTGGACAAGCTGCTGTGGGACGGCCCCGCCTTCCAGGCAGGTTTGTCCGGCAACACGACCTTGCTCGCCGTGAATGGCACGGCTTACACGCCCAAGCTGCTGAAGGCGGCCATCCAGGCGGCCAAGGCCAGCCCGCAGCCGATCAACTTGCTGGTCAAAAAGGGCAAGCAATTCCAGACGGTAGCGCTCGACTACCACGGCGGCTTGCGCTACCCGCAACTGGAACGCATCGCCGGCACGCGCGACCGCCTGTCGGCCATCCTGCAGGCGCGCTGAGGCGGAGATTGCCCGGCGATTTTGTGCCGCGCCCCCTATGCGGGACCGGCTTTTGGTGTATGCTGGCGGCATGAACAATGACACCGACATCCAGCTCAGCGGCCCCTTCAAGGCCACCGACGGCTCCGGCCGTGCCCATGACATCAAGGCCATCCGCATCTTCGACGAAGGCTACGGCATCATCGACGTCTACGTCGATTTCGCCGCCCCGCTCGAAGCGGGCGCCTACAAGGACAAGACCCTGGTCGGCCACATCCTGGCCCGCCTGCGCAGCCTTGGCTACGTGGGCCCCGACTTCGGCCATGGCGACCTGGGCTTGCAAGACAAGAAACTGATCGTCCTGGAAGCGCCCGAGGAATTTTCCGCCTTTGCCGTCAGCAAGGGCTGGAAGGATCTTTCGGCCGAGTTTGACGAAGACTGAGCCTTCGCCACCGGAACGCCATCATGCGCCGCGCCTGCCCCTGCAGGGGCGGCGTTTTTCATCGTCCCCTTGCTCCTTTGCCCATGTTCCTGCTCTTTCTGCGCACCTGCGCCCTGCCCTTCCTGTTTTGCATGCTGGCCGGATGCCAGCAATCCGACATGATCAAGGACTTTGAACAGATAGTCCCGCTGCAAGACCAGCAGCTGGCGCGGCATTACAGCGATCTGCTGCGTGAAAAACAGCTGGACTATGTGCGCATGGCAACCGAGCCGGGCAATAACGGCGATCAGATCCGCCAGGCGCTGCCCGCCTTGAGCGCCGCCTTCCCGGCAGGCGAGCCCCAGTACGTCAAGGTGGTGGGCTACCAGCGCATTGAACAGCGCGATATACCGCAATTGCTGCGTATCAGCTTCGAATATGCCTATCCGGAAAAATGGATCGTCAGCACCATCGTGCTGAGAAAATATGGCACTGACGCCACCATCATGGGCTTGAGCGTGGCGCCGCAGACGGCATCGCTGGAACAGCAGGCGACCTTCACGCTGCGCGGCAAATCGCTGCGCCACTACGTGGTGCTCGGCGCTGCCATCCTCTCCCCCATGCTGATTTTGTCTGCCCTCGTGTTATGCCTGCGCAGCAAGCTGACCGTGAGAAAATGGCCCTGGTTGCTGTTCATCAGCATCGGCTTCGGCCAGCTGTCGCTCAACTGGGCGACGGGACAGTATTTATTCCTGCCCAGCGCCTACCAGCCCTGGACATTCATCGTCTCCTTGCCGCTGGGCGCCATCGTGTTTCTGCTTGTCAGAAAAAAACTGGCCGCGCCTGCAAGCCTCATGGCGTAGGCGCAGCCTGCAGATAGCGCGCGCTCCACGCGGCGATGACGTTGGCGACATAGGCCGCATCATTGCGCCCCGTCAATAAGTGGTCGGCGTCGTCGAGCGAGACGAAGCTTTTCGGGTGCTTCGCGGCAGTAAAAATATCCATCGCGTTCGACAGGCTCACCGTCGTGTCGTTCGGCGCGTGCATCACCAGCAGGGCGCGGCGCAGGCCGGCGATGTGCTCCTTTAAACTGTGGCGGCCCGCGTCGTCGACGAATTGCTGGCGGATGCGGAAGGGCCGCCCTTCCAGCTGCACCAGCGCTTCGCCTTCGGCAGCGATTCGCTCCAGATGCTCGCTGAACATGCGCGTCACGTAGGCGGGCGTGCTCGGCGCGGCCAGGGTGGCAATGGCGGTGGCTTCCGGCACGTGCGCGGCGGCCGCCAGCACGGCGGCGCCGCCCAGGCTGTGGCCGATCAGCAATTGCGGCGCAGCATGTTTTGCCCGCAGGAAATCGGCGGCGGCGATCAAATCGTCCACATTCGACGAGAAATTCGTGGCGGCAAACTCGCCCTCGCTGGCGCCCAGTCCCGTGAAGTCGAAGCGCAGCACGGCGATGCCGTGTTCCGTCAAGCCTTGCGCGATGCGCCGCGCGGCCAGCACATCCTTGCCGCAGGTAAAACAGTGGGCGAACAGCGCGTACGCGCGGATGGCGCCGTCGGGCGCGTCGAGGCGCGCCGCCAGCACATGGCCGTGCGCGCCGGGAAAATCTTGCCGGGTGGATTTCATTGTCTCAGATCAAAGCTGCCGCGCAGGGCGGCCGATGGCGCATTGTAGCGCCGCCCGGCCGCCGCCTGTTTTAACCACGCTTGGGAATATCCACGCCCCTGGCAACGGCTGGCCTGGCCAGGAACGCATCCAGCGCACGCCGCACGTTCGGGAAATTATCAAAACCGACCAGGTCGCCCGCGCCATAGAAACCCACCAGGCAGCGCACCCACGGGAAGATGGCGATATCGGCAATCGTGTACTGACTGCCCATGATCCAGTCGCGGCCCTGCAGGCGCTGCTCGAGCACGCCCAGCAAACGCTTCGCTTCGCCCAGGTAGCGTTCGAGCGGACGCTTGTCTTCGTATTCCTTGCCGGCGAATTTGTGGAAGAAGCCCACCTGGCCGAACATGGGGCCGATACCGCCCATCTGGAACATCAGCCATTGGATGGTTTCGTAGCGCAAGCCCGCATCCTGCGGCAGGAACTTGCCCGTCTTTTCCGCCAGGTACAGCAGGATGGCGCCCGACTCGAACAGGGCCAGCGGCTTGCCGTCGGGACCGTTCGGGTCGAGGATGGCGGGAATCTTGTTGTTGGGATTGAGGGACAGGAAGGCGGGCGACAGCTGGTCGTTTTGCTCGAAGCTGACCAGGTGCGGCTCGTACGCCAGGCCCAGCTCTTCCAGCAGGATCGAGACCTTGATGCCGTTCGGCGTGGGCAGCGAGTACAGCTGCAGGCGCTCGGGATGCCGGGCAGGCCATTTTTGGGTGATGGGGAAGTCGGAAAGCGGTGTCATGGATATCCTTCATTTCAATTAAAGACGCGGCGCAAGAAAGCAAGTATAGCCAAGCATGGCAGTTTCAGCAGGACACCGCCTTCAGCCAAACAGACCATGCAAAAACCAGCGCGGCGCGGCGTCTTCTCCGCTGCCGGCGATGCGTTCGCGGTAGACCCAGTAGTGGGCATGGTCGAGGCCTTCCGCAATAAAATAATCGCGCGCCTGCGACTGGCCCCACCAGCCCGCTTCGATGCGCTCGGCAACGGACACCATTTTCAAGGGCGAGCCATAGAAGGGACGGTGTTCGCGCATCAAGAGGGCGATGGGCTGGGCCAGCAGCCAGCCGGGACGGGGCATGCCGGACAAGCCGGGCGGCAAGTCGGGTGGCGCGTTCTTGCCACTGCCCCTGACCGGCAGCGGCAGCCACTGGTTGGCCGCCTCGGGGCGGTAATCGGCGCGCGGTGCGGCCTGCAAGACATTGTCTGTGCCCAGGCGCGCCACCAGCAATTCCAGCAGGCGCTGACGCTCCTGCGGCGTGCCGCCCGGCTCGGGGAACAGGCTCTCGCTGGGCGGCGCCATCGCTTGCACCTGCAGCGCTTCCAGGCTCAAGCCGATCACGGGCGCCTCCAGCGCCAGCTGCGCCAGGCGCTCCTTGAGCAGGCGCACCAGATGCTCGTCGCGCCAGACGGCTTCGCCCAGCGCCAGGTCGATGACGGTGGGCGGGCGCGCCACCCTGCCCCGTTCGTGCGCCAGCAGCAGCTGTATGCGCTCGACGGCAAATTGCCGCGCGCACAGCCAGCCCGTCATTTGCTGCAGCAGGCGGCGCGCGCCGAACAGCAGCGCGTCGGCGTGCTCCACGCGGTCGAACAGTTCCAGGCTGGCGCGGAACGTGGGCGGCGCTTCGAGCCAGACGAACAGTTCCGTGCTGTGGCCATGCGCGTCGTCGAGCATGGCCAGCAAGGCCCCGCCGCAGCGGCGCTGCAAGCCGGGCCGGGGCAAGTGGCGCAACTGCCCCAGGGTGCGGCAGCCGATGCCCTCGAACCAGTCGAGCCAGGGGCGCGCGGGCGGCAGCAAGGCGCACGGCAAGCCATCGAGGCGGCGCACGAGGCTGGCCATGCTCAAGGTCCGGCCCCGGCGCATCCCGGCGCGCGCCAGCAGCCAGGCGCCGCGTGCCGTGGGGGCGCACGACAGCTGGGCCGTGTAGCCGAGCGCGCGCAAGCTGGCCGCGATGTGCCGGCACAGGGCGCGCACGCCGCCGAACAGGCGCAGGCTGGCGCCCGCGTCGACGAGCAGGGTCGCTTCCTCGCCCTGCGCCACCAGCGGCGAATATTGCAGCAGCGCCAGCGCCACCGCCTGCAGGGCCTGCGCTTCCAGCTCGGGCGAGCGCTCGTGCAAACGCGCCTGCGGTGCCAGCATCAGCGCGCCCGCGCGGCGCATGCCCGACCGGATGCCGGCGGCCAATGCCAGCGGCGACAGGGCCATCACTTGCTCCTGCTCCAGCACCACGCCGAGGCTGTCAGCCGACCAGCGCGGGCAAAACACTTCGAGCGGGAGCCGGGGCAGGTACAGGCCGATCCAGAGTCGCATGGCGCAGCAGTAAAGAAGGAGGTTGCAGGGGCAGGAACAACGGCGCGTCGCGCTGCGGTCCCCGGCGCTTGATGAAGCCGATCTCGATGCCGCCGGCGGCCGGACGCACGGACAGGCGCAGCGGCGCGGGCGACGCATCCTGCGCGCCGTGCAGGGGGCGCAGCATGCAGAACAGGGTGTTGCCCGACTGCGCCGCCAGGTGCAGCCGGCGCAGGCTGTCGGCGCGCACGTGCGATTGCCAGAACAGCAGGGCGCCGCACGTGCCGCTGCGCAAGATGTTCTCGGCCGCCCACAGGGCATCCTTGCTGCCGGCGCTTTTGAGCCACAGCAATTGCGACGGCGCCAGCCCCTGCGCGGCCAGGGCCAGCGCCTGCGGCGGATGGGGCGGCTGCAGCAGCACGATGGGCAAGCCCGGCAGCTGCGCCAGCGCGGGCGCCAGCAGCCGCAATTCGCCGCTGCCCGGCTGCTGCACCAGCAGATCGATAAGGCTGCCGCTGGGCCAGCCGCCGCCGGGCAGCTGCGCCGACAGGGCGGCAAAGCCCGTATCCAGGCAGCGCGCGGCGCCCTGGCCCAGCTGCGACGCACGCCACAGGGACGGGTGCAAGGCTTCCGGCGACGCCATCAATTGGGAATGTTGCATAATTGAATATCAAGATGAATACTGTATGCATATACAGTACTATCCGGACCCGCTTTTGGCAAGGCTTATCTGCGCAGCGCCTGCCCGCAGGCCGCTCCGCCATGTCCGAAAAACCCCGTTTCTGGCATCGATTGCTGTACCATAAGCACTCTCCTTACCGCTCGGCAATGCACCGGGCGGCTTCCTCCGTCCATAAGGAAACGCATTTGACCACCATCCAACTCATCAGCGCCATCGTCTTCGGCCTTGCGCTCATCCACACCTTCGCCGCCAAATCGTTTGAAACATTATCGCGGCGCCACCCCCGCCATGCGGGCTTGCTGCATCTGCTGGGCGAAGTGGAAGTCGTGTTCGGCTTCTGGGCCTTCATCCTGATCATCATCATGGCCTTTGTCTCGGGCAGCGATGCGGCCATCGAGTACGCCGAGTCGCGCCATTACACGGAACCGCTGTTCGTCTTCGTCGTCATGGTCGTGGCCGCCTCGCGCCCCGTGCTCGACGCCGTGCAGCGCCTGTTGAAAGGCGTGGCGCGCGTGATGCCGCTGCGCACGGAACTGGCCCTCGTCTGGCTGGGCCTGGCGCTCGTGCCGCTGACGGGCTCCCTGATCACGGAACCGGCCGCCATGACCCTGGCCGCGCTGATGCTGGCGCCGCAAATCTTCCGCCCGGGCATCCCTGAATGGCTGAAATACGGCGCCTTGGGCGTGCTGTTCGTCAACGTTTCCATCGGCGGCACCCTCACCTCGTATGCGGCGCCGCCCGTGCTGATGGTAGCCACCACATGGAACTGGGACAGCGCCTTCATGGCCACCCATTTCGGCTGGAAAGCCGCCATCGCCGTGCTGGTCAATGCCACGGGCGTAAGCATATTGCTGCGCAAATACCTGCATAGCAACACCTCCGACATCAAGCCGAAAGCCGGTGAAGTCGAAGCGCCGAAAGTGCCGCTGGCCGTCAGCCTCGTGCACATGATCGTGCTGGCCGGCGTCGTCACCCTGGCGCATCATCCCGTGCTGTTCATCGGCCTGTTCCTGTTCTTCCTCGGCTTCGTGCAGGCGTATGAGCGCTATCAAAGCCCGCTGATCCTGAAAGAGGGTTTATTGGTCGGCTTCTTCCTCGGCGGCCTGGTGGTACTGGGCGGCATGCAGCAATGGTGGCTGCAACCGATCGTCTCGAGTCTGAAGCCGCTGGCCCTGTTCTTCGGCGCCCTGGGCTTGACGGCGATCACGGACAATGCAGCCCTCACCTACCTCGGTTCGCTGATCGTCGGCATGACGGACGAAGCGAAATACATGCTGATGGCCGGCGCCGTGGCCGGCGGCGGCCTGACCGTCATCGCCAATGCGCCGAACCCGGCCGGCGTGGCCCTGCTGCGCCGCGGCTTCAAGGATGAATCGATCGGCGCCGTCGGCCTGCTGGCCGGCGCCCTGCTGCCGACGGCCGTGGCGGGCCTGGCCTTCCTGGCCTTGTAAGCACCCTCGCGGGGCGGCTGCCGGCCGCCCCTGCTCTCCCTCAGTTTCCCCTCAGTTTCCCTCATACACGAGGAAATGCAGCCGGTCATAGAACAGGCTGTAGGCATAGTCGAACGTGCCCACGCTGCGAAAACCCTTGTGCAGATACACTTGCAGCGCTTCGCTCTTTTCCCACACCGTCAGGGTGATGCGCGCACAGCCCTTGCGGCTGGCCAGGTCACGGATTTCATGGAACATTTGCCGGAACAGGCCCTGCCCGCGGTATTTCTCGTCGATGGCCAGGCTGCTGACGAAACAGTCGTCGGCGCGCGCATGCGCGAGCACGAAGGCGTCATACGCATCGTCGAGCGCCTTCATATCGTCACGGTAATATGACACGGCGCCGCAGGCCTGGAACTCGTCCATCGTCGCGGCCGTGAAAAAGCCGATGAAGCGCTCGTCCTCGTCATGCAGGCCGTGGATGTGCGCCAGATACGGATCGATGTTTTGCCGCCGCTGCAATTCGACGAACTGCAGATTGAGTTTATTGCCGAACGAGCAGTATTCCAGATAACTGGTGGCAAACAGCAGTTTGGCCATGCGGTTCTTCGCCTCGTCGCCCAGCAGTTCACCTGCCACCAGCTTGAGCGGCGCATGCGACAGCAAGCCCGCCTGCGCCTCGTCACCTGGCGGGGCGGCCTCGCTGACGGCCGGCATGCGGCTGCCGTGGCGGCCGACGGTGGGGCGCCAGAAATTGCCGGCGGCAATATGCTGAGAACGGTGGGCCAGCAGGTAGCGGCAAAAAACGTCATTTACGCGATCGAGCTGCGGATCGCTTGAGAGCACCGAGTAATAGTGGAAGTGATCGATGTCCGCCCGCAGCTGGGCCGCATACGCCATGCGCGGCACTTCCTCGATGTCGAACACGTCGACGATGTCGGGCAGGCGCAAAGGATCATCGAGTTGCCAGTCGATCTCGTCGAGCCGCGCCACGCAGCGCGCATACGCGCGCCGCTCTTCGTCGCTCAAGGGGATGTGCATGCCGGTAATGATATCGTCCAGCAAGCGCATGCCGCGGATGCCGCCCGCCACCGCTTCGCGCACGCCGTCATACAGCACGCAATAGCGCTGGTAGAACTCGGCATGGCTGAGCAGGGTCACGCCCAGATTTTTCTTCCATTCCGCATAGAACTGGCCGAACAGCTGCGCCTCGAATTGCGGACAGGAACGGGGAATCTGCGCATCGATGCCCGCATAGGCGAGGTTCACATTACGCTGGATCACGCGCAACGCGGCGTCGTTTTTCTTGGCGATCAGCATGCCCGTTTCATCGAGAAACAGATTCATCCAGCTGACATGCCGGCGCTCTTCGCTGTCATCACTCTTGCGCTGGAAATAGTCGGGCACTTCCGGCTTCATCAGGAAAATCGTCGCCGGATTGTGCGGGATCGTATCGACGTCCATGTACATGCCGCCGTATTCGCACATGATGAGGATGCGGAAATAATCGGACAGGGTGGCGAAGTAGCGCTGCGTATGCAGGATATCGAGAATGTCGAAGCGGGCCGGCGCGAAGTCGAGCGCCAGCGCGCGCAGCGAATTGATGTGCAGGGTCGTGCCGCCGATGGCATAGCGGCCTATCGTGTAGCGCCCGGCGCCGCCCGTGGGGCTGAAGCGTTCGTCATTGCGCAGCTGCTGCGCATCCCACACCCACAGGATGGAGACATACGGCGCGCCGCCGTTGTGCCGCACTTCTTCCAGCGCCGCGCCCCACTGCCCGATCGCGTCAAATGCGATGGCGGGCAGCGGTCCGCCCATCCAGATGCGGTGCAGGTAGCGCTCGTCGTCACCGAGGGCGCGCGTGGGGATGCAGCTGAGCGAGGAACAGCTTGCCGCATTGAAATGGTTAAAGTTCAGACCGACGAAGCTGCGCAGGGCGGCGATCCCCGCCTGGTGTTCCGCGGCCAGTTGTTCCAGATCAATGCCAGGGGGCCGCACATCGGCCAGAGTGATGTAATCGAGCTTCAGCCGGTTGATGCGGAACTCGTATTCCAGGTTGAAAATCTTTGCTTGATCGTGTTTCGAGGCCAGGTCATCTATTTTCATGGGCGCACCATTTTCCGCAGGAGAGTGTCAATAAACTTCGCAGGAGGTAAAACAAGGTCGACAACATGCGCATCGCTGCGCCATCAGTGCCGGGCGAGCAGCACCTCGCTTTCCCGGCGCCCCGCCATGCCCCGCGTAAATAGCAGCAGGCAGGCGGCGATGACCACGATGACGGGGATATTGAGCAGCGCATACGTTTCCAGCGCATAGCCGAAACGCTGGCACAGCACGTTGTACAGCTGCAGCCAGGCGGACAGATAAATGCAGTACAACAAGCTCATGGCAGCCGTCGTCAAGGTCACCGATTCCTTGCTGGCCGTAATCGCGCTGCGTATCAGGGCGCCATTGAACAGGCCGAAGCCGATGGAATAGACAAACATGCAGGCGGCGAACACGTCGACGTGATGGCGGCCCGCGCCGGCGCCCAGCATGCCGGCGGCCGCGATCAGCCCGCCCAGGCGCAGCAGATGGACGAGGGGGAAATCCTGGCGCAGGCGCTGGATGGCGATGCTGCTGAGGACAAAGCCCGACAAAATCACGCATTGCAGGGCGATATACGTGGCGTAGGAGGCGCCCATTTCCTGCAGCACGAAGATGGGCGAGAAACCGATCCAGGCCGTCAGGGGCACGGTGGCCAGCCCGGCCGTAAACATGCCGAACATGAAGCGCTTGTTGCTGAAAATGGCCGCGTAGCTGCGCACGATGGCGGCAAGGTCCAGGCGCGTGCCCCTGGGGGCCGCGCGCGGCATGGTCTTGAACAGGCCCAGCAAGGACAGCAGCGCCAGCAGGCCGGAGAGGAAAAAGACGTAGCGCCAGTCCAGCCGGCTGATGATGGCGCTGCCGAGGATGGGACCGGCCAGGGGCGCGAGGATGGTGGTGCTCGACAGAATGCTGCTGAGCTTGACGGCGGCCATGTCGTCGAACAGTTCATGGATCATGGCATAGCCGACGAAGATGAAGCAGCAGCCCATGCCCTGGATGAAGCGCACGGCGAGAAATTGCTCGATCGAGGCGGTCAATGGCACGGCCAAGGTGGCCAGCAGGAACAAGGCATTGCCGGTCAACACCAGCTTGCGTTTGCCGATGCAGTCGGCCAATGGCCCCAGGAAAATCTGCAGGGAACTGCCGCCCAGCAAATACAGGCTCAGGGACAGGGGGACAAACTTTTTCTCCGCCTGGAACTCGTCGACGATGCCCAGCATCGCCGGCATGATCATGTCGTTCGACAGATAGATGTTCAGTTCGAAGACGAGAAAAAACGCAAAAAACCACAGCAACTGCTTGGACTTGATGGACATGGCGCGTTCCGTAACGTGGGTGGCTGCCGTCAGTGCATGCCAGCCGTCGGGGCATGGGACGGCGGACACATCTCACACTGAAAACGTATACCAATTGTATACCAATTAGTATTTTTAACGCCGATTTTTGTGATTTTTAAATACCGCAGCAATACCACTTACGATAATTCCATGGCATTGCGGGAATGGCGCCTGCCCTGAAAAGGGCGCGCCAGCATGCCGGCGCGTTGGCGCGGGCATGCCGGGAAGGGAAAAACGATGCGTACCAGTGGGCGCGCGGCGAGCCGCTTACCGGCGGCGGTGGCCGGCGAAGAAATCGAGCAGCATCTTGCTGGCGTCGGGCTTGGCCTTGTCGTTGAACGGCAGGCTGGCGTCGCCGCCGCTCCACGCGTGCTCGAGGTGCTCGACCTGCGCCACGCGCAGCAGCACCTGCTTGCCCACCTGATAGTCGTGCAGCGCATAGGCATGGGCCGGATTGCGCCCGCCCGCAGCCCCGCCGGGCAGGCGCTGCGCCGTTACCAGCGTATCGGCGGGCATGCGGTTCACGCGCACGCTCTGGCGTACCAGCTGCGTCTGGTTAATGGGACGCACCACCTTGTCGGCCTGCCCTTGCAGCAGGATGGTGGGCAGGCGGGGGAACGCGGGCTGGCGCGCCAGCACTTCATCGATGGCCGCATCGGCGCGGGCACTGGCGCCATGCTGCATCACGCCCAGCGCGCCGATCAGGTTATGGCCGGCGCCAAACACAGGACCCGAATGCAGGCCCAGCGCGGCGAACAGATGCGGGTGATTCAGGGCCACGATATGCGCCATGCCGGCGCCGGCGGAAATGCCGCAGATATAGATGCGCGCGCGGTCGATCGCATAGCGGGCCGCCACCTGCTCGATGGCGCCGACGATCAGGCGCACGTCGCCGCCGCCCTCCTGCGTCAGCTTGTCGTACCACTTCCAGCAGCGGCGCGCATGCGAGCGCAGCGATTGCTGCGGATACAGCACGGCATAGCCCTTGCGCTCGGCCAGGCGGTTCATGCGCGTGCCGTCGGCAAACTGCGTGGCGCTCTGCTCGCAGCCGTGCAGCATCACCAGCAGCGGCCGGCCACGGCTGCGCATGGCGGCGCTCGGCGCTTTTTCGGGCAGGTACAAAAAATAAGGCAGGCGCCGTCCGGGCAACTGCCCCAGTTCCGCCAACGGCGCGTAGTGGGCGGCCAGCCACTTGCCCGGCGGGGGCGCCGTTCGCTTGCGCACGCGCGGTGGCGACAGGGGCGTGGCAAACGGCGCCAGCGAGGGCACGGCGTCGCTGGCGGGCCTGGCGCGCGGCGTCGGCCTGGTCTTGGCCACAGGCTTGCTGCGGGGCTTGGCCCTGGGCTTGGCAGGCACGGGCCCGAACAGCACCTTGGCCAGCTTGGTTGCCGTGCGCTGCTGTGCCTTACCGGCGCGCAATAGCCCGCGCAGCCATTTGGTGGCGGGCTTTACCATGGCGCTCGGCGCGCGTGTCTTGGTGGAGCGTACCGCAAGTTCATCCCTCTGCATCGTTGCATCGTCAGCATGTGCGGCCTCCTCCGTAGAACGCATAGAGTACCGCAATTGGCCGACCACACCGTACGTTTGCACACGGATAAAAGTGCCGCTAAGTAATCCTCAGGAAATTATTGTGAATTTATGACGAACAGAACCGGATGCTATGCAAGGCGTCCACTGCAACGCAGTGCGAGCACTGCTAGCAGTGGGCAAGCCTCGTCGGCCACCTTGCAGAGCGCCGGTTATGGAAGTCAGAAATCATAATAATTTATTGGGGGTTACTTAACACCATTGAGGCAGATCAAACGCGAACAGGTGCGTAAGCTTAATCTGCATGTTCGATCAGCATTTCACCAGAGGAGAGAACACCATGAGCTATCTGGACCGCGACATCCTGGGCATGTACCGCAACCACGACGGCCCGGGGCCAGCCCTGATGGGGGCCGACACCCTGATCGGGGACGAAGTCTACAATCACAACGACGAGGAGCTGGGTGACATCAAGGAAATCATGCTCGACATGCGCACCGGCCAGATCGCCTATGCCGTGCTGTCGTTCGGCGGCATCCTGGGCATGGGCGACAAATTGTTTGCCGTGCCCTGGGAACGCCTGACCCTGGACACCGTCAACAAGCGCTTCCTGCTCAACGTGGACAAAGACCTGCTGAAAAACGCTCCCGGCTTCGACAAGAACAACTGGCCCGACATGGGCAGCGATGCCTGGAACCAGCAGATGGAAGCGTTCTATGGCAGCGGCACGCGCTACAGCAGCGGCGCCATGGCCGGCAGCCGCATGCCATCGGGCAGCGACCTGCGCGGTGGCGCCAGCCTGCAATCGGGCAGCGAAGGCAGCCTGTCCGGCAGCTCCATGAGCGGCAGCCGCGCCGGCACCAGCAGCCAGAGCGGCTCGCGCTCATCGCTCAGCGACGATGATCTCAATAAAGATAGAACGTAGATCGGGCAGACCGGACAGGTCGCACTGGTCGGGTAGGTCGGGCAGGTCGGGTAGGTCGGGTAGGTCGGATTAGCGGCGCAGCCGCGTAATCCGACACCACCAGCGACACCGTT
>NZ_LRIC01000062.1:0-64300 GCF_001758725.1 Janthinobacterium sp. HH106 | reverse complement strand
CCGTCAAGCTGATCAACCCGATCGCGATGGAAGAAGGTCTGCGCTTCGCTATCCGTGAAGGCGGCCGTACCGTCGGCGCCGGCGTGGTTGCAAAAATCATCGCATAAGGAAATGTTATGCTTCCACCCGGGGCGTCTTGGGTGGTAGAATAGCACTCCTCGAAAGTTTTACGTAGGGACGTAGCTCAATTGGCAGAGCGTCGGTCTCCAAAACCGAAGGTTGGGGGTTCGATGCCCTCCGTCCCTGCCACCGTCAAGGTGCAGGGCACCGAAAGTAGAAAAATGTCAAATCAATCCGTGCAAACCGTTAGCACGTCGAGTGACAAGATAAAAGTCGCGCTGGCAATAGTGGCTGCGATTGCAGGAGTAGTCGGGTTTTATTACCTGGCAGGCCAACCAGCTCTGGTGCGTGCAAGCGCGCTTGTGGCTGGTTTGGTTATTGCTGTTGCGCTCTTGTATGTCTCGACGACCGGCCGTGAATTTCTCAATTTCGCCAAAGAAGCTGTGCGCGAAACCAAGAAAGTCGTTTGGCCTACCCGCAAAGAAGCCACGCAGATTACTGCGATCGTGTTTGCCTTTGTGCTGGTCATGGCGATTTTCCTGTGGGGCACGGATAAATTGCTCGAGTTTTTGTTGTATGACGTAATTCTGGGTTGGAAAAAATAATGAGCGAAAATGTGCATGATGAAGCGGCGGACGAGTCCGTTCCGGGCGACGCTCCGGTAGCGGATACTGGTGCAGCGCTGAGCGTGCCAGTGAGCAGCAAGCGCTGGTATGTCGTGCATGCTTATTCCGGCATGGAAAAAAGCGTCATGCGCGCACTGACCGAGCGCATCGAGCGCGCGGGCATGCAAGACCAGTTCGGCCAGATTCTGGTGCCGATCGAAGAAGTCGTCGAAGTCAAGAATGGCGTGAAGTCCGTCACCGAACGTCGTTTCTATCCTGGCTATGTGCTGGTTGAAATGGAAATGACGGACGAGAGTTGGCACTTGGTCAAGAATACCAGCAAGGTTACCGGTTTCATCGGTGGCAAGTCGAACAAGCCGACGCCGATCTCCGCGCGCGAAATCGACGGCATCATGAAGCAGATGCAGGAAGGCGTTGAAAAGCCCCGTCCGAAAACCTTGTACGAGGTGGGCGAGCAGGTACGCATCAAGGATGGTCCGTTCACCGATTTCAACGGCAATGTCGAAGAAGTCAATTACGAGAAATCCAAAGTGCGCGTCTCGGTCACCATCTTCGGCCGCGCTACCCCGGTAGAGCTCGAATTCGGCCAGGTCGAAAAAGTTTAAGTCTGTCTCAAACGCCACCAGGAGCGTTGCGGTAGTAACAGCAAAATCCGGTCAGAGGAGCCCCGCCAGGGTAGGATCGGCGGGGCGCTACTACTCAATCCAAGATAGGAGCCATCATGGCAAAGAAAATCATTGGTTTTATCAAGCTGCAAGTGCCAGCTGGTAAAGCAAACCCATCCCCACCAATCGGTCCAGCTCTGGGTCAACGCGGTCTGAACATCATGGAATTCTGCAAAGCGTTCAACGCGCAGACCCAAGGTATGGAACCAGGCATGCCGATCCCAGTCGTGATCACCGCGTTCGCTGACAAGTCCTTCACGTTCGTGATGAAGACGCCTCCAGCAACCTACCTGATCAAAAAAGCTGCTGCGATCACCAAAGGTTCGCCGAAGCCACATACCGACAAAGTCGGTACGCTGACCCGCGCACAAGCTGAAGAAATCGCTAAATTGAAAACCCCTGATCTGACCGCTGCCGACATGGATGCTGCTGTACGCACCATCGCTGGTTCCGCTCGTTCGATTGGTATCACGGTGGAAGGTGTTGTATAATGGCTAAGTTATCCAAACGTATCAAGGCTTTGAAAGCCAAAGTCGACCGTACCAAAGTGTACGCTTTCGACAACGCTGTCGCTCTGATCAAAGAGTGCGCAACGGCCAAGTTCAATGAATCGATCGACGTATCGGTACAACTGGGTGTTGATCCTAAGAAATCCGACCAAGTGGTGCGCGGCTCCGTCGTGCTGCCAGCTGGTACCGGCAAAACCGTGCGCGTGGCAGTCTTCGCGTCGGGCGAAAAAGCGGAAGCTGCCAAAGCAGCTGGCGCCGACATCGTTGGTATGGAAGACCTGGCTGAGCAGATCAAAGCCGGCGACATGCCTTTCGACATCGTCATCGCTTCGCCAGATACCATGCGTATCGTTGGTACCCTGGGTCAGATCCTGGGCCCGCGCGGCATGATGCCTAACCCGAAAGTTGGCACTGTTACTCCTGACGTCGCTACCGCCGTGAAAAACGCGAAAGCCGGTCAAGTTCAGTACCGTACCGACAAATCCGGTATCATCCACGCTACCATCGGCCGTAAATCGTTCGCTGACGCAGATCTGAAGTCGAATCTGGTCGCACTGATCGACGCACTGAACAAAGCCAAGCCAGCATCGAGCAAAGGCGTGTACCTGCGCAAAGTTTCGCTGTCGTCGACCATGGGCGCTGGCGTCCGTGTTGACCAGGCTAGCCTGGCAGCTTAAGTAACAGAATCAAGTCCTGTAGCGCCTTCGGGCGCTGCGGGCGCATCTTTGGGCTGTCTGCCTGGTGTTCACATCAGGCAGGCAGACAATCAAAGACCGTTGGGCCGACTGCGATTGCACATGCAGAAGGTTAATAGGCTTGCCGGCAACGGCAAGTGCCCAACGCAGATGGTGTACCCGAACAAGTTTTGTAGTCCTCATGCTGCGTGAATCCATCCGCTCAGTTTAGTACTTCTTGACTTCGGACGCCGTGTTCGAACCGATGCAAGGCGCTCAACCACTCGGTTGTGATCGCTGAACATCATTTAAGGAGGTTGACCGTGAGTCTCAATCTGAATGACAAAAAGGCCGTCGTCGCCGAAGTTTCCGCACAAGTAGCAAATGCGCAAACGATCGTCGTGGCCGAATATCGTGGCATCCAGGTTGGTCACTTGACGCAACTGCGTGCTAAAGCGCGTGCCCAAGGCGTGTACCTGCGTGTGTTGAAAAACACTCTGGCTCGTCGCTCCGTTGAAGGTACCGCATTCGCCAGCCTGGCAGATGCCATGACCGGCCCGTTGATCTACTCGATCTCGGCCGATGCCGTTGCAGCAGCTAAAGTCATCGCTGACTTCGCTAAAACCAACGACAAACTGGTCATCAAAGCAGGTAACTACGCAGGCAAGCCGCTGGATACAGCTGCTGTCACCGCGTTGGCGAGCATTCCTAGCCGTGAAGTCCTCATTTCGCAGTTGTTGGGCGTTATGCTGGCTCCGGTTTCGGGCTTTGCACGTGGTCTGGCTGCCCTGGCAGCGAAAAAAGGCGAAGGCGCCGAAGCTCCTGCAGAAGCAGCAGCAGAAGAAGCCCCAGCAGCCGCTTAATTGCGCGCGCTTTTTTCTCTCAGTACCAATCTGATGTAACTAACGTAATAAATTTAGGAGTTTCAAAATGGCAATTAGCAAAGACGATATCCTGGAAGCAGTTAGCGCCATGTCCGTAATGGACCTGAACGACCTGGTTAAAGCATTCGAAGAAAAATTCGGCGTGTCCGCAGCAGCGATGGCTTCGGCCGGTCCTGCAGCAGGCCCAGCAGCAGCTGCTGAAGAGCAAACCGAGTTCAACGTTGTGCTGGACACCTTCGGCGCAAACAAAGTTGGCGTCATTAAAGCAGTTCGCGAAATCACCGGCCTGGGCTTGAAAGAAGCTAAAGACCTGGTCGATGGCGCACCAAAAACTGTGAAAGAAGCAGTGTCGAAAGCTGACGCTGAAGCTGCAGTGAAGAAACTGGTTGAAGCCGGCGCAACCGCTTCGATGAAGTAATATCTGTACCGGCGGCAGTTAGCGCCCGAGTCAAAGTCTGAGGTTTCCCCTCGCAAGGGGGGAAATCCGACTTTGGCTCCTTTGTCGTCTGCATCGTATTTGTCATGTAGTTGTAGCAGCAGTTTTTATTCGATTCAAGCCGGAAAGCAGAGCCTTGAGGTTTCGTCTGTGTCACACGCAGCGGTGCAAACGAACACTTGCAAAACCTGAATTTTCTATCCTTTCTGTCACTCACGGAGTGTCCATGCACTACTCATTTACTGAGAAGAAACGCATTCGCAAATCATTCGCGAAGCGCGCCAACGTTCACCACGTTCCGTTCCTGCTGGCGACCCAGCTCGAGTCTTATCATAGCTTCTTGCAAGAGGACATAGCACCGTCCGGCCGCAAGAATGATGGCCTGCAGTCGGCTTTCACCTCGATTTTCCCTATCGTGTCGCACAATGGTTTTGCGCGACTCGAATTCTTGTCGTACGTTCTGGGCGATCCTGCCTTTGACGTCAAAGAATGTCAACAACGTGGCCTGACGTTCGCGTCGCCGCTGCGCGCGAAAGTGCGCCTGGTGATCCTGGACAAGGAATCGCCAACCAAGCCCGTCGTCAAAGAGATGAAGGAACAGGAAGTCTACATGGGCGAATTGCCGCTCATGACGACCACCGGTTCGTTCGTGATCAACGGCACGGAGCGGGTGATCGTTTCCCAGCTGCACCGTTCGCCTGGCGTGTTCTTCGAGCACGACCGCGGCAAGACTCACTCGTCCGGTAAGCTGCTGTTCTCCGCGCGTATCATTCCTTACCGCGGTTCGTGGCTGGACTTCGAGTTCGACCCGAAAGACATCCTGTTCTTCCGCGTCGACCGCCGCCGCAAGATGCCAGTGACGATTCTGCTCAAAGCCATCGGCATGTCGCACGAGCAAATCCTGGCGAACTTCTTCGTCTTCGACAATTTCAACCTGCGCTCCGAAGGCGCGGAAATGGAATTCGTCTCCGAGCGTCTGCGCGGCGAAGTGGCGCGTTTCGACATCGTCGACAAGTCGGGCAAGACCCTGGTGCTGAAAGACAAGCGTATCAACGCGAAACACGTGCGTGATATCGAAGCTGCCGGCATCAAGCACATTTCCGTACCGGAAGACTACCTGCTGGGCCGCGTATTGGCGAAGAACATCGTCGATGGCGACACCGGTGAAGTCGTCGCTTCCGCGAACGATGAGCTGACCGAAGATCTGTTGGGCCGCCTGCGCGACGCCAACATTTCCGAAATCCAGACCTTGTACACGAACGACCTGGACCAGGGCGCCTACATCTCGCAAACCCTGCGTATCGACGACACCGCCGACCAGATGGCTGCGAAAGTGGCGATCTACCGCATGATGCGTCCAGGCGAACCGCCAACGGAAGACTCCGTTGAAGCGCTGTTCAATGGCCTGTTCTACAACTCGGACCGCTACGACCTGTCGGCCGTGGGCCGCATGAAGTTCAACCGCCGCATTGGCCGCGATGAACTGACCGGCGCCATGACCCTGTCGAACGAAGACGTGCTGGCCGTGATCAAGATCCTGGTGGAACTGCGCAATGGCCGCGGCGAAGTCGACGATATCGATCACCTGGGTAACCGTCGCGTACGTTGCGTGGGCGAACTGGCCGAGAATCAATTCCGCGCCGGCCTGGTGCGTGTTGAGCGCGCCGTCAAGGAACGCCTCGGCCAAGCCGAAGCGGACAACCTGATGCCGCACGACCTGATCAACTCGAAGCCGATTTCGGCTGCGATTCGCGAGTTCTTCGGTTCGTCCCAGCTGTCGCAGTTTATGGACCAAACCAATCCTCTGTCGGAAATTACCCACAAGCGCCGCGTATCGGCTCTGGGACCCGGCGGTCTGACACGCGAACGCGCCGGCTTTGAAGTGCGCGACGTGCATCCGACCCACTACGGCCGCGTCTGCCCGATCGAGACACCGGAAGGTCCGAACATTGGTCTGATCAACTCGCTGGCTCTGTACGCCCGCCTGAATGAATACGGCTTCCTGGAAACCCCGTACCGCAAGGTCGAAGGCTCCAAGATTACCGATCAGATCGACTACCTGTCCGCCATCGAAGAAGGCCGCTACATCATCGCTCAGGCGAATGCGACCATCAACGACGCCGGCATGTTGTCCGATGAACTGGTCTCGGCCCGTGAAGCCGGCGAAACCATCCTGGTCTCCCCGGAGCGCATCCAGTACATGGACGTGGCGCCAGGCCAGATCGTTTCCGTCGCTGCCTCGCTGATTCCGTTCCTCGAACACGATGATGCAAACCGTGCATTGATGGGCGCCAACATGCAACGCCAGGCCGTGCCTTGCTTGCGTCCGGAAAAAGCGCTGGTCGGTACCGGTATCGAACGCACCGTTGCGGTCGACTCGGGCACCACCGTGCAAGCGCTGCGTGGCGGTATCGTCGATTACATCGATGCGGGCCGTGTCGTGATTCGCGTCAATGATGACGAAGCGCAAGCTGGTGAAGTGGGCGTCGACATCTACAACCTGATCAAGTACACCCGTTCGAACCAGAACACCAACATCAACCAGCGTCCTATCGTGCAAGTGGGCGACCGTGTTGCCAAGCGCGACGTGATCGCCGACGGCGCATCGACCGACCTGGGTGAATTGGCGCTGGGCCAGAACATGACCGTGGCCTTCATGCCATGGAATGGTCTGAACTTCGAAGATTCGATCCTGATTTCGGAAAACGTCGTCAAGGACGACCGCTACACCTCGATTCACATCGAAGAGTTGTCGGTGGTGGCCCGTGACACGAAACTGGGCGCGGAAGAAATTACGCGCGACATCTCGAACCTGGCTGAAAATCAGCTGGCACGTCTGGATGAGTCCGGTATCGTCTACATCGGCGCGGAAGTCCAAGCGGGCGACACCCTGGTTGGTAAAGTGACGCCAAAAGGCGAAACCCAGCTGACTCCGGAAGAGAAGCTGCTGCGCGCGATCTTCGGCGAAAAAGCCTCGGACGTAAAAGATACGTCGCTGCGCGTGCCTTCGGGCATGATCGGTACCGTGATCGACGTGCAAGTCTTCACCCGTGAAGGCATTGTGCGCGACAAGCGTGCCCAGCAAATTATCGATGACGAACTGAAACGCTTCCGTCTGGACTTGAACGACCAGATGCGTATCGTTGAAGGCGATGCCTTCCAGCGTCTGGAAAAAATGCTGATCGGCAAAGTTGTCAACGGCGGCCCGAAAAAGCTGGCCAAAGGCGCCAAGATCACCAAGGAATACCTGGCCGATCTGGACAAATACCACTGGTTCGACATCCGCCCTGCGGACGACGACGCCGCGGTAGCGCTGGAAGCGATCAAGGAGTCGATCAACGAGAAGCGTCACCAGTTCGATCTGGCCTTCGAAGAGAAGCGCAAGAAACTGACGCAAGGCGATGAGCTGCAACCAGGCGTGCAAAAAATGGTCAAGGTCTACCTGGCCGTGAAACGCCGCCTGCAGTCGGGCGACAAGATGGCAGGTCGCCACGGTAACAAGGGTGTGGTTTCCCGTATTGTTCCTGTGGAAGACATGCCATACATGGCCGACGGCACGCCAGCCGACGTTGTGCTGAACCCGCTGGGCGTTCCTTCGCGGATGAACGTTGGTCAGATTCTCGAGACGCACTTGGGCTGGGCTGCCAAGGGTCTGGGTATCCGCATCGGCGAAATGCTGAAGGCGCAAACCAAGGTCGAGCAAGTGCGCAAGTACCTGACGACGATCTACAACGACAACGGCCGCGCGGAAGATCTGAACGACTTCGACGACGAAGAGATCATGAAGCTGGCGGAAAACCTGAAAAAAGGTGTTCCATTCGCCACGCCAGTGTTCGACGGCGCCAATGAAGAAGAGATCCGCCGCATGCTGGACCTGGCGTATCCGGACGACATCGCCAAGAACCTGGGCATGACCGCTTCGAAAAACCAGGTGACCATGTATGACGGTCGCACCGGTGAAGCGTTCGAGCGCAAGGTCACTGTCGGCGTCATGCACATGCTGAAACTGCATCACTTGGTTGATGACAAGATGCATGCGCGTTCGACCGGTCCTTACTCGCTGGTGACGCAACAGCCGCTGGGTGGTAAAGCCCAGTTCGGTGGTCAGCGTTTCGGTGAGATGGAAGTCTGGGCACTGGAAGCGTATGGCGCGTCGTATGTCTTGCAAGAGATGTTGACGGTCAAGTCCGATGACGTGAATGGCCGTACCAAAGTGTACGAGAACCTCGTCAAGGGCGACCACGTGATCGACGCCGGCATGCCGGAATCGTTCAACGTGCTGGTCAAGGAAATCCGTTCGCTGGGTATCGATATCGACCTCGAACGCAACTAAACGACAGCACCCTGTCATTTGGTTTGGGAAACACAAAGCCCGGCTGGGAAACCACGCCGGGCAATGTAGTCTCAGGAATATAGAAATTTAATCACCTCTGGAGTGATACATGAAAGCACTGCTCGATCTATTCAAGCAAGTACAGACCAACGAGACCTTCGATGCAATCAAGATCGGTCTCGCTTCGCCTGAGAAAATCCGTTCGTGGTCCTACGGCGAAGTCAAGAAGCCGGAAACCATCAACTACCGTACCTTCAAGCCTGAGCGCGACGGCCTGTTCTGCGCCAAGATCTTTGGCCCGATCAAGGATTACGAATGCCTGTGCGGCAAGTACAAGCGCCTGAAACACCGCGGTGTGATCTGCGAAAAGTGCGGCGTCGAAGTCACCTTGGCCAAAGTGCGCCGCGAGCGCATGGGCCACATCGAGCTGGCTTCGCCGACCGCGCACATCTGGTTCCTGAAGTCGCTGCCGTCGCGTCTGGGCATGGTCCTGGACATGACCCTGCGGGACATCGAACGCGTGCTGTACTTTGAAGCATACGTCGTGACCGATCCAGGCATGACCCCGCTGAAGAAGTGCCAGATCATGTCGGAAGACGACTACGCCGCCAAGTACGAAGAGTACGGCGACGACTTCACCGCCTTCATGGGTGCCGAAGGTATCCGTGAACTGCTGCGCTCGATCGACATCCACCGCGATGCCGAAACCCTGCGCGTGGAACTGAAGGAATCGAAATCCGAAGCCAAGATCAAGAAATACGCGAAGCGCCTGAAAGTGCTGGAAGCGTTCCAACGTTCGGGCATCAAGCCTGACTGGATGATCATGGAAGTGCTGCCAGTGCTGCCGCCGGAATTGCGTCCGCTGGTACCGCTGGACGGTGGCCGTTTCGCGACCTCGGATCTGAACGATCTGTATCGCCGCGTCATCAACCGTAACAACCGTCTGAAACGCCTGATGGAGCTGCGCGCTCCAGAGATCATCACGCGTAACGAAAAGCGCATGCTGCAAGAAGCGGTCGATTCGCTGCTGGACAACGGCCGTCGCGGCAAAGCGATGACCGGCGCTAACAAGCGTCCGCTGAAGTCCTTGGCCGAGATGATCAAGGGCAAGGGCGGCCGTTTCCGTCAAAACTTGCTGGGCAAACGCGTCGATTACTCCGGTCGTTCGGTCATCGTCGTGGGCCCGCAATTGAAACTGCATCAGTGCGGCTTGCCGAAACTGATGGCACTGGAACTGTTCAAGCCATTCATTTTCAATAAACTGGAACTGATGGGTCTGGCTACCACGATCAAGGCCGCTAAAAAGCTGGTCGAGATCCAGGAACCGGTCGTGTGGGACATCCTGGAAGACGTGATCCGCGAACATCCGATCATGTTGAACCGCGCACCGACCTTGCACCGTCTGGGTATCCAGGCGTTCGAGCCAGTCCTGATTGAAGGCAAGGCCATCCAGCTGCACCCGCTCGTCTGCGCCGCATTCAACGCCGACTTTGACGGTGACCAAATGGCGGTCCACGTTCCTCTGTCGATCGAAGCGCAGATGGAAGCACGCACCTTGATGCTGGCATCGAACAACATCCTGTTCCCATCGAACGGCGAACCATCGATCGTTCCTTCCCAGGATATCGTGCTGGGTCTGTACTACGCGACCCGCGAAGCGATCAATGCGAAGAACGAAGGGATGATGTTCCCTGACGTGTCGGAAGTGATCCGCGCCTATGACAACAAGGAAGTCGAACTGACGACCCGCGTCACCGTGCGTATTACCGAATACCCGAAAAACGCCGAAACGGGCGAATTCGAGAAAACGGTAACCCGCTACGAAACGACGATCGGCCGTGCGATCCTGTCGGAAATTCTGCCGAAAGGCCTGCCGTTCTCCGTCCTGAACCGCGCGCTGAAAAAGAAAGAAATTTCCAAGCTGATCAACACGTCGTTCCGCAAGTGCGGCCTGCGCGCCACCGTGGTGTTCGCAGACAAACTGATGCAATCGGGTTTCCGCCTGGCGACACGCGCCGGTATCTCGATCTGCGTCGACGACATGCTGGTACCGCCGCAAAAAGTCACGCTGATCGCGACGGCCGAATCGGAAGTCAAGCAGATCGAACAGCAATACGCCTCGGGTCTCGTGACCGCCGGCGAGCGTTACAACAAGGTCGTCGATATCTGGGGCAAAACCTCGGATGAAGTCGGCAAGGCCATGATGGACCAGCTCAAAGTCGAAGACGTGATCCGCCGCGACGGCACCAAGTCGACGCAAGAATCGTTCAACGCCATTTACATGATGGCCGACTCCGGCGCGCGCGGTTCCGCAGCCCAGATTCGCCAGTTGGCCGGTATGCGTGGTCTGATGGCCAAACCGGATGGCTCGATTATCGAAACGCCGATTACCGCGAACTTCCGCGAAGGTCTGAACGTTTTGCAGTACTTCATTTCGACCCACGGTGCGCGTAAAGGTCTGGCCGATACGGCGCTGAAAACGGCGAACTCCGGTTACCTGACGCGTCGTCTGGTTGACGTGACGCAAGACTTGGTGGTGATCGAGGACGATTGCGGCACCATGAACGGCGCCGTCATGAAGGCACTGGTCGAAGGTGGTGAAGTCATCGAACCGTTGCGTGACCGTATCCTCGGCCGCGTGGTGGTGCATGACGTCGTCAATCCTGAAACCCAGGAAACGCTGTACGAAGCCGGCACCCTGATGGACGAAGACATGGTCGAAGAGATCGAGCGTCTGTCCATCGATGAAGTCAAGGTCCGCACGCCACTGACTTGCGACACGCGCTTCGGCCTGTGCGCCAAGTGCTATGGCCGCGACCTGGGCCGCGGTATGCTGGTCAACGCCGGCGAAGCCGTCGGTGTGGTGGCAGCGCAGTCGATTGGTGAACCTGGTACCCAGCTGACCATGCGTACGTTCCACATTGGTGGTGCGGCATCGCGTGCGGCAGTGGCATCGTCGGTGGAAGCCAAGTCGAACGGTACCATCCGCTTCACGGCAACCATGCGTTACGTGACGAACGGCAAGGGCGCGCAAATCGTCATTTCCCGTTCCGGTGAAGTGCTGATTACCGACGACCACGGCCGTGAGCGTGAGCGTCATAAAGTACCGTACGGTGCGACCCTGATCGTCAAGGACGGCATGGTCATCAAGGCCGGTACGGCCCTGGCAACGTGGGATCCGCTGACCCGTCCGATCATTACCGAATACGCCGGTCAAGTGCGTTTCGAGAACGTCGAAGAAGGCGTCACCGTCGCCCGTCAGGTCGACGAAGTGACCGGTCTGTCCACCCTGGTGGCGATCGATGCGAAACGTCGCGGTTCGCTGACCAAGACCCTGCGTCCGCAAGTCAAGCTGATCAACGACGCGAACGAAGAAGTCAAGATCGCCGGTACCGAACACTCGGTGGCGATCGGCTTCCAGGTCGGCGCGCTGATCATGGTCAAGGACGGTCAACAGGTATCGGTGGGTGAAGTGCTGGCACGTATTCCTACCGAATCGCAAAAAACGCGCGATATTACCGGTGGTCTGCCACGCGTTGCGGAACTGTTCGAAGCGCGCTCGCCGAAAGACGCCGGTATGCTGGCGGAAGTCACGGGTACGGTTGCGTTCGGTAAAGAAACCAAGGGCAAGCAGCGTCTGGAAATCACGGACATGGACGGCAACAAGCATGAGTTCTTGATCACCAAGGACAAGCAAGTGCTGGTGCATGACGGCCAAGTCGTGAACAAGGGCGAGATGATCGTGGACGGCCCGGCCGATCCGCAAGACATCCTGCGTCTGCTGGGTATCGAAGCGCTGGCACATTACATCGTTGACGAAGTGCAGGACGTGTACCGTCTGCAAGGCGTGAAGATCAATGACAAGCACATCGAAGTGATCGTGCGTCAGATGCTGCGCCGCGTACAGATCGTCAATGCCGGCGACACCAACTACATCGTTGGCGAGCAGGTGGAGCGTTCGGAACTGCTGGACGAGAACGATCGCATGGCCGTTGAGAACAAGATTCCAGCGACCTACGAAAACGTCTTGTTGGGTATTACCAAGGCATCGCTGTCGACCGATTCGTTTATCTCGGCCGCATCGTTCCAGGAAACCACCCGCGTGCTGACCGAAGCGGCGATCATGGGCAAGCGCGATGGTCTGCGCGGCCTGAAAGAGAACGTCATCGTCGGCCGCCTGATTCCTGGCGGTACGGGCCTGGCCTTCCACCGCGCACGCAAAGAGAAAGAAGCGTGGGAAGTGGAAGAGCGTCAAGCGCTGCTGCTGGCCGATAAAACCACGCTGGCCGGTGCCGCCACCGAAGATCTGCTAGAAAATCGAGACCCAGTAACACCACGGCGACGAAGCGTAATCTGCGCTGCTAGCTGACAAGAACGGCACCTTCGGGTGCCGTTTTTTTATGCCCGTTGCACAGCCTTCCACGATGCACGCAAAGAGAAAGAAGCGTGGGAAGTGGAAGAGCGTCAAGCGCTGCTGCTGGCCGATAAAACCACGCTGGCCGGTGCCGCCACCGAAGATCTGCTAGAAAATCGAGACCCAGTAACACCACGGCGACGAAGCGTAATCTGCGTTGCTAGCTGACCGCTGCTAGCTGACAAGAACGGCACCTTCGGGTGCCGTTTTTTATGCCTGTCCGCATTGCCATGCGCGAAAAGATAGCGTGGCAGGCGGTAAATGATGGCAGCCCATTCCATTTGTCTATTCGTTTGGCATGCATATCGCCACGGCAGCACATCATTTATATCGCTCACTGAGGAAAACGATTTTCGGCTGTCGCTTGTTCGCACCCATTCATTTTTATTTCGCAGCCTATTTATATAAATGGCAAGCGTAAAATGGAAGGGCAACGCATGCATTAGAAGTCATGCTCTTATTACTGGCCCAGATGACGAACAAGATTCCTATGCAGGCATGCATCCTGATACGCTGATAGCTTAATACGGCCGAGTTAAATTACGTCGAGCATGTTTGAATTGATGGACTAAAACCGTGTAACGCGGTTGACGCCAGACTCGTGCAGGTGCGAGGCAGGATGGGTAGACGTGGCGCCGACGAATTTGAAGTGAGCGCTTACAAGAATGGCTGCTTGCCGTTGACGGCTCTTGGCTACTGCTGTTGCGTCATCCCGCTTTGCTGCCTATGGGCTCGCCCAACTGCTGGTGATGACGCATCACGGCGTTGTTGTGGCGTCACGCCCCGTTGCCTGCGCCACGCCAGTTTTCAGTTCATTCATGCTAAGATTTGGCGCATGATTGCCCAAGCCCTGTTTACTCCCGCCCAGCAAAAACTGCTGGGTTTGCTCTTTGTCCGCGTGAATGAAGGCTTTCACTTGAACGAGATCATGCGCTTGACGGGGCTGGGCAGCGCGTCGGCGCAGCGCGAGCTGCGCCGTCTGCATGAGTCCGGCCTGATCATATCGGAGCGGATCGGTAATGTGCGGCGCTTCTGGCCTAACAAGGAAAGTCTCGTGTATCCGGAGTTGAGCGGACTGGTGCAAAAAACCTTCGGCATCGTCGGCGTGCTCAGCATGACTCTGGCTCCATTGCGTGCCCAGCTGCACCTGGCATTCGTGTCGGGCGCCACGGCGAAGGGACAGGACCTGCCTGGCAGCGCCATCGATTTGCTGCTGGTGGGCGAAGAAGCCAATTATAGCGATCTATTGACGGGATTGGCCCCGGCCGAGCGAACCTTAAGGCGTAAAATCAATCCCAACCTATATACGCTGGCCGATTATCGCCGGCGGCTGCGTGAAGGCCAGCCATTTCTGCTGCAGGTATTACAGCAGCCGAAGTTGTTTGTCATCGGTGATGAATCGCTATTGCAGGCGCTGGCATTACCGGATTCTTCATTACAAGCGAATGACATGCCATCTGTATTCTAAAGGCCGGGCCTGGCATTCAATTTCAGGTACATGAAATTGTTGGCCAGAATAATATCTGAGGCGGATTGATCGTATGATGAATAAACTACAGGCTTTCGGTTTAATTGTTTCCCAAGCGGTGCGCGGAGAATTAACGTTTCCCACGAGCGTTAATTCAGCACTGCAATTGCAATTGGCCCTGGCTGAACCGGACTGCCATATCGACCATGCGATCAAGCTTGTACTGGCCGAGCCCTTGCTGGCGGCGCGCACGGTCGCGCTGGCCAATTCGGCCGTGTACAGCCGCGGCGATGCGGCGCCCGTGACCAGCGTGCGCGCCGCCGTCATGCGCATGGGCTACCGCAATCTGTACGCGCTGGTGGCGGCCATGGTGGTGCGCCAGTTCGGCAGCAAGATCATCGACCCCGTGCTGCGCCAGAAGGCGACCCAGCTGTGGGAGCACACTGCCCACGTGGCGGCGCTGGCGCACGTGCTGGCCCGCCGCGTGACGAACGTCGATGCCGATACGGCGCTGTTCGCCGGCATCGTGCATGAGGTGGGCGGTTTTTACCTGTTGTCGCGTGCCGATGAATTTCCCGGCCTGCTCGACGACGATGCCGATCACTGGATGGAGTCCGCTGAAGAAATTATTTCCCGCGAAGTCATGAAGAAGCTGCTGATTCCGCGGGCCGTGAGCGAAGCCATCGAAGGCTTGCGCGATGGCTTGCTGTCCATTCCGCCCGACTCCCTGCTCGACACCTTGTTGTTGGCCAAGCAACTGTCGCCCGTGCCCTCGCCCTTGCAGGTGACGTACGTGGAAATGCTCACGCCCTCCGATTCCGTCATCGATTTCATTATCGACAACGAGACCCTGCAAAGCATCCTGGCCGAATCGGATGAGGAAGTACGCTCGATGAGTGCCGCGCTGCTCGTCTGAGGTCAGCGTATTGCTTGTCTGACCCGCCCACGCCGTCTGCCAGCATGCCTGCCGGGACCGGTCAGGGGCCGGGATGCAACACGACCTTGATGCATTGCTCCTGCTTCTTCTGGAAGATATCGTAGCCGTGCGGTGCTTCGTCCAGGCTCAAGTGATGGGAAATGATGGCACCGGGATCGAGCTCGCCCCGTTGTATCCGTTCCAGCAGCGGCTGCATGTAGCGCTGCACGTGGGTTTGCCCCGTCTTGATGGTCAATGAACGGTTCATGATGGAGCCAAACGGGATCTTGTCGCTGAAGCCGCCATACGCGCCCGGCACCGAGACGACGCCGCCGTTGCGGCACGCCATCAGTGCTTCGCGCAGGGCTGTGGGGCGGTCCGATTCCAGTTTCATCGTCTGCTTGAGGCGGTCGTAGATATAGCTGACGCCGGAACCGTGCGCTTCCATGCCGACGGCATCGATGCAGGCATCGGGCCCCCGTCCTCCCGTCATTTCCCGCAGGGCGTCGGGCACGTCCACCGCATCGAAATGCAGGGTTTCGGCGCCGGATAGTTCGCGTGCCATGCGCAGGCGTTCCGGGTAATGGTCGATGGCGATGACGCGCTCGGCGCCGAGCAGGAAGGCGCTCTGGATGGCGAACTGCCCCACGGGGCCGCAACCCCACACGGCCACCACCTGGCCCGGCGTGATGGCGCAGGCTTCGGCCGCCATGTAGCCGGTCGGCAGTATGTCCGAGAGGAACAGTACTTGTTCATCCTTGAGCTCGTCCGGCACCTGGATGGGGCCGACGTCGGCAAACGGCACGCGCACGTATTCCGCCTGGCCGCCCGCGTAACCGCCCGTCAGGTGGGAATAGCCAAAGATGCCCGCCCCCGAGTGGCCCCACATCTTTTCCGCCATGTAGGCGTTGGGATTGGAGTTCTCGCACACCGAGTACAGCTGTTGTTCGCAAAAGAAGCAGCGTCCGCAGGCGATGGGAAACGGCACGACCACCCGTTCTCCCACCTTGAGTTTGCGCACCGCGGAGCCCACCTCCACCACCTCGCCCATGAATTCATGGCCGAGGATGTCGCCTTGTTCCATGGTGGGCACGACGCCATTGTAGAGGTGCAAATCGGAACCGCAGATGGCCGTGGAACTGACCTTGATGATGGCGTCTCCGGGATTGAGGATGACGGGATCGGGTACTTGTTCGATCCGCACGTCGCGCTTGCCGTGCCAGCAATTGGCTTTCATGACACACCTCCGTTTGCTTGCGGTCGAGGGGCAGCGACCGTGCCGCCAGCCTTGTGCAGCAAGCGCGTCTTGAAGCTGCGCTTGCCCGACGGCTGGCCCTCTGTGGTGCTGACCTCGCCCGTTTCCATCCACTGCTTGAAGCGGCGCAAGGTGGTTTCGATCTGGTAGGCGGGCGCCTGGCTGAACAGGCCCGCCACGGCCGCGCCCACCTTGCCGGCCGGCGGCTGCATGTGCAGTTGCATGGTGACCACGGTGCCGCGCCCGCCGGGAGCGGGCGACAGTTCCAGCGCTCCCGTTTCGGCATGGTTTTGTGCCGCGCGCCAGCGCAAGCCCTGACCCGGACGCTCTTGCGTCAGTTCGCCTATCCACTCGCCCTCGACGCTGTGCCAGCGCGAGCGGCGCGCATCGATTACCTGCACCGACTGCAGGCCCGGCATGAAGCGGGGCAGGTTTTCCAGGTCGCGCCAGGCGCGGTAGCAATCGTCGGCGGAACGGTTGACGATGACGCTCTTTTGCAGCGCCAATCCCTCTTCGCCGGGCGCGGGTAATTCGCTCAGCTTGCGCGGCGCCAGTTGGGCGCTGGCGATGTAGTCGATGGCCGTCACGCCTGCCACCACGGCCGCCGTCGCCGCCAGGCGCGTGCGCGCATGGCGCCGGCTGGCCATGGCCACGCCCAGCAGCGACAGGTCCATGGCGTCGCCGGCGATGCGCGACCAGCGCCAGGCCGGAGCGGTTTCGCCGCGCAGCAAGGCCACGCCGCACGCCATTTCGCGCAGGCCGATGGCGCGTATCCAGAAAGACGAGACGCCGCGCAAGCCGCTGGCCCGCGCCAGGCCGCGCGGCGCCACCAGCTGGGCCAGTCCCAGGCCGATGCTGAGCCAGCCAAGCGCCGTGATCATGGCAGGCTTGCCGCGTGCGGTATCGTCGGGAATGTGCCGCGGCGGCCGTCCATCGGCCTGGCCGCGCGCACTGGTGTAGTGAAGAATGGCGTCATGCCCGTGATAGGGCATCTCCGCTGATGTTTGCCATGCGGGCGGGCCAGCCGTGGCGGCGTCGTTCCTGTCTTCGCTTTGCATGCTGCCTCCCTTCTGTGTATGGGAATTAGGCAGCATTGTCTGGTACGCGTTCCGGCGGGCGTGCGCGACATACGCTGGATCTGTGCCAGATCAAATATCGGCACGAAAAAAAACGGCAGCCCCAACTGGCGCTGCCGTTCTCGCAAGAGTGGGCTAGCTTACTTTTGCTGCGCGATCCACCGGTCGACCTTGGCTTCGAGCAGTTTCAGGGGCAGGGTGCCGTCGCCGAGCACCACTTCGTGGAACTTCGGCAGGCTGAACTTGTCGCCCAACGCCTGCTGGGCACGCTGGCGCAGTTCGACGATTTTCAGCGAACCGATCTTGTAGCCCAGCGCCTGGCCAGGCCAGGCCATGTAGCGTTCCGTTTCGCTCCTCGCCACGGCGTCATAGCCGAGGGTGTCGCGCATGTACTTGATCGTCTGCTCGCGCGTCCAGCCCTTGGTGTGCAAGCCCGTGTCGACCACCAGGCGCACGGCGCGCAGCATCTCGTCGTTCAAATGGCCGAAGTACTGGGCAGGATCGTCGAACAGGCCCATTTCCTTGCCCAGGGTTTCCGCATACAGGGCCCAGCCTTCCGTGAAGGCATTGTTGCCGCCGAAACGGCGGAAGTTCGGCAAGTCCATCTCTTGCACCAGCGCCAGGTGGAAATGGTGGCCCGGTTTGCCTTCGTGCAGGAACAGGGTGGTCATGCCCGTGTCGCCATACAGTTTCGGATCGGTGACGACGGACCAGAACACGCCGGGGCGCGAACCGTCGGCGGCCGGCGCCGTGTAGTGATCGGCGGCCGTATCGCGGCTCAGTTCAGGTTCCAGGCGCAAGTCCAGCGGCGCTTTCGGCACCAGGGTGAACAGGGCGGGCAATTTGCTGTCCAGTAGCACGTTCAGCTTGCGGTAGACGTCGAGCACTTCCTGCTCCGTCTTGAACGGGCGGTATTTCGCCTGTTCCGACACCCACACGGGCAAGCCGGCGGCCGGGCCGTTGTAGCCCATCTTCGGACCGACGATCGCGTATTGTTCCTGGATGCGCGCCACTTCCTTCAAGCCGATGGCGTGGATCTGCTCCGGTTTCAAATCCGTCGTGGTGCTGCTGGCCACGCGCGCCTGGTACCAGGCCGCGCCATCGGGCAGGGCGCTCCAGCCGCTGCTCGTGCGGCCGGCCGGCAGGTAATCGCGTTCCATGAAGGTGGCCAGGCGCTGCAGCGCAGGCATCAGCTTGGCCTCGATGATGACGGTGTAGGTTTGCGTCAGGCGTTCCCTGTCGGCGGCGGAAAAGCTGGCCGGCAAGTTCTTGATGGGCGTGTAATACACGCTGTCCTGCGGCGTGGCGCTGACGAGCTTCTTGAATTGCGGCAGGGCCGATTCCGTCAGCGCCTTCGGCAGCACGATGCCCATTTGCATGCCGACTTTCATGTTGGCGATGGCCTGGTCTATCCAGCCCGGCAACTGGCCGATACGGCTCAGGTAAGCATCGTATTCCTTGACCGTGGTCAGCGGTTGCGATGCCTCGCCGCCCGCATAATTGGCCAGGGTGACGGGCATGCTGTCCATCTGGTTCAAAGGCAGCAGGTATTCGGGGAAGCGCTCGAAGCTCAGCGCCGTGGCCAGTTCATAGTCGAGGATATCGTAGTTGATCTGGTCTTGGTGCGACAGCTGCGCGCGGGCAATACCGCGCAGGGTCTTCTGGTACTGGCGGTACAGGGCGAACTGCTTTGCGCGCGCGGCGGGCACGATGGCTGAACCGAGCTGGTCGTCAAAACGGTTGTCGCCGCTCTCTGTGGCATTGATCGGCTCGAAACGGGCCAACGCATCGTAGTACTGGTCGGCCAGCACTTGCAGCTGCTGCTTGGCTTTTGGCGCGCTGACGGCCGGCGCGACGGCCGGTTTGGCCGCGGGCTGGGCCGCTTGCGCCATGGGCGCGTAGGCGAGCAACAGGGAGATGGCCAGGGTGCCGAGGGTGCCGGCGGCAAAACGATGCTTCATGCGCGAGATCCTTTGTAAGGAGGGAATGAACGGAGGCGTAGCGAGGTCGGGGGTGGCCGTTCAAGAAGGAACAGCCGGGGCGTAAGCATACGCCATTGCCCAGTGCGTTTGGATAAATTGTGCGGAAGAAATGTTGCTATTTTTCCGTAGGCGGCAGGGCCGCTTTCATGGCTGGCCAGTGGCTGCTGGTCAAGGGACGGCAGGCCGGGCAGGGCGTGGCGTCGATCAGGCTTTCGATCTGCTGCGCGCGCGCCGCCGTTTGCGGATGCGAGGAAATCCAGTCCGGCACCTTGGCCTGATCCTTGCCATCGAGCCTCTGGAAAAAACGCAGCATGCCGTCGGGGCGGATCTGCGCGCGCTGCAAGGCCAGCAAACCGAGCCGGTCCGCTTCTTCCTCCATGTCGCGGCTGAGATACAGGGTGCCGGCCTGGTGCGCCAGCATGGCGGCCACGGCGCTGATGTCGCCGATGGTCAGGCCCACCAGGGCGCCCCAGCCCAGGCTGCTGATCATCTGCCGCAACGAATGGCGCTGTTCCACGTGCTGCACTTCATGCGCGAGCACGCCGGCCAGTTCGCCCGGGTCCCCCGCCTGGCGCAGTAAGCCCGTATGCACGACGATGATGCCGCCTGGCATGGCAAACGCGTTGACCGTGTCATCCTGCTTGACCAGCCAGCGGTACGGGTAGCGCGAACCGGCCGTCAGCGTGCGGCCGATGTCCTGCACCGTCTGCTGCGCCACGCCGCTCTCGACGATGCCGCCCTGCGCGCGCACTTGCGCCAGGGCCAGTTCGCCCAGCTGCTTTTCCGTCGACAGGGGAATCCATCCCGCCAGCACGCCGATGGCGTTGCTTCCTTGCCACCACAACAGGGCAGTGGCGACGACGGCCGCGCCCGTCAAACCGGCCAGCCAGCCCGACACTTGCCGCCGGTTGCGCTGGCGCTCGCTCCACAGGCGCTGCAGTTGCGGCTGCAGCGCGGCCGGCGCTTCGCGCAAGACGATGGCGATGTCGTCTGCCGTCAGCGGCTTCAGCGAGGCTTGCCGTCCTTGTTCGTCGAGCCAGTTCAGGAACAGTTCCGGTCCGTTGACACCGCCCACGCTGACGACCAGCTGCGCCACATCCACGTTATGGCCGGGCGCATCGATGGTCAGTTGCGTGCCGAAAAAATGCGCGCTGACGGCTGTGCCCGCCGGGCCGCCGTCGGGGCCGCTCAGCAGTGCCCGGAATGGCGTCATGCGGCGGCCTCGGCAAAGCGGCTTTCGTACAGGGCGGCCATCAGGTCGGACTGGCTGATGATGCCGGCCAGGCGTTCTTCCTCGTCGAGGATGGGAATATGGTGATAGCCGGCGTCGGCCATCAGGGGCACGAGATCGATGATGGGCGTGCCGAGGCGGGCCGTGTGCGGCGACGGTGTCATCAGCTGTCCCACCGCTTCCGGCTTGTCGCCGTGGGACAGGCCGCTGCGCTGCAGCAAGCCGCGCAGGCGCTGGCGCATGCCCTGATAATCGTCGAGCCCGCCGTGGCGCAGGAAATCCGTCTGCGTGATGATGCCGATGACGCGGCGCGCCCGGTTCACGACGGGTAGCGCACCCACATCGTGCTCGCGCATGATGCGCCAGGCAACATCGAGCGGCGTGCCGAATTCCACGCTGAGCACATCCTTCGACATGATATCGGCGCAGGTGACGACGCCGAAGCGGCGCTGGTAGGCGCGCATTTCCGTTTGCAGGAAGATTGCCTGCAAATCGTCGCGGCTGATGTCGAGCACTTCACTGTGCTGGCGCAAGACGGCATCGAGGTCATCCGGTGAAAAGCCCAGGCGGTTGCTGGGCACCTCATCCTTGGTGGCGTGCGGATGCGGCGTGACCAGTTGCTGGACGTGCGGGTAGCGGCGTCCCGTCAGGTTGTTGTACAGCACGGCGCAAGCGACCAGCACGGCGGAATTGAACAGTACGGTGATGAAGACGAATTCAAAGCCGGCCGCATGCACGCTGGCGCCGCCGACGACGGTGGTGAGCGCCACGGCGCCGCCCGGCGGATGCAAACAGCGCAGGGCAAACATGGCGCCGATGGCCAGGCAGGCGGCCAGCGCCGCCACGCCCACGCTGGATCCCAGCCATTTGACGCAGGCCATGCCGACCAGGCCGGAGACGACGTTGCCGCCCACCACGGACCACGGTTGCGCCAGCGGGCTGGCCGGCAGGCAGAACAGCAGCACGGCCGAGGCGCCCATGGGCGCGATCAGGTAGACGCTGGCGCTGTCCGGGGCCAGCAGGAAATGGCAGATGAGTCCGGTAAGCAGCAAGCCGCAGATGGCGCCTGCGCAGGCGCGCAATTGTTCGCGGCGGCTGCCGTTGTTCGGTTGCGGCAGCCAGCGTGCCAGGAAAGAAGTCGTCATGGGGAGGGCGCGTTCGGGCCGCGTTGCTCAGTGTGAGCCCGATATTATCCCATGCGTTCCATTTCGCTGCCGTTGGGCATTAATCCTCGGCGCAGACGGCCTGCAAGCCGTGCCGTGCCAGCAGTTTCCTGGCGGCCGCGATGGCGGACGGCGCCGGCTCGCTGCTGGCGCAGGCATAGATGTCATTGAGGACCACCGCCGCATCTTTGCCCGTGACGGCGGCCATCAGCTCGGCCAGGTTACGGTCGGAAAAGTGTTCGTACAGCAGGGCCAGCACGGCGAAATATGCCGTATCGGGCATGCCGCCGGGATAGGCGTCGCGCAACATGCGCGCGGCGCCGGACAATGTCGGGGGCAGGGTATCTGGCATGCTCAAGCGGCTTCTCCTTGGCGTGCTTATACGTTTTCCGCATAAGCGCAGTGCAATTAAATGGTGGATATTTCTTACAAGCAGGCATATTCTAGACAATCACGCCCGCTGGCAGCTGTTCAGCTGGCTTCACGATTTCTCTCAGGAGCCCCGCATGCGCCTTTCCCGTTTCGTCGCCCCATTCTTTGCCAGCCTGCTGCTTGCCGGTACCGCCATTGCCGCCGCCCCCACACCGGCCAACCCGGTCGCCACGCCGCATCTGCCGTACAACGCGGCGGCCGACGCCAAGGCCGACGTGGCCCGCGCGCTGGCCGAGGCCAAGGCGGCGCACGTGCCTGTCTTGCTGATCTTTGGCGCCAACTGGTGTGAGGATTGCCGCGCACTCGACAAGGCCTTGAAGGAAGGCAAGAATGCCGAATTGATGCAACAGCAGTTCAAGGTCGTCAAGGTCGACGTGGGTAACTTCGACCATAACCTGGACGTGGCGCATGCCTATGGCAATCCGCTCAAGAAAGGCATCCCGGCTGCCGTGCTCGTATCGAGCGACAACAACCAGGTGCTGTACGCCACCAAGGGCGGCGAGCTGGCGAATGCGCGCCGCATGAGCGAGAGCGGCATCTATGATTTCTTTAAACAAGCGGCCAGCGTGAAAGCGCCGGCGATTTAAGCGTCTTCCAACATTCCTTAAAACTCTTCCCACGCATCGCTGGCCGGCGCTTTCGGGCGCGCTGGCGTGGGCAGCATGGGCTTGTGCGCTGGCTGCCGAGGCTGCTGCTGCGCCGCATGCCCCGTTTCTTCCAGCTTGAAAACGCTGACCACCTGCGCCAGGCGTCCCGCCTGGTCCTGCAGGGATTGGGCCGCCGCCGCCGCTTCTTCCACCAGCGCTGCATTTTGCTGGGTCGCATCATCCATCTGCGTGACCGTGGCATTGACTTGCGCGATGCCCTGGCTTTGTTCCTGGCTGGCAGAAGCGATCTCTCCCATCAGGTCGGCCACCCTCTGCACGGAGACGACGATGTCCTGCATGGTGGCGCCGGCCGAGTCGACCAGCTTGCTGCCCGCTTCCACCTTGCTGCCGGAGTCGACGATCAAGTCCTTGATTTCCCGGGCTGCTGCCGCTGAGCGTTGCGCCAGGTTGCGCACCTCGGTTGCCACCACGGCAAAGCCGCGCCCCTGTTCGCCCGCGCGGGCCGCCTCGACGGCCGCGTTCAGGGCGAGGATATTGGTTTGAAAGGCAATGCCGTCGATCACGCCGATAATGTCCGCGATCTTGCGCGAACTTTCCGTAATCTCGCTCATCGTCTGCACGACTTGGCCGACCACTTCGCCGCCTTTGACGGCGTGGCCCGAGGCCGATACCACCAGCTGATTCGCCTGGCGCGCGTTGTCCGCATTCTGTTTCACGGTCGACGTCAGCTCTTCCATGGCCGCCGCTGTTTCTTCCAGGCTCGATGCCTGGGCTTCCGTGCGGGCAGACAGGTCCAGGTTGCCCGACGCGATCTGGCTCGATGCACTGGCAATGGCCCCGGTACTGTCGCGAACTTCGCGTATCGTCACGTTCAGCGACGCGACGAAGCGGTTGAAGGCAGCGGCCAGCGCGCCGACCTCGTCTTCCGATTCCACGGGCATGCGGCGGCTCAAGTCGCCATTCCCGCTGGCGATTTCACTGAGCATGTCCGCTGCCCGCGCGACGGGCGCGGCGATGGCGCGGCTGATGACATAAATGATGCACAGGGCGATACCGCCACCGACCAGGCCGGCAATCAGGGCGGCGATCAGGGCCGAGCGCGTGACATTGCCCAGCACTTCCGCTTCCGGCACTTCGGCCACCACGTACAGGTTCAATTCCGGTATGAAAGAGGCCGCTACGAGTTGCTTGCCGCTGGGCGCCGCATAACTGACATAGGTGTATTTGTTGCCGGTCAGCAGAGTCTTGCTCAACGCTTCGTCAAAACCTGGCAAGTCCTTCAATTGATGCTTGCCGTCGGCCAGGGCCGGGTCACGGTGGATCAGCAGGCTGCCGTTGGCGCGCACCAGGTAGACATAGCCGGTCTGGCCGACCTTGTAGCTGCGGATGGTTTCGGCCATGGCGTCGACGCTCAGGCCCATCCCGGCGATGACGGCCTTGCCGCCAGCCGTCTGGCCCCGCGCATTCAGGAACAGCATGAAACTCCCCGAGGCCGGATCGCGGTCCAGATTCACCGTGTGCAGTTTGTTTTCGTCGAGCATGCTGAAGAACCAATGATCGGCTGGCTGTTGCTTGTCCAGCGTGCGGATCAGGCCCGCATCGGTCATGTACCGGGACGCAGTTTGCGAACTCCAACTGACGACGGCCGCCTTGTTTTTTTCCTTGATCATCTTCGCGTAGCGCTGAAAAGTGGGCAAGCCGCTGTCGGCCAGGTCCGCGTCTTCCCAGTCCTGCAGAAAGACATCATTGGCCATCGTTTGCACCACCGACAGCGGCTGATTGATCTGGCGCAGCACGTCGTTGCGGATCTCGCCCACCTGGGCCGGCAATTCTTGGCTGACGACGCGCTCGCGCACGTAATCGCTGCTCATGCGCACGCTGAGGAACGATGAGATGCCCATGAAAAGCAGCAGGCACAAACCCATGCTGAACATCAGTTTTTTCTGGATGGAAAGATGGCGAAGCAGATGCATGGACGACCCTGGGAATGGGCCCGCGCGACCGGCAGAGGTTGCTAGAAAGGCACGGGCAAGTGCGCAGTATAGCGACGGATAAAGGCGATATAGTGGAGGTATGCCGTATTTAATGGGGTTGTGTTGCTGTATGGCAACGATTATAAGGTGTTAACATGCGTGCTTTTCATGTACACCGGCACGGGGTGGAAAATCGTTCAGGCAGGCAAGCCGTGGGCGATCAATTCCAGCGGCAATTCCGTGCTGCACTTAATTTGCTCCATGGAAAAGGCGGACGACACGCCCGTCAGTTGCGCGGCCTTGATGAGTTTTTTATAAAACGTGTCGTAGCCCTTGATGTCGGTGGTGACGACTTTCAGCAGGTAGTCGATGTCGCCGCTCATGCGGTGAAATTCCTGTACCTCGGGCAAGACGATGACGGCGGCGGCGAAGCGGCGCAGCCATTTTTCATCGTGCTGTCCCGTGCGCACGCTGACGAAGACGGTCACGGGCAAACCCACTTTTTGCCGGTTGACGATGGCCACGCGGCTCTCGATATAGCCGTCTTCCTCGAGGCGCTTGACCCGCTTCCAGCACGGCGTGCTGGACAGGCCGATCTTTTCGCTGAGGGCGGCGATCGACAGGGTGCCGTCCTGCTGCAGGGCGGCGAGGATGGCGCAGTCGAATTTGTCGAGCGAGGCGTTTGGTGAATTCATTTTAATATTCCGGTTTTTATGGCATGAACATGCTGCATAGTAGCGTAGTTGCAGTGTCTTTTGGCATATCTTCACGGGGACCGGCCGGTAGACTATCGAGATGGCCCAGCCGCCTGCGCTGCGCCTTTTTAACTGCGCCCTTTTTATAGAATATTCGGACTGCCATCATGAAAGACATCTACCTCGACAGCAATGCCACCACTTGCGTGCTGCCCGCCGCCGTTGCCGCCGCCCGGCAAGCGATGGAGCAGGGCTATGGCAACCCCAGCAGCACACATGCGACGGGTTTGCAGGCCAAGGCCATGATGGATGGCGTGCGCCAGCGTGCCAGCGGCTTGCTGGGCGTGGGCGACGGCCGATTGATGTTCAACAGCGGCGCCACCGAGGGCATCCAGACGGCCGTGCTGTCGGCCCTGTGTGCGCTGCGCGAACGGCGCGACGCGGGCAAGCGCATCGGCAGCCTGCTGCTGTATGGCGCGACCGAGCACAAAGCCGTGCCGGAGAGCCTGGCGCACTGGAACCGTTTACTGGGCCTGAAGCTGGAAGTGCGCAAGCTGCCCGTCGATGCGCAGGGGCGCCACGACCTGCAGGCGCTCGATGCGCTGATCGGCGAGGCGGCCATGCTGTGCACGATGGCGGCGAATAATGAAACGGGTGTCGTCAGCGATTTGTCCGCCATTGCCCAGCTGCTGCAGGAACGCGGTGCCGACGCTTACTGGATGGTCGATTGCGTGCAGGCGCTGGGCAAGCTGAAACTGAACCTGGCCGCCACGCGCATCGACTACGCGCCGTTTTCCGGCCACAAGCTGTATGCGCCCAAGGGCATCGGCATGCTGTACGTGCGCGCCGGCGCCCCGTTTACGCCCTTGATGATGGGCGGCGGCCAGGAAGCGGGCCTGCGTTCTGGCACGGAAAACATGGCCGGCATCGCCGCGCTGGGCGCCGTGCTCGCCGCGCTGGACGATGGCAAGACCTTCCGCAGCCACGCCGACCTGGCCGCGTTCCGCGAGCAGCTGGTGGCCAGCCTGGAACACGCTTTCCCCGGCATCGTGTTCAATATGCCGTTCGATCTGTCCTTGCCGACGACGCTTAATTTTTCCGTGCCGGGCCTGTCCTCGAAAGAGCTGCTGGACCTGTTCGACGCGGCGCGCGTGCGCGTCAGCTCGGGCAGCGCCTGTTCCGCCGCCAAGGCGCTGCCCAGTTATGTGCTGGAAGCGATGCACGTGCCGCAATGGCGCGCCAGTTCCGCCATCCGGCTGTCGTTCGGTCCCCTGATCGATGCGGCGACGGTCGCTTCCGCCTGCGCGCGCATCGAGCGCTGCGGCGAAGCGCTGCGCAGCAGCTGTCTGCTGCCGTCGGCGCTGGCGCCATCGCCGCAGGACGGCATAATCCAGCTGAGCGTCGACGGCCAGTGCACCTGGCTGCTCAGCGACGCCGCCAGCGCCAGTTGCGTCGTCATCGATCCCGCCGCCGCGCTCGTGCCGCGTCTGGCCGCTTTCATCCGCTGCCAGCACCTGGCCTTGCGCGCCATCGTGCATACGACGGCGCCAGCGGACCATGGCGCCGCGCGTCTGGCGCTGCTGCAGGAACTCGCTATCGAGCAGGTGGGCCGCGTCGATATCGATGGCGAGCTGGCGCTGGGCCGGCAGCGGCTGCGCCGCATCGAGTGCGGCGAAACCCATGTGTACCTGCTGGAGCAGCGCTTCGCCTTCATCGGCTCCCTGGCGCCCGAGGCGCTGACCCCTTTGCTGGACGCGGCGCTGCTGACGCAAGACATCGTGCTGTGCGCGTCCGGCGACGACGGCAGCATCTGCGGCACCGTGCGCACGGTGCAGAACGGTAGCGTGCCGGCCGCCGAACTGCAGCTCGACGCGGCCGCCTTGCCCGCCTTCCTGCGCCAGCATCCCGACGCCATCCTGATCGACGTGCGCGAAGCGTATGAACACGCGGCGTGCGCCGGCACGGTCTTCGAGGGCTGCGAAGTGCGCAGCGTACCGCTGAGCCGCTTGGCGGGGCAGGTGGCGGCCTGGCTGCAGCAGCCGCAGCGCCCGCTGGTGTTTTTCTGCCGCAGCGGCAACCGCAGCGCACGGGCCGCCGCCTGCTTGCGCCGCCTCGGTCACGGCGCGGCATGGCAACTCAACGGCGGCATGGCGATGGCGGAGGCGACGCGCCATCCGCTGGCGATTGCGGCCTGAACTGCTTGAACTTTCTTTCATGAAATATTGCACCGTGCCATCATTGGCACGGTGCGCGTCGCGCCTTTTTTTCCGTTCATTTCCCACCGGCATTTTTCTGCCATTCAACACGCTGATTTCTTTGCTGAAACGTCCCTAAAACACGGAGTATGTACGCTAGCGCACGGTCTTGCCTGCGCCGCCCTCCTACGATGAAGTTCAGAAAATCTCCCTATACCCTGAGATTCGTCGCAACGCTCCGGCGCTTCGCTTTCCGTCTTCGCCAGTGTCCGATCGTGTTCTTCCAGACTGGGCCCGCATGACGGTGGCCGCTGGCTGCCTGCGCGCACCTAGCGAGGCTAAAGTTGAAAGAGTACACAGCAGTTGTCACGCAGCAGATCAAGGAACAGGTTTCCAAAGTCAAAGAAATCTTCCGCGACCATTCCCTTGCACCGGACACCTTCGACGCCGCGCGCGACGATGCCTTGCCCCTGCGTTCCGAGTTATTCAGCGCCATGCAGATGGCGGCCCACGGCAAGCATGTGGCCGCCGGCCATGCGGTGGGCAGGCATCATGGCCGCGACCGCCTGTTGGCGCGCCTGGCCGACAATGCGGCCCTCATCACGGCCACCGTCAATGAGCTGACGGCGACTGTCAAAAGCGGGCGCCAGGTCACGCCCGCCTCGGAGTGGCTGCTCGATAATTTTTATCTGATCGAAGAGCAGATCCGCACCACGCGGCGCCACTTGCCGAAGAATTACAGCAAGGAGTTGCCACGGCTGAGTTCCGGCGTGGATGCCGGCTGCCCGCGCGTGTATAAAATCGCGCTGGAAATCATCTCGCACGGCGATGGCAGGGTCGACCTGGAAAACCTCTGCCACTTCGTCGAGGCTTACCAGGACGTGGCCACCTTGACCCTGGGTGAACTGTGGGCCGTGCCCATCATGCTGCGTCTGGCGCTGATCGAAAACCTGCGCCGCGTTGCCGCGCGCGTGGCCGACGACCGCATGCAGCGCGACCTGGCCAACACCTGGGCCGACCAGATGACGGAGATCGCCGAGCGCAATCCCAGCGGCTTGATCCTGCTCGTGGCGGACATGGCCCGTTCGAATCCGCCGATGACCAGCGCCTTCGTGGCCGAATTGTCGCGCCGCCTGCAGGGACAGAGTTCCTCGCTGACCCTGGCGCTGTCGTGGCTGACGCACAAGCTGGCCGAGTCGGGCCTCACCATCGAGCAGCAGATCCAGTCCGAGATCGGGCAGCAGGCGGCCGACCAGGTATCGATCGCCAACAGCATCGGCAGCCTGCGTTTTCTCGGCACCATGGATTGGCAGGAATTCGTCGAGACCATGAGCGTGGTCGAGCAAACCTTGCGCCTGGACCCGGCCGGTACGTATGGCTTGATGGATTTCGCCACGCGCGACAGCTACCGCCACGCCATCGAACGCATCGCCAAGCGCAGCGCGCGCAGCGAAGTGGAAGTGGCCGAGATGGCGGTGCAGCTGGCGCACACGCACGGCAATGGCAATGACGCGCGCCGCGGCCACATCGGCTTTTACCTGGTCGGGCGCGGCGTGCTGGTGCTGGAAAAGCAGGCTGGCGCCAGACTGCCGTTCATCGAGGCGCTGCAGCATACGGCGCGCGCCGCGCCGCTGGCCAGCTATCTGGGCGCCATTGCGTTCCTGACCCTGGCGACGAGCGCCCTGCTGCTCGAGCGCGCCGTGCGCCATGGCGTGCAGGGCTGGCCCCTGGCGGCGCTGGGCGCGCTGGCGCTGCTGGGCAGCAGCCAGCTGGCCGTGGCCGTGGTGAACTGGCTGGCAACCCTGATGACGTCGCCGCATCCGCTGCCGCGCATGGATTACCGGTCCGGCATTCCGTCCGATGCGCGCGGCATCGTCGTGGTGCCGACCTTGATCTACAGCGCGGAAAACGTGGCGGCCCTGTGCGAGGCGCTGGAAGTGCGTTATCTCGCCAACCGCGACCCGAACCTGCGTTTCTGCCTGCTGACGGATTTTGTCGACGCGCAGGCGCAAACCCTGCCCGGCGACGAAGCCTTGCTGAACCAGGCGCAGGAGACCATCCGTGGCCTGAACGAGAAATACCGCGTGGAGGGAGCCGAGTTCAAGGACAACGGCGACCCGGCCGATCCGGAAGAGCTGGGCCATGTGGGGCCGTTCCTGCTGCTGCATCGTCCGCGCCTGTGGAATTCGCAGCAAAACGCGTGGATGGGGCAAGAGCGCAAGCGCGGCAAATTGTCCGACCTGCACGCGTTTTTGCGCGGCGGCGCGCGCGACAAATTCTCTCTGGTGGAAGGCGAGTTGCGCGGCCTGCGCACGATCAAATACGTGATCACGCTCGACACCGATACGCAGCTGCCGCGCGACGCGGCGCGCGAATTCATCGCCACCATGATGCACCCGCTGAACCGTCCCGTGCTCGACGCGGCCGGCACGCGCGTGGTGGCCGGCTACGGCATCCTGCAGCCGCGCGTGGCCGTGGCCCTGCCCAGCGCGAACGCGTCGCGCTACGAGCTGCTGTGCGGCGGCGAACCGGGCATTGACCCGTACACGCGCACCGTCTCCGACCTGTACCAGGACGTGTTTTATGAAGGCTCGTTCATCGGCAAGGGCATCTATGACCTCGACATGTTCGAGCGCGTGCTGGGCCAGCGCCTGCCCGACAATAAAATCCTCAGCCACGATTTGCTGGAAGGCTGTTATTTGCGCGCCGGCCTGCTCAGCGATTCGCAGCTGTATGAAGAATATCCGGCCCGCTACGACGCCGACGTCAGCCGCCGCCAGCGCTGGATCCGCGGCGACTGGCAGCTGATCGGCTGGCTGCTGGGGCGGGTGCCGGGCCGCGCCGGCAAGCGCGAACGCAATCCTTTGTCGATGCTGTCGCGCTGGAAGCTGTTCGACAACCTGCGCCGCAGCGTCGTGGCGCCGGCCACCACCGTGTCCCTGTTGCTGGTGTGGGGCTTTCTGCCGCACGTGGCCTTCTGGAGCGCGGCCGTGCTGGCCATCATCTTCCTGCCGCCCGTGTTTTCGGCCCTGTACGATCTGCTGCGCAAACCGCGCGACACCCTGTGGCGCCAGCATCTGGCCGCGTTCGAGCGGCGCTGCGGCGTGCAGTTTTCGCACGCCATGCTGACCCTCGTCTTCCTGCCGTATGAAGCGTGGATCAGCCTGGACGCCATCGCGCGCACGCTGTGGCGCCTGGGCGTGTCGCACAAGCATTTGCTCGACTGGCGCGCCTCGAACCTGCACAGCTCTTCCGGCAGTCAAGCCGACAGCTGGCGCGCCATGTGGTGCTCGCCCGCGCTGGCACTGGCCACCTTCGGCGCCTTGCTCTACTGGCGCCCGGCCGCCTTGCCGGCCGCCGCCGTGGTACTGCTGTTGTGGCTGGCCGCGCCCGCCATCGCCTGGTGGATCAGCCGCCCCATCGAGCGGGCCGTGGCGCGCCTGTCGGCCGAGCAGGGGCGTTTCCTGCATGGCGTGGCGCGCAAGACCTGGGCGTATTTCGATACCTTCGTCGGGCCGGACGACCACTGGCTGCCGCCCGATAACATGCAGGAACACCCGAACCTCGTGGTGGCGCACCGCACCTCGCCGACGAATATCGGCCTGGCGCTGCTGGCCAACCTGACGGCCTACGATTTCGGCTACATCACCCTCGGCCAGTTGATCGAGCGCAGCCGCGCTACCCTGCACAGCATGGGCGAGCTGGAACGCTTCCAGGGCCATTTCTATAACTGGTACGACACGCAAACGCTTAAGGCGCTGCAGCCGATGTACATCTCGACGGTCGACAGCGGCAACCTGGCCGGCCATCTGCTGACCTTGCAGCCGGGACTGGTGGAACTGTACGACGCTCCCATCATCGGCGCGCAAGTGGTGCAGGGCATCCGCACGACGGCGCAGGTGCTGCAGGAATTCATCGCCGCCGAAGGCGAGGGCAAGGCCATGCGCGAGAGCATGAGCCTGTTGCAGGCGTCCGCCGCGCCCGCCACCCTGGCCGAATGGCATGCTTATCTCGCCGCCGCGAATGGCGCGGCCGATGCGCTGCTGTCGCTGACCCTGCAAAGCGAGGATGGCGAGCTGTCCATGTGGACGGGCGCGCTGGCGCGCCAGTGCCGCGCGGCGCTGGCCGAATTGCTGCAACTGGCGCCGTGGGCGGCGCAGGCGGGTGTCGATCCTGCTTGGCTGCGCGTGCCGACCCTGCGCGAACTGGCCAACCTGGAGGTGCCCGAAGGCACGCCATCGGAGCTGGCCGCCCTGCTGGCGCAAGGCCGCGAACAGGCCGGCCGCCACATGCGCGACATCGCCCACGCGGCGGGCCAGGCGCGCGACTTCGCGCAGATCGAATACGGCTTCCTGTACAACCCGTCGACCAAGCTGCTGGCCATCGGCTACAACGTCAGCGAACGGCGCCTGGACCCCAGCTATTACGATTTATTGGCTTCCGAAGTGCGCCTGGCCAGCTTCATCGCCATCGCCCAGGGGCAGCTGCCGCAGGAGCACTGGTTCGCCCTGGGCCGCCAGCTGTGCATGGTGGCCGGCCAGCCCGTGCTGCTGTCTTGGAGCGGCTCGATGTTCGAGTACCTGATGCCGCTGCTCGTGATGCCGAACTACCCGAATACCCTGCTCGACCAGACCTACCATTCCGTCATCGAGGCGCAGATCGATTACGGGCGCCAGCGCGACGTGCCGTGGGGGATTTCCGAATCCGGCTACAACACGGTCGACGCCAGCCTGAATTACCAGTACCGCGCCTTTGGCGTGCCCGGCCTGGGCCTGAAGCGTGGCCTGGCCGACGACCTGGTGGTGGCGCCGTACGCCAGCATGATGGGCCTGATGGTGCAGCCGGAAGCGTCGTGCCAGAACCTGCAGCGCATGCAGGCGGCCGGCTACATGGGTCGCTACGGCTTTTTTGAAGCCATCGATTTCACCACCGCGCGCCTGCCGCGCGGGCAGGGCAGCGCCGTCATCCGCTCCTTCATGGTGCACCACCAGGGCATGGGCTTTCTGGCCCTCAGCTACCTGCTGCACGACCGGCCGATGCAGCGCCGTTTCGAGTCCGATCCGCTGCTGCAATCGGCCTTGCTGGTGCTGCAGGAACGCACGCCGCAGGCCGGCGCGTTTTACTCGAACACGGCCGAACTGGCGGTGCTGCGCAGCGGCGCGCCCGAGCAGGCCATGCCGATGCGCATCCTCACGCAGGCCAACAGCGCCGTGCCCGAAACGCAGCTGCTGTCAAACGGCCGCTACCACGTCATGGTGAGCAATGCGGGCGGCAGCTACAGCCGCTGGAAAGACCTGTCCGTGACGCGCTGGCGCGAAGACAGCACGCGCGACAACTGGGGCAATTTCTGCTACCTGCGCGACCTCGACGACGGTGAAGTCTGGTCCACCATGTACCAGCCGACCCTGGCCGAACCGAAGAAATACGAAGTGATTTTTTCGGAAGGGCGGGCCGAGTTCCGCCGTGCCGACCATGGCCTCGACCTGTACACGGAAATCGTCGTCTCGCCCGAGGACGACATCGAAATCCGCCGCACGCGGATCAGCAATAATTCGAACCGCCAGCGGCGCATCGAGATCACCAGTTTTGCCGAAGTGGTGATGGCGCCGGCGGCGGCCGATGCGGCCCATCCCGCATTCAGCAAGCTGTTCGTGCAGACGGAAATCCTCGCGCATGAAAAGGCGATTTTATGCACGCGCCGGCCCCGCTCGAAAGACGAGCAGATGCCGTGGCTGCTGCATGTGATGACGGTGCACGATATCGAGCGCTACGAAGTGTCGTTCGAGACGGACCGCGCGCGCTTCATCGGCCGCGGCAACACGGCGCAGCTGCCGCAGGCGCTGCAGGACGACGGGCCGCTCAGCGGCGGCCACGGCTCCGTGCTCGACCCCATCGTGGCCATCCGCTACGTCATCACGCTCGAACCCGACCAGGCCGTCACCGTCGACAGCGTCACCGGCATGGTGGAGCAGCGCGAGGCGGCGCTGCACCTGATCGACAAATACCAGGACCGCCATCTGGCCGACCGGGTCTTCGAACTGGCCTGGACGCACAGCCAGGTGGTGCTGCGCCAGTTGAACGCCAGCGAAGCGGACGCGCAGCTGTATGCGCGCCTGGCCAACGCCGTGATCTACCCGAATGCGGCCTTGCGCGCCGAAGCGAGCATCCTGATCAAGAACCAGCGCGGCCAGTCCGGCCTGTGGGCGTATGCGATTTCCGGCGACCTGCCCATTGTGCTGCTGCAGATACGCGACGCGGCCAATATCGAACTGGCGCGCCAGATGGTGCAGGCGCATGCCTATTGGCGCCTGAAAGGATTGATCGTCGACCTGGTGATCTGGTACGAAGAGCAGTCGGGCTACCGCCAGCTGCTGCACGACCAGATCATGGGCTTGATCGCCTCGGGCATCGATGCGCAGGCGATCGACCGCCCGGGCGGCATCTTCGTGCGCCTGGCCGAGCAGATCGCCAACGAAGACCGCATCTTGCTGCAATCGGTGGCGCGCGCCATCATCAGCGATTTGCGCGGCACCCTGGCCGAGCAGGTCAAGCGTCCGCCGAGCCCCGTGCTGCGCATGCCGCCGCTGCTGCAGGACCCGGCACGCGAGCATGGCGGCGTGCCGCACCGGGCGCCGCAGCGCGAGCTGATCCTGGAAAATGGCCTCGGCGGTTTCACGCCCGATGGGCGCGAATACGTGATCACCACGGCAGAAGGCAAGCAGACGCCGGCGCCGTGGTCGAACGTGCTGGCCAATGCGCAGTTCGGCACGGTGGTGTCGGAAGCCGGCCAGGCGTACACGTGGAGCGAGAACGCGCATGAATTCCGCCTTACGCCATGGCAGAACGACCCCGTGTCCGACCTGTCGGGCGAAGCGTTTTATGTGCGCGACGAGCAGACCGGCCAGTTCTGGTCGCCTTCGTCCCTGCCCGCGCGCGGCAGCGGCGACTACGTGACGCGCCACGGTTTCGGCTACAGCATTTTTGAGCACAGCGAGGGCGGCATCGCCACCGAACTGTGCACCTATGTGGCGCTTGATGCGGCCGTCAAATACTCGGTCATCAAGGTGCGCAACGACAGCGGCGTGCCGCGCCGTCTGTCCGTCACCGGCTACGTGGAATGGGTGATGGCCGACCTGCGCGCCAAGTCCGGCATGCATGTGGCCACCGAAGTCGATACGATCAGCGGCGCGCTGTTTGCGCGCAATAACTACAACACGGAGTTTTCCGGCCGCGTCGGCTTTTTCAATACGGACGCCAGCATCCGCTCCATCACCTGCGACCGTAATGAATTCATCGGCCGCAACGGCAGCCTGGCGCAGCCGGCGGCGCTGCGCCGCGTGCGCCTGTCCGGCAAGGCGGGCACGGGGCTGGACCAGTGTGCCGCCATCCAGGTACCGTTCGAACTGCAGCCGGGACAGGAGCGCGAAATCGTCTTCCTGCTCGGCGTGGGCGGGCGCCGCAATACCGACGCCAGCACCATGGTGCAGCGCCATGCGGGCAAGGAAGCGGCCCGCATGGCGCTCGACGCGGTACGCGCGCACTGGGACACCACTCTGGGCGCGGTGCGCATCGAAACGCCCGACCCGTCGCTCGACGTGATCGCCAATGGCTGGCTGATGTACCAGACCATCGCCTGCCGTCTGTGGGCGCGCAGCGGCTATTACCAGTCGGGCGGCGCCTACGGTTTCCGCGACCAGCTGCAGGACGCGATGGCGATGATCCACACGGCGCCGCAATTGCTGCGCAAGCACTTGCTGCTGTGTGCGGCGCACCAGTTTGTCGAAGGCGACGTGCAGCATTGGTGGCATCCGCCGTCGGACCGGGGCGTGCGCACGCACTGCTCCGACGATTACCTGTGGTTGCCGCTGGCCGCCTGCCGCTATGTGATCGCCACGGGCGACGTCAACGTGCTGTCGGAAGTGGCGCCCTTCATCGAGGGGCGGGCCGTCAAGCCGGAAGAGGATTCCTACTATGACTTGCCCATGCGTTCGGGCGAGTCGGCCGACCTGTACGAGCATTGCGTGCGCGCCATCCGCCATGGCTTGCGCATGGGCGTGCACGGCTTGCCGCTGATCGGTTCCTGCGACTGGAACGACGGCATGGACAAGGTGGGCGAACATGGCAAGGGCGAGAGCGTCTGGCTGGCCTTCTTCCTGTACGAAGTGCTGCAGCGTTTCGCCGAAGTGGCCATGCTGCGCGGCGACGCCGCATTCGCCCAGTTCTGCCGCGACGAAGCCGTGAAACTGGCGGCCAACGTCGAGGAGCATGCATGGGATGGCGAGTGGTACCGGCGCGCGTATTTCGACGACGGCACGCCACTGGGCTCGCACACGAACGAGGAATGCCAGATCGATTCGATTTCGCAAAGCTGGGGCGTGCTGTCGGGCGCCGCCAACAAGGAGCGGGTCGCCGGCGCCATGCGCCAGGTCGACGCGCGCCTCGTGCGCCGCGATTCCGGCGTGATCCAGCTGCTCGACCCGCCGTTCGACAAGGCCGACCTCAATCCCGGCTACATCCGCGGCTATGTGCCGGGCGTGCGCGAAAACGGCGGCCAGTACACGCATGCTGCCATCTGGACGGCGATGGCGTTTGCCCGCATGGGCGACGGCGAAAAGGCGTGGGAGCTGCTGCGCATGATCAATCCCGTGCGCCATGGCGTCGACGCGCAGGCGGTGGCGCGCTACAAGGTGGAACCGTACGTGGTGACGGCCGACGTGTATGCCGTGGCGCCGCACGTGGGACGCGGCGGCTGGAGCTGGTACACGGGATCGTCGGGCTGGCTGTACCGCCTGATCGTCGAATCCCTGCTCGGCTTGACGCGCGAAGCGAACGTGCTGCGTCTGGCGCCGTCCATGCCGGCCGAATGGGACAGCTTCAAGCTGCACTACCGTTTCGGCGCCAGCAACTATGCCATCACGGTGGAGCAGGCGCAGGGGCGGCCCGCGGGGCTGTCGCTCGATGGCGTGGCGCAGGGTGGCAACAGCATCGCCCTGCGCGACGAGGGCCGCGAGTATGCGGTGCTACTGCTGCTGTAGTCTTGTCGTTGTGTCTTGCCACTTCTCGTGTTCGGGGCGGCGCCGGCCAGCCAGCAGGATCAGGCCGGCGCCAAATAGCAGCAAATCGCGCGTGCGCACTTCGGGCGCGGATGGTGTCGCCGTCTGGTGGTGACGCAAGGGGGCCGCCATGGCGGCGGCAGGCTGGCTGGCGCAAGCGGCCAGGCACAGCGCCGCCACGTTTCTATTCAACTGCATATATTCCTCAAGAAAGCGCGCTGACCGTTCCGGATCGGCGCGCCGGTATTCATGCCGCCGATATTGTAATTATGAGCATGAATATTGTAAATGGGAAATTATACAGGGTTGTCTCAAAATCCCAGGGCGGCGCCCGCGCCCAGCAGGGTGGCCACGCCCAGCACGGCAAAGACCAGGGCCGCGATACCATGCACGAGGCGCAGCGGGACGCGGTTGGCGATCCTGTCGCCCAGGTAGACGGCCGGCACGTTGGCCAGCATCATGCCGAAGGTGGTGCCCAGCACGACGGAAACGATATCGTGGTAGCGCGCCGCCAGCGCCACCGTCGCCACCTGCGTCTTGTCTCCCATTTCCGCCATGAAGAAGGCGATCAGGGTGGTCAGGAAGACGCCGTATTTGGCCAGCTTGGTCTCGTCTTCATCGAGCTTGTCGGGGATCAGGGTCCAGGCGGCCATGGCCAAAAAGGAGACGCCCAGCACCCAGCGCAGCACGTCCGGGCCCAGCATGCTGGTGATCCAGGCGCCGACGGCGGCGGCGAACGCGTGGTTGGCGACGGTGGCGACGAAAATGGCCAGCACGATGGGCAAAGGCTTGCGGAATTTGGCGGCCAGCAGAAAGGCCAGCAGTTGGGTTTTGTCGCCGATTTCAGCGAGACCGACGATGCCGGTGGAGATGAGGAATGCTTCCATGAGATTGCAAGAGGTACGCGGGCCGGACGAATTAACCAATGATCCACGGGCGACTCCGGCCCATGCGGCCGCCCTGGATCAATGGTCTCGTCAAGTTTTGCAACCACCTGCACCATGGCCTGCGGGCCAATCATGTTGATACAGGTTCCCGCGGCAGGACCGCGGGACGACTACTCCCCAATGTTCGAGGCGCATCATACGCCTATGCGTGTTTCTGCGCCAGTGCCGCCGGCCCCGGGCGCCGTGCTGCGTGTGGAACTTCCACAACAATGATCGATTGCAAACAGACTCGACTTAGAATGCAGTTCTGTCCACGACTCCCAGATGGAATGCGCCATGCCGGTTCTTGTCCGCTTGCTTGCCCTGTGTTTGACCTTGTTTGCTCCCTTGACCGGCCTGTGCGCCGCCGCGCCCTTCGACGACAAGTTCCGCCAGCTGGAAGAACTGCTGCCCACGCCGAACAGCTACCGCACGGCGTCCGGCGCGCCGGGCCACGCCTACTGGCAGCAGCGCGCCGATTACGTGATCCGCGCCACGCTTGATGAAGTGCGCCGCGCCATCACGGCCAGCGAACAGATCACCTATCACAACCGTTCGCCCGACAGCCTCGCGTATCTGTGGCTGCAGCTGGACCAGAACGGTTTGCGCCAGGATGCCGACCAGCGCCGCGTATTGAGCGCGCCGTCGCGCCAGGCCTGGCTGAGCGGTAACGAAGACGAAGCGCTGAAATTCGAGGACTTGCGCGCCATCCATGCGGGGCGCGAATTTGACGGCGGCTTCAAGCTGACCGCCGTGAAAGCGGCCAGCGGCAAGCCGCTGCCGTATGTGGTCAACCAGACCATGCTGCGCATCGATCTGCCGGTGGCGCTGGCGCCCGGCCAGAGCGTCACGTTCAACATCGACTGGTCGTACCGGATCAATGACCAGAAGGTGCTCGTCGAGCGCTCCGGCTACGAGTATTTTGAAGACGACAAGAACACGATTTTCCAGATCGCGCAGTGGTTTCCCCGCATGGCCGCGTATTACGACGCCGTCGGCTGGCAGCACAAGCAATTTCTCGGCTCCGGGGAATTCACGCTCGAGTTTGGCGACTACGAGCTGTACCTGACCGTGCCGGCCGACCATGTGGTGGCCGCCACGGGCGAGCTGCAAAACCCTGGCGCCGTATTGAGCGCGGCGCAGCGCGAGCGCCTGGCGCGGGCGAAAAACAGCGCTACGCCGCTGCTGGTGATCACGCCCGCCGAGGCGCTGGCGGCGGAAAAGGGCAAGCCGGCGGGCATGAAAACCTGGCACTTCAAGGCGGCCAACGTGCGCGACGTGGCGTGGGCCTCGAGCCGCAAGTTCATCTGGGATGCGCAGGGGCTCGACAGCGGCGGCAAGCGCGTGATGGCCATGTCCTACTATCCGAACGAGGGCAATCCGCTGTGGCAGCAGTACAGCACGCGCGCCGTCGTGCATGCGATCGAGCAGTACAACAAATACAGTTTCGACTATCCGTATCCGAACGCGATTTCCGTCAATGGCGCCGTGGGCGGCATGGAGTATCCGATGATTGCGTTCAATGGCGGGCGCCCCGTGAAGGACAAGAAGACGGGGGAACTCACGTATTCGAAGACGGCCAAATATGACCTGATTGGCGTGATCATCCATGAAGTGGGGCACAATTATTTCCCCATGATCGTCAATTCGGACGAGCGCCAGTGGACGTGGATGGACGAGGGCCTCAACTCCTTCCTGCAGTACCTGGCCGAGCAGGCGTGGGAAGAGCATTTCCCCTCCTGGAATGGCGAGCCGCGCAAGATCGTCGACTACATGCGCAGCCAGAACCAGGTGCCCATCATGACCAATTCCGAGTCCCTGTTGCAGTTCACGGCGAACGCCTACGACAAGCCGGCCACGGCGCTCAACATCCTGCGTGAAACCATCCTCGGGCGTGAACTGTTCGACTTCGCCTTCAAGCAGTACGCCTTGCGCTGGAAGTTCAAGCGCCCGACGCCCGCCGACTTTTTTCGCACCATGGAAGACGCTTCCGGCACGGACCTGGACTGGTTCTGGCGCGGCTGGTTCTATACCACCGATGCGGTCGACATCAGCATCGACGGCATCAGCGAATACGGCGTGAGCACGAAGAATCCGGAAACGGAAAAGGCGTGGAAGAAGGCGCAGAAGGCGGCGCAGCCCATCTCGATCTCGGACCAGCGCAACAAGGCGCTGCCGAAGAAGGTGGATACCGATCCAGCGCTGAAGGATTTCTATAACCGGCACGATGAATTCACGGTCACCAACAAGGACCGCAACAGCTATGCGGAAGAGCAGGAAACGCTGGAGCCGTGGGAGCGGAAGCTGCTGGAACAGCGCAACATGGGCAAGCATCTGTACCTGGTCGATTTTTCGAATCTCGGCGGCCTGGTGATGCCGCTGATCCTGGAAATCGAACTGAAAAGCGGCAAGAAAATCATCGAGCGGGTGCCGGCCGAAGTGTGGCGCTACGCGCCGCACAAGATCAGCAAGGTGATCATCACGGACGAGCCGATGGTGGGCCTGGTGCAGGACCCGTACTGGGAGACGGCCGATATCGACACCAGCAATAACGCCTGGCCGCGAAAGATCACGCCGTCGCGCCTGGAGTTGTTCAAGCAGGACCGCGACAAGCATAATCTGATGAAGGATTTGAATACGCCGCTGAAGGCGCCCGAGGCCAAGCCGCAAGCCAGGGCAGATGAAAAATAGGGAAACAGCGCCGGCCGGTCCGGCGCTTTTTTCTGCCGGCCCGCGCCGGAAGTGCTATTCTGCGCGACGCCCCGGCGCACACGGACCGGGGCTTTCGCAAATCATTCAAAAGACGACCATGCAAACTTTGACCTTCCTGCGCGCGCTGGGCTGTGCGCTATTTTGCCAGCTAACGCTGGCTGCGCACGCCGATCCCCTCAGCTACGCGCGCTACGACCAGGTGCGCACGCGCGACCTGCAGCTGGACCTGAAAGCCGACTTCAAGCAAAAGACGCTCTCCGGCTATGCCGAGCTGTCCTTGAACTGGATCGATCCGGCGGCGCGCACGCTGGTGCTCGATACGCGCGATCTGTCGATCGCCAAGGTGCAGGTACAGGACAAGCGCGGCGCCTGGCAGATGGCGCCGTACCAGCTGGACAAGGCCGACCCGGAAAAGGGCCAGGCGCTGCGCATCACGACCACGGGCCAGCCGGGCAAGGTGCGCGTCTACTATCACACGGCGCCGAACGCCATCGCGCTGCAGTGGCTCACGCCGCAGCAGACGATGTCGGGCAAGCTGCCGTTCATGTTCAGCCAGTCGCAAAGCATCAACGCCCGCTCGTGGGTGCCGTCGCAGGATACGCCGGCCGTGCGCTTTACGTATAGCGCGCGCATCGAGGCACCAAGCGGCATGCGCGTCGTGATGAGCGCCGAGAACGACGAAAAGGCGACCGGCAAGGGCGGCTGGAAATTCAGGATGCCGCAGCCGATTCCCTCGTACCTGCTGGCCATCGCCATCGGCGAACTGGAAGTGCGTAAACTCGGTCCCCGTTCCGCCGTGTATGCGGAACCGCCGCGCATCAAGGCGGCCGAGTACGAGCTGGCCGATACGGAAAAGATGATCCAGGCAGCCGAAGCGCTGTATGGCCCGTATGGCTGGGGGCGCTACGACATGATCGTGCTGCCGCCATCGTTCCCTTACGGCGGCATGGAAAATCCGCGCCTGACCTTCCTCACGCCGACCATGATCGCGGGCGACCGCAGCCTGGTCGACCTGATCGCGCATGAACTGGCCCACTCATGGTCGGGCAACCTGGTCACCAACGCCTCGTGGAAGCACATGTGGCTCAACGAAGGCTTCACCACCTACGTCACGACGCGCATCGTCGAGCAGCTGTATGGCAGCGACGTGGCGCAGATGGGCGTGCAGGTCGACCAGGAAGAACTGGCCGCGTCGATCCGCGAATTGCCGGCTTCGAAAACGGCGCTGATCACGCGCGACGCCGATGCTAACCCGGCGGAAACGTACACGGACGACGGCATCATCTACCCGAAAGGCGCCTGGTTCCTGGCCACCATGGAGCGCCGCGCCGGCCGCGCCGTGTTCGACCCCTTCCTGCGCGGCTGGTTCGACCAGCATGCGTTCCAGAGCGTGACGACGGAGCAGTTCATCGCCTACTTGCGCAAGAACCTGCTGGCACAGCATCCGGACGTGATGCCGCAAGCGGAACTCGAGGAATGGCTGTATGGCACGGGCGTGCCGGCCAGCGCGCAGCGCGTCGTCTCGCCGCGCCTGGCGCTGCTCGACCAGCACCGCGACGCCTGGCTCAAGGGTGAGCTGTCCACCAGGGATCTGGGCATGGACAAGTGGATCGCCATCGAATCGATGCACTTCCTTAACGACATCAACAACAAGGCCAGCGCGGCGCAATTGCGTGAGCTGGACCAGGTCTACGGCGTGGGCAAGAGCGGCAATAATGAAGTGGCCTACCGCTTCTACCTGGCCTCCGTGAACGCCGGCTACGACGTGCGTCAGCCCTTGCAGGCATTCCTGCTGAGCGTGGGCCGCCAGAAGTTCGTCGTGCCCCTGTACAGCGCCTTGATGAAGACGCCGCAGGGCCATGCCTGGGCCCAGGACGTGTATGCGCAGGCGCGCGAACGCTACCACCCGGTGACGCAGGAAAGCGTCGATAAATTGATGGCCGCGCAAGCGCATTGAACCTTTCTTTGGACACCTTGACCATGCATACCATGAACCGTCTCGCCGCCGCCATCGTGCTGGCGTTTTCCAGCATCGCCGTGCCGGCGCTGGCATTTGACGCCGCCCCCGTCGTTGCCGCTGCGCCCGCGCCCGCGCCGGCCTTTGATCTTGAGCGCGACGTCGCCACCGCCCTGAAAGTGTTCGACGTGCCCGGCATGGCGATCGCCATCGTCAAGGATGGCAAAGTCGTCACCGCCAAGGGTTTTGGCGTGCGCAAGCTGGGCGAAGCGGCCGCCGTCGATGCGCAGACCGTGTTCGAGGTGGCATCGAACTCGAAGGGTTTTACGGCAGCCGCGCTGGCCATGCTGGTCGACGAGGGCAAGCTGGCCTGGGACGATCCCGTCACCAAGCATCTGCCCGGCTTCCAGATGCACGATTCCTACGTCACGGGCGCCATGACCATCCGCGATCTGCTGACGCACCGCAGCGGCCTGGGCTTGGGTGCCGGCGACTTGCTGTGGTGGCCCACCACCACGTTCAGCACCGACGAGATTATCGAGAAGCTGCGCTACATCCGTCCCGCCACGAGTTTTCGCAACAGCTATGCCTACGATAACCTGCTGTACATCGTGGCCGGCAAGATCATCGCCGACAAGGCCGGAAAAAGCTGGGGCGAGGCCATGCATGAACGCATCCTGGCGCCGCTGGGCATGACGGGCACCACCACCAGCCTGGCCGAGAATGCGGGCAATCCCGACGTCGCCAGCGCGCACAGCAAGATCGACGGCAAGATCGCCGCCGTCAAGTCGATGCCCGTGCCGAACGCCGTGGGTGCCGTCGGCATCAACACAAATGCGGAAGACATCGCCAAGTGGATGATGGTGCTGCTCGACGGCGGCAAGATCGCCGGCGTGCAGGACAAGGACGGCAAGGAAGCGCGTCTGTTCAGCGAAAAGCAGGGCCGCGAAATGTGGACGGCGCAAACGCCGATCAAGATCCCCGAGCCGAAACCGGCATTGGCCGCGACGAAACCGAACTTCAGCGCGTATGGCCTGGGCTTCCAGCTGCGCGACTACAAGGGCATGAAGGTCGCCATGCACGGCGGCGCGCTGCAGGGATTCTATTCGCGCGTGGTGATGGTGCCGGAAGCGAAATTGGGCGTGGCCATCCTCACCAATGCGGAAAATGGCGGTTCGATGACGGCGCTGCAATGGCGCATCCTCGACCATTACCTGCAGGCGGCGCCGTCGGACTGGCTGGCGCTGGTGGCCAAGGTGGAGCAGGACCAGCATGCGGAAGAAGTGAAAAAGCAGGGCAAGGCGTCGAGCGCGCGCGCGGCGAAATCGCAGCCATCGCTGCCGCTGGCGGCGTATGACGGCGAGTATGAAGACGCCTGGTACGGCAAGGTCGTGATCAAGCCGGAAGGGAAAAAACATATCCTCAGTTTTACGCGCACGCCGGACCTGACGGGCGAGCTGGAACACTGGCAGCACGACACCTTCATCGTGCGCTGGAAAGAGCGCAATTTCAACGCCGACGCCTACGTGACGTTCTCGCTCAATCCCGACGGCAGCATCGACCGGGTGAAGATGGCGCCCGTGTCGGCCGAGACGGATTTCAGCTACGACTTCCAGGACCTGAGCCTGGTGCCGGTGAAGCCGAAGGAAGCGAAGAAATAAAGAATCGATACCAAAACCGCAGCCTGTGCTGCGGTTTTTTTTCGCCCGTTGCCATGCAAATGCGCGGCGCAAGGGCGGCGGGCCGGTTTTTATTCCATGAAATGGCATGAAATGAAAACGTTATCTTGTTTTCTTGTTTGAGTATTTAGTAACTTTCTTTGGTGCTACTATTTTTATGCGCTATACGTCTATCGATAGATGGAAGTTGGCGGCTGGCGTTCTGCCCTGGTTTTTTATAACGATGAACTTTTTTTGCTAACGGGATAAAAATGATCAATTTCAAGAAAGCCGTATTTGTCTTCTGTGCCGCTGTCGGTTTCGCCGGTGCCGTCAGTTCGAGTGCATATGCCTTGCCGTCGCGTGAAACGTGTGAGGAAGCCCGCGATTCCTGTCTCGCCGATGGCAATGAAAACGACTGCGCGCTGGTGCGTCGCCTGTGCGGCGTGTACGGCATTCACATCTGAGCGTGCTGCTGCCTGCGTGCACGCGCTGTTGTGATCTTCCAGTTCACTAGTTTCTAGATCGGCTCAACTCTTTGGGAGTGAAATAAAAATGATCGATGTGAAAAAGGCGATATTTGTCTTCTGCGCCGCCGTTGGTTTGGCCGGTGCCGTGAGCACCGCGTATGCGCAGCCGACACGCCGGGAGTGCATGCAGGCCCTGATTGACTGCACCGAAAATGGCACGGCGAGCCAGTGCATGCTTGTCTCGCGCTCTTGCGGTGTGTACGGCATTTACCTTTAAGGCGCGCTGCGCGCACAAGTCAATGGGGCGCGCCGTATCGGCCCGCCGCCATTGGCTTTTCTAGTGACTCAGGGTTTGACGAACTTCAAGGTCATGCGGTCGCTCTCGCCGATGGCCGTGTACCTGGCCCGGTCCACATCCTTGTTGGCGTAGGTGGGCGGCAGCGCCCAGACGCCGCCTTGATGGTCCGCCGTGTCTTTCGGATTGGCGTTGATGTCCGACTTGGCCGCCAGCTTGAAGCCCGCGTTCTCGGCCAGCTTGATCACATACGCTTCGTGCATGTAGCCGCTGCTGGCCGTGGCATCCTGCGTCTTGTGCGCCGGCAGGCGATGTTCAACGACGCCGAAGACGCCGCCCGGTTTCAGGCTGTCATACACTTCCTTGAACAGGGTCTGCATGCCCGCTTCGCTGATCGGTATCCAGTTGTGGATATTGCGGAAGGTGAGCACCATGTCGGCCGTGCCCTTGGGCGCGATGCGGTAGGTGGTGGGCGGTGCGAAGGCGCCGATTTCCACCTTGCCGAAGGCGGCCGGGTTGGCGTCGAGTTTTTGCTGGAAGCGCGCCGCGCCGCGGCGGGCACCTTCGCTGGCCGATTGCGGGTCGTTGCCGGCGGCGATCAGCTTGCCATTGTCGCGCAGGTAGGGCGCCAGGATCTCCGTGTACCAGCCGCCGCCGGGCGCCAGTTCCACCACCGTCATGGTCGGCTTGATGCCGAAGAACGTCAGCGTTTCATACGGGTGGCGGGCGCTGTCGCGCAGCGCGTTGGCTGGCGTGCGCGCACTGCCGGCGATGGCCGCCTTCAGGGCCGCGTCGCCCGTGTCTGCGGCCAGTGCCGCGCCGCTGCCGCCACAGGCCAGCATGACCGTCAGGGCCGCGGCCAGGGATACTCGCTTCATCATCATATGCTCCATGCGTGATTGGATCGGTTGGTGAATTGGTGGCGATCGCCATCAATGCCGATCATCGGGCAAGCACGCTGGCCGGTCAAGCGGATTCCGTCCCCCAGGCGGCGGCATACGGGGGCAACTCGCAGGTGTTGAGCGCATCGGCGATGGCCGTGCCACGGCCGTGCGTAAAGGGCAGTTCGCCCGTCCAGACGGCATGCGCCATGTCGTCCGCGTCGTCGAGTGGGCCGCCCTGGCGCTGCTTGACGGCATATTCGTCGAGCGCGATGCGCAGCACGGTGGTGGCCGCGTATTCCTTGGCGCTGCCGCCGCGCACGTGCGCCAGGCGTCCCGGCACCAGCTTTTCCATCAGCGCGTCCATGGCCGCATGCTGCCGGCCGATATCGCTTACTTTTTCAAACTGCCCGTACACCATCGCCGAACGGTAGTTCATCGTGTGATTGAAGGCGGAGCGCGCCAGCACCAGGCCGTCGAGATGGGTGATGGTCACGCAGACGTCGCTCTCTTGCAGGCGCTTGAGCATGCGGCTGCCGTTCGAACCATGGATGTACAGGTGGCCCTCGATGCGCCAGCAGGCGGTCGGGATGCAATGGCTGCCCTTGTCGTCGTGGAAGGCGATATGGCACAGGTAGGCGGCATCGACGATGGCGTACAGGGCGGCTTGCTCGTAGCTGGCCAGTTCGGCGACGCGGCGCACGCGGGTACGGGGGCTGGGAGGCAGGGCGGTAGCGGTCATGGCGGGAATCCGGTTGGTTGAAGAAGCAGGCCGCACTATAATCGGCATCTGGCCCTGAAAAAAGATCCAGAACTGCCAAATAATATAGAGCCACGATGAAAGGACGCATGGATTTCGCTTTGCTGCTGGACGCGTTCGAGCGCACGCACCGCGAGCGGGGCTGGCCGCGCCAGCGCCTGCTGCATGAATGCCTGCGCGCGGCGATCCGCGGCGGCCAGCTGGCGCCGGGCACGCGGCTGACTGCCACGCGCGTGCTGGCGGCCGAACTGGGCGTGGCGCGCAATACCGTGCTGTATGCCTACGAGCAACTGGCCAGCGAAGGGTTTGTCTTGCCGGACCGGCGCGGTACCGTCGTCGCCGGCGGCGCCGGCATGCCGGTGACGTCGCCAGTGAGCGGCGGCCAGGATGGCTTGTCGCGCCGCGCCCGGCATTTGCGCGGCGTGTCAGGACAGGATGCCAGCGCGGCGCTGGTGTTTCCCGCCGACGCCATGGGCGCGTTCGCGCCTGGGGTACCGGCGCTCGATGCATTTCCGCTGGCGCAGTGGCGGCGCATGCTGGACCGCGCGTGGCGCGCGCTGACGCCGGGCCAGCTCAATTACGGCGACCCTGCCGGCGAGCCCCAGCTGCGCATGGCCATCGCCGACCATTTGCGCGCCGCGCGCGGCGTCGTCTGCGATGCGGGCCAGGTGTTCATCACGGACGGCACGCAGAGCAGTCTTGATGTCTGCCTGCGCGCCTTTGCCGACCAGGGCGACACCTTGTGGATCGAGCATCCCGGCTATGGCGGCGCGCTGGCGGCGGGCCGTGGCGCCGGCTTGCAGGTGACCGGCGTCGCCGTCGACATCGATGGCATCGCGCCGACGGACGCCGACTGGCGCGATACGCCGCCGCGTCTGATCTACACGACGCCGTCGCACCAGTATCCGACGGGCAGCGTGCTCAGTCCCGCGCGCCGCATGGCGTTGCTCGAACGCGCGCGCGCGGCCAGAGCGCTGATCATCGAAGACGATTACGACAGCGAGTTTCGCCATGGCGGACCGCCCCTGGCGGCCATGCAGGGACTGGTGGCCGACGCGCCCGTCGTGTATCTGGGCACTTTCAGCAAGACCATGTTCCCCGCCTTGCGCATTGCCTTTATCGTCGTGCCGGCCGCGCTGGCCGGCGCCTTCGCGCAGATGCAGGCGCAGGGCGCCGCACGCGGCCGCGTCGCCGAGCAGCTGGCGCTGGCCGAGTTCCTGCGCAGTGGCCTGTTTGCGCGCCACGTGCGCCGCATGCGCAGGCTGTACCGCCAGCGCCGCGACGCCTTGAGCGAGGCCTTGCGGCGCCATGCGTGTGCGGGCGCGGCCATCCATGGCGGTACGGCCGGCATGCACCTGGCGCTGCGTTTTCACGATAGCGCATGGGATGACCTGGCGCTGAGCCGCCGCGCCGCGCAGGACGGCATCGTGGCGCTGGCGCTGTCCGCGCATGGCACCGGCGAGGGACCGGGCTGGAACGGTTTCCTGCTCGGTTATGCGCAGGTGCCGGCCGAGAACATGGATGGCCTGGCGCGCCGCCTGGGCGCGCTGCTGCCGGCGTGATGCGGCGCTACCGCCTTACTGCTGATCCTGCATCCACTGCTTCAAGCCGTTGACCCAGTTCTTGGCGGGCAGGTTGAACTGTTTCTTGATGGTGGCGGCGCGTTCATATAGCTCGCTGAAGTCGAGCGATGGCGATTTTTTGAAGGCCAGCACGACGATGTTTTCATCTTCCATTTCCGGCACCCAGACGACGGCGTCGAAGACCAGTTCCATCGCCTGCAAGTTCTTGTCGTAGTTGGGGAAGTCGCCGAAGACATTCGTGCACATGATGCCGTCGTCCGTCAGGCAGTCAAAGCAGGCCTGGTAGAACTCGGGCGTGTCGAGCACGGGGCCGCGAGCGTCTTCGTCGTACAGGTCCACTTGCAGCGCGTCGACCGTGCCGTGGTTGGCCGGGTCGAGCACGAAGTCGAGCGCATTCATTTCGCGCACGTCGAGGCGAGCATCGTTCGGCGGCAGCGCGAACTGGGCGCCGCAGATGGCGATCACGTTCGGATTGAGTTCGATGGCCGTGACCGTGGCGTCGGGAAAGCGGCGGTAGCTGAACTTGGTCAGCGCGGCGCTGCCCAGACCCAGCTGCACGATGCGTTTGGGCTGCGTCTTGAACAGCATCCACATCATCATCATCTGCACGTACTCGAGCTCGATGGCGTCAGGTTTGTCCAGGCGCATGGCGCCCTGCACCCACTTGGTGCCCAGGTGCAGGTAGCGGATGCCGCGGTGTTCGGTGGTGGTGGCGGGCGGGTGGCCCGGGTGGCTGAAAGCGGTGTTGCTGGTGGAGATAAAGTCGGTCGTCATGGCGCCAGTTTAGCAGCCGCCAAAGAAAAAGACGCCGTGGCGTCTTTTGGTTAGAGCGCTCAAGATTGCTTGCGGCGTCGCGCCAGGAAGCCGAGTATGCCCAGGCCGGCCAGCAGCATGCCATAGGTTTCCGGTTCGGGAACGGGCGCCAGGTTCAGATTGAAGACGCCGCCATAGCTGCCGCCCTTGGTATTGCCGATGACGGTGAGGACCAGCGGGCCGTTGAACAGGAGGCTTGTAGGCGCCAGGACTTCGCCCTGGGCATAGCCAAAGGGGGTGGGGCTGCCAAACCCCGTCAGGCCGATGCCATTCAGGTTGGCGCTGGTGAAGCTGATGGAAGAGCTGTCCGAACCCGTGACGGACAGGTTGGCCAGGAAGGCTTGCGCGGTTGAACCGAAGGTCGCGTTGGGCGTGAACGTGAACGTATCGGTGAAGTCGCCGAGCGGGCTGGGAACGGCGCTGAAGCCGCTGGTCCACAGATTGCCCGTGGTATTGACGAGGTTGACTGTGTAGGCGGTGGCGCTGGCGCTGCCAATGGAAGCAGCGCTCAGGACTGCCGCTGCGATGAGTGATTTTAATTTCATATTGATCCCCGCGAAAAAACGATTAATGTTTCAAAAAAACCGTACCGCGTTGATAAATTATCGCCGAGACTAGTCATTGTCAATTAGTTATTTTGATATCATTATGCAAACTCAAATAGCTTATTTCTAACACACGGGCATGGGGCTCGGGCAGTTGCAATATTCAGCATGATAATTATTAATATTGCACTGAAAATTAATCGCGGATGATGTGATTTAAAAATCGTTACACAAGGAACTAATTTCTGTCGAGTAAGGGAAGAATCAAGGTCACCGCCAGGCCGCCGTCCTCGCGGTTGGCCAGGGTGATGCGCCCGCCATGGGCTTCGGCGATTTCGCGCGCCAGGGCCAGGCCCAGTCCCGTGCCGCTGCGCTTGGTGGAATAAAACGGCACCAGCGCGTTTTCCAGCACGGCGCCGCTCATGCCCGGCCCGCGGTCGCTCACTTCGATGCGCAGCTGCCCTTGCGCCTGGCTGACGTGCAGGCCGATATGCTGGAGCTTGGAGCCGGACTCCAGCGCATTCTTGAGCAGGTTCAGCAGCGCCTGCTGCATTTGCGCCGCATCGAACACGGCAGCCTGCGCGGGAGGCGGACCGTCCAGCGTGAAGGCCGCTTGCGAGGCCAGGCTGTCGAGGAAGGGTTGCCATTCGCACGGTGCCAGTCGCGGTGCGGGCAGCTTGGCAAAGCGCGCGTAGCCGAGGATGAAGGTTTCCAGATGGCGCGTGCGCTCCTCGATGGTGGCGAGGATTTGCGGCAGGCGCTCCGTCTGGCCACGGCGCACCAGCTCGGCGCCGGAATGGGCCAGCGAGGCCAGCGGCGCCAGCGAGTTGTTGAGCTCATGGCTGATGACGCGGATGACCTTTTTCCAGGTCTGCACTTCCTGGCGCCGCAGCTCCAGCGTCAGCTGGCGCAGCAGCAGCAGTTCGTGCTTGCGCCCGTTCAGGCTGAAGCTGCGCCGCGCCAGGTGATACACCTCTTCCTGCTCCCCTTCGCCGCTGGTAAACAAGCCGTCGTTGCGGCGCGCCAGCGCTTCGGCCAGGGCCGGCGCCGCCTGCTGCACGATGTCGGCCAGATGATGCCCTTCGAGCCGGCGGCCGTGGTGCAGCAGCTGGCGCGCGGCCAGGTTGGCGTAGACGATGGCGCTGCCCTCGGCCACCAGCAGCATGGCCACCGGCGTGTTTTGCACCATGGTGTCGAGCAGCAGTTCGCGCTGCACCAGGTCCAGGCGCTGCTTGCGCAGCACGTCGCCCAGCGCATTGTGGGCCGCCACCAGATCGGCCAGTTCATCGTTCTGCGGCCAGCGCAGGCTGAAGCCGAAGTCGCCGTCCTGGTAGCTGGCGACTGTGCCGCTCAAGGCGCGAAACAGCGACAGCATCGCCTGCAGCTGCGCGCGGATGGTAATGACGGCCACCGGCAGCACGCACAGCAGGGTACCGGCCAGCACCAGCAGCGGCTGGCCTGGCAAAAAATGCGCGAGCAGCAGGGCGATGACGATGCCCAGCACCAGCAAGGTGACGATCAGCGCCGTCCAGCGCGTGAGCAGGGAAAGACGCATGGGGCGGTCTGCCATCAGCCGCGCGCGATGCCCAGGCGTTCCATGCGCCGGTACAGGGCCTGGCGCGACAGTCCCAGTTCCTGCGCCGCCTGTGCCACCACGCCGTGCGCGCGCGCGAGCGCCGCGGTGACGCTGTCGCGGTCCGGTTCCGCCGCGCCGGCATCCTGCGGCGCGCGCGGCGATGTGGCACCGGCCAGCGGCAAACCCGTTTCCAGCGCGCCGATCAACGGGCCGGCCGTCAGCAGGCTGGCGCGCTGCATGACGTTTTTCAGTTCGCGCACATTGCCCGGCCAGCCGTGTGCCAGCAGGGTGGCCTGCGCCTGCGCGTCCAGCGTTTTTTCGCTGCCCAGGAAATGCCGCGCCAGCACGAGGATGTCCAGCGGACGCTGGGCCAGCGGCGGCAGCCGCAGTTCGATCACGTTCAGGCGGTAGAACAGGTCTTCGCGAAACGTGCCGGCCTTGATCATCGCGGGCAGGTCGGCATTGCTGGCGCTGATGACACGCACTTTCACTTGCCGCTCGCGGTTCGAGCCGAGGCGTTCGAAGCGCCCCGTTTCGAGCACGCGCAGCAGTTTCATTTGTCCGGCCAGCGGCAGGTTGCCGATTTCGTCGAGGAACAGGGTGCCGCCGTCGGCCGCGTCGAACTTGCCGTCGCGCGCCCGTGTGATGCCGGTATAGGCGCCGGCCTCGGCGCCGAACAGTTCCGCCTCGATCAGCTCCACGGGAACGGCGCCGCAATTGAGCACGACGAAGGGGCCGCCGGCGACCTGGGAATTGGCTTGCACGATGGCGGCGATGCGTTCCTTGCCGCTGCCGTTCGGCCCCGAAATGAGCACGGGCACGTCGGCGCGCGCCACCTGGCACGCAAGGTGCACCACTCTTTCGGTGGCCGGGTCTTGCCATACCATGCCGCGCAAGTCGAAGTCGTGCTCCAGGGCGTGGCGCTGGCGCTGTTCGGACAGCACGCGCTGGCGCAGCGCGCGGTTTGCCTGTCCCAGTTCCAGCAGGTTCTGCACGCTGGCGATCAGGCGCCGGTCATCCCAGGGCTTGGCCAGGTAGTCGGCCGCGCCGGACTTGATCAGGTCGACGGCCGCGTCGAGCTGGGTCCAGGCCGTCAGCAGGATCACGGGCAGGTCGGGGTAGCGCGCGCGGATCGCGTGGAACAGCGCGCTGCCTTCCTCGCCCGACGTGGTGTCGGCCGTGAAGTTCATGTCCTGCACCACCAGGTCGATGGCGTGGCGCTCGAGCAGATGCAGGCCTTCCTCGGGCGAGGCGGCGCGCACGGCGTCGATCTCGTGCAGGGAAAACAGCACGTCGAGCGCGATGGCCACGGCGGCATTGTCGTCAATAATCAGTACGGTAGGCATGCGCGCAGCATATCACTCAGGTGCCGGCTCAGGTACTGCGGGTGGCAGTGGCCGGCGAAATGCTGGCCGCGCGCCATGCCGGGCCGTACACGGCGCCCAGGCCCAGCAGCCAGAACACGAGCGCGCCGGCCAGCAGGTAGCCGGGCGGCAGGCGCGCCATTTCCAGCTGGCTTACCAGCAGCTGGTTCAAGCCCAGGGCCAGCAGCACGCCGCACGCCACGCCGGCGCTGGTGATCATGAAATTCTCCGTCAGGAAGTAGCGCAGGATGTCGACGCGGCGGGCGCCCAGTGCGCGCCGCACGCCGATCTGCTTCCTGCGCTGCGTCACCCACAGGCTGGCGATGCCGACGATGCCGCTTGCCGTCACCAGCAGCAGCAAGGTCGACACGGCGATCAGCATCCAGGACAAGCCCTGGTCGGCCCGGTAGCGTGACGTGCGGTGCTTTTCCAGTGTATCGGTGCGTACCAGCAGGCGCTCGCTGGTGGCGCTGCGGATGGCTTGCTCGGCCTCCTTCATCAGGCGGTCGCGCTGGCCAGGCTCGGCCCGCACGGCGTACAGCAGCGAGTCGCGCGAACCCGTCAGGCGCGCCGGCAGGATCAGCGAATGCTCGCCATGCGCGCTGACCTGGCCGACCTGTGTCTGCAACCGCTCCACCACGCCGATCACGCGCATTTCGTCGTCATCGTCGCCGGTGCCGTTGAACAGGGTCTTGCCGACAAAGCTGCTTTCGCCAGGCCAGATCTTTTGCGCTGCGGCGAGCGTCACGATGACCACCTTGGGAAAGGTCTCATCGACTTTTTCATCGATTTCCAGCACCTCGTCGGGATGGAAATCACGGCCTTCCACCAGCTTGAGGCCGTATGTCTTGACCAGCGAGTCAGGCGTGAAATACATCGACGTGGTGGCGCTGGCCGTGGGCTGTCCACGCTTGATGGAGACATTGGTGCTGCTGCCGGAACGCGACAGCACGGCCTGCGAGGTCTGCGCCACGGAGAGCACGCCGGGCAGGCCGCGCAGCAAGGCAGCCTGGCGTTTCTGGTCGGCCAGCTGGCGCTGGTGGCTGCCTTTGTCCATGCTTTGGATGTTGACATAAAAGATGTCGTTTTCAGCGGCCACGCCGGTGGGGCGGGCGGCGATCGCCTGGCGCAGGTTAACGATATGCAGGGCGTTGGCCAGGATGGCCAGGCTGATGGCGACCTGCACGGCGACGAGTACGGCACCGGTTTTGCTGCGCATCAGTGCCGACAGGATGGGGCGGATTTCCATGTTGAACCTCATTGCGGTACGGTGAATGTCATTGGGATTTGAGCTGTATCGCCGGCGTCACCTGGCAGGCGCGCCAGGTGGGCAGCAACCCCGCCAGCAGGGCGGCCAGCACGGAGACGGCAAACGTCAGCAGCAGCATCGGGATATCCATGTGCGCCACGGTGCCCAGTTCCTTCGATTGCGAACGCACGACGGCCAGCGCTGCATACGCCAGCAGCAGGCCCAGCACGCCGCCGGCCAGGCCGATGACGCCCGTCTCGATCAGGAACTGGCGAAAGATGTCGCGCCGTGTGGCGCCCAGCGCACGGCGGATCCCCACTTCACTGGCGCGTACGGAAAACTTCGCCAGCAGCAGGCCGATGGTATTGACCAGGCATAGCAGCAGGAAGCCGAAGGCCAGCCAGGCCGCCAGCTTGTTGTCGTTGTCGACCACGTTCAGGAACACCATCCATTCCTTGACGTTGTACAGCGCGTTGGGCGCGTGGCGCGGCATGCGGCCCAGCTTGCGCTGCTCGGCAGCATAGCTGTCGAGATATGCCTGCAGCTCGCCACGCTGGCCCGCGTTTTCCATCTCGAACCAGAACTGCAGCCAGGTACAGTCCGACGCCAGGGTGCCCTGGAAGCCGGGGCCGCGTTCGACGCCGCTGCAGGCCATGCCGCCGTCATGCCGCGTTTCATGGCGGATGGCGCTGGCAAACGGAATGAAGAATTCATCTTCCGTGCCAAAGGCGCCCTTGCTGCCGATGATGCGGTGTATGCGCGGCACGGGATCCCAGTGATCGAGCACGCCGCTGACCAGATAGGACTGTCCCAGTACCGTCACGCGCCGGCCCACGGGATTGACCGTACCCAGCAGTCTTTCCGCCAGCGAACGGCTCAGCACGATGACGTCGGCGCCGTTGGCGTCATCGGCTTCGCTCCATGGCTGGCCATACAGGAAGGGGACTTCGAACATGGCGAAGAAATCGCGCGTGGGCGCCAGGCCCTGGGCCTGGAAGGCACCGATATCCGTGCGTGCTGGCTCGACCGGGCCGGCCACGCCGTACATGACGGTGCGGCGCACGCCCATGTTGCTGGCCATGAAATGCTTCGCGTCGGTGTAAGCCAGCTGCGACTGGCCGAAGCTGGGCTTGGCGCCCGGCACATAACTTTTCAAGGGGACGACGTCGATCATCGGCACGAACAGGCGGTCGCTCTTGTGCGGCAGCGGGTCGCCCGACATGGCGTGCAGGATGGTGACGGTCGACACGCTGGCGGCCACGCCGACGGCCAGGGTCAGCACCATCAGCACGGTCAAGGCGCGGTTGCGGCGCAGGCTGCGCAGGCCCAGCGTGAAATAGTAGCGGAACATGGTCTCTCCTTACGCGGTCGCGGCGTGCTGCGGCCTGGCCGACAGCGAGGCGCCGTGCTGCACCAGGTCCGACACCTGGCCGTCGATGATGTGCACATTGCGCTGGCTGCGCAGCGCCAGTTCCGGATCGTGCGTGACCATCAGGATGGTGGTGCCTTGCGCGTTGATGTCTTCCAGCAGCTCCATCACGCCGCGCGCCATCTGCGTGTCCAGGTTGCCCGTCGGTTCATCGGCCAGCAGCAGCTTGGGCGACCCGGCCAGCGCGCGCGCGATCGCCACGCGCTGCTGCTGGCCCCCCGACAGTTCGGCTGGATAGTGTTTCATGCGCGACGCCAGGCCCACCTTGGCCAGCGCGTCCTCGATGCGCTCCTTGCGCTCGGCGCGGTTGAAGCCCCGATAGCGCAGCGGCACGTCGACATTGTCGAACAGCGACAGGTCGGGAATCAGATTAAAACCCTGGAAGATGAAGCCCAGCTTTTCATTGCGCAGGCGCGAACGGGCATTGTCGTCCATGCCCCTGACGTTGACGCCGTCAAGGATGTATTCGCCGTCGGTGAATTCCTCGAGCAGGCCGGCGATGTTCAGAAAGCTCGTCTTGCCCGAGCCGGACGGCCCTGTGACGGTGACGAATTCACCTTGTTGTACGTGGATGTCGAAGCCGCGCAGGGCGTGGGTTTCGATCATGTGGGTGCGGTAGACTTTGCTCAGGTTGTGCATGCGCAGCATGGCGGGGCCTCTTGTGGGGTGAGATGAGTGAGATTCAGTTGAGCGAGACGCGGGCCGCGTTCTCGAAGTTTTCCGTGCCGGCGACGACCACCTTGTCGCCCAGCTTCAAGCCGTCGAGGATTTCCACGACCGCTACGCTGGTTGCGCCCAGTTTGATCGGCGTGCGCATCGCCACGCCATCGCGCACGACGTAGGCGAAACGGCCGCCTTCGGCTTCGACGAAGGAGCCGCGCGCCAGCATCAGTACACCCGGTTTTTCATCGATCAGCAGGCGCGCCGCCACGCGCTGGTTCTGGCGCAGGCCGGCCGGCTGCGCGCCGTCGAAACGCACGCGTGCCAGCACCTGGTTTTTCACTACTTCAGGCGACAGCGCCGACAGCTTGCCGGTCGCCCGGATGGTGCCCGTTTCGATCTCGGCGCGCATGCCCAGACCCATGTCGGCCACATAGGTTTCCGGCACTTCAAGCTCGACTTCCAGCTGCGACAGGTCGACCAGCGTCATCAGGGCGGTATTGGCTTGCACCACGCTGCGGTTGGCCACCGACAGGGTGCCGATGAAGCCGTTGACGGGCGCGCGCACGGTCAGCTCGTCGACCCTGCGCTGGGCGTTGTCGCGGACGAGGCGCTGGCGTTCCAGTTCGTTGACCTTGGTCTTGAGCGCCAGGGTCACGTCTTCGCTTTCCAGGCCCGCCGCCTGCGACGCGTGCTTGCTGCGGATATCGGCGGAATTCAAGGCATCCTTCGCCTTCTGGTAATCGATCTTGGCGATGATGCCCACCTGCGCCACGCTCTCATAGCGCTCCAGGGTGCGCTGCGCGGACAGGCGCTCGATCTCGGCCGTGTCGGCTTCACGGCGCGCCAGCAGTTTCTGCTTCTTGGCCAGGATCTGCTGGCGCGCCACTTCCGCCTCCAGTTGCTGCACGCTCGACTGCTCGCGCTTGAGGGCGTCGGACAGATCAGGCGACTCCAGCACGGCCAGGATGTCGCCCTTTTTCACCGTGTCGCCCGCCTTCGCTTTCAGCGTGACGGTGGCCACCGTGGTCGAATACAGGGTGGGGCTGATCGAGGCGACCACGCGGCCCGTGACGGCCGCGTCGCGGATCAGGGTGCCGCGCGTGACGTCGGCGATGCGCAGGCGGCTGGCGTTGACGGAATGCTCGCTGTTGCGCCAGCCGGCAACGACCGCGACGGCGGCGCCGATGACGATGACGGCGCCGGCCAGCAGCAGGGCGCGTTGCCTGCGGCGCTGGCCCGGCGGGGCGGACAGTACGGCGTCTTGAGAGGAGGTATCGCGGATCATGGTCATGTCTCGTGAAGGATGACTTTTCCAATGCACGATCCATGCCAATGATTAAGTCGTTGATTTGAATGGGAAAAAATTCGGGCGTCCGGCTGTCCGTTGTGTCCGTGCCGTCCGGCATGTCCGCGTGCGCAGGCGGCACTTGATAAATTGGCAATCGCCTGCATCTGCTGTGGCATTCCCTTCATCGACTCCTCCGCAGGCGCCATGCATCCGTTCCTCCAGCAACTTTTCCCTGCCAGCGCCTTCGCGCCGGCGCTCGATTATCCTTTCGCGCGCAGCGACGTGGCGATGCTGCAGCGGCTGACGGGCGAGGCGCCATCGCTCGATGGCCAGACCTGGGACGAGCTGCTGCTTGACCAGTATGCGGCGCAGCTGGCGCGCGAGACCGGCATCTTCGGCCAGCAGGAGCTGCACCGGCGTCTGAGCGGCGGCCAGGCCGATCCGGCCTCTGTCGCGCGCGTCCGGCGATTGCTGGACGACCCGGCACAAGTGGCCAGCCTGGAGCGCGCCTGCCTGCCCTTGCGCCAGGCCGATACAGAGGTGAGCGAGACCCTGTTCGGCGCGGCGCTGGCACCGGCGCCATGGTGGAGCGCCTGGCTATGGCTGGTGCCGCTGGCCCTGTTGCTGGCCATCGCCGCCGCCTGGCTGGTGGGCTGGCCGGCGCTGTTTGGCGTGCTGGCCGCCTGTGTCGCGCTGATGGCCGTACAGGTGCGTTTTTACGAAAGCGCCAAGCAATGGGAGCGCACGCTCGATACCTTGCGCCTCCTGCTGAAAACCCGTGCCGCGCTGGCGCGGCTTGATGGACCGGCAGCCTTGCCATGGGCCGCCGGCGGCGCGCAGGCGGCCAGGCTGACGCGCGCCATCGAGCGCTCGCTGCTGCACTACGTGCCCTTCATCGATACGGTACTGGTCGAATATGGCGACTGGCTCCTGCTGAAAAACATCAAGCGCTATTTCCGCACGCGCCAGTTGGTGGCGCAGCAGCTGCCCTTTCTGCGCGACAGCTTCACCCAGGTGGCGCAGCTGGAAGCGGACCTGGCGCTGGCGCGGCACCTGCGCGCGCTTCCCGTGTTTTGCTGGGCGGGCACCGCGCCGCCGCGCTCCCTGGCTTTGCAGGGCATGCGGCATCCACTGCTGGCGAACGCCGCGCCGCTGTCGTTCGGCGTGCAGGGCAAGGGGGGCTTCATCTCCGGACAGAACGGTATCGGCAAGAGCACCTTGCTGCGTTGCATAGGCTTGAACCTGGTCTGCGCGCGGGCCTTTGGCTTTTGCCATGCGCACAGCGCCGATGTGCCGCGCCTGGCCGTGTATGCGAGCATGCAGAACGAGGACTCGCTCGATGGCGGCGAAAGTCTGTACATCGCCGAATTGCGCCGCGCGCGCGAATTGCTGGCGTTGGCCGAGGAGGGGGCGCCGGCGCTGTTCCTGATCGACGAGATTTTTCGCGGCACGAACCACCTCGAGTCGGTGGCGGCGGCTGCCGCCGTGCTGCATACGCTGGCCGCGCGCCACCTGGTGATCGTCTCGTCGCACAACCTGGTGCTGGGCCCCTTGCTGGAAGACTGCCTGGCGCCGTGGTGCGTGCGCCGCGACGATGCGGGCGCGCTGCTGCTGGCGCCCGGCGTGCTGCAGGCCACGAACGGCATCGCCCTGCTGGCGCAGCGGGGCTTTGACAGCGCCATCGAAGACAAGGCGGAACGCGTCTTCGACTGGCTCAGCATGCACATGGCACAACCGGCCGATTGCGGCGGCGTGCTGGAACGGGCGTGATGGCCGCCCTTACTTGTCCTGCTTTTCCGGCGTGCTCTTGTCGATCACTTCGCGGCAATCGCCGCGGATGATGGCGTTGTCGTAGTTGGTCCAGCCGTAGCTGTCGACGTAGCGCTTGTGCTGCTTGAAGCGGGGGCTGGCGATGCTCCATTCGGGCTGTTCGCCGGCAAAGCGGATGTCGCCCAGGTCGAGCAGGGTGTGGAACATGTTTTCCGTCGACAGGCGCGCCTTCTGATGGCGCCGCAGCTGCGTCACCTTGTCCGGATAATGCTGCTGGAATTGCGGCGAATACCAGACGAAGGCGGGCACGTGGAATTCGAACTGCGTGTTGTGCCCATGGAAGGCCAGGCGGCAGGTGCCGTCGTACAGGGTCTGGCCGTGATCGGCCACGTAGACGAGCGAGCTGCGCAGGGCGGTGCGCTGGCCGTCGTCCTTCAGCATGCCGATCACGTTCGACAGGAACCAGTCCGTGTACAGGATGGAGCTGTCGTAGCTGTTGTTCAGCTGCGGCTTGATCGCCGTGTCCGTGTAGACGGGCTTGTCGACGCCGAACAGCGACGGCTGCCACTTGTCGAACGATTTCGGATAGCGCTGGCTGTAGTTCCAGTGGCTGCCCAGGGTGTGCAGCACGATGAGTTTCTTCTGCGCCGGGTCGGCCAGCGCATTTTTGAACGGGTCGAACAGGATCTGGTCGAAATTCGAACTGTTGGTAAAGCCGCCCAGGTTCAGGAATTGCACCACGTCCGCTTCCTTGGCGAATACGGAGACGGGCGTGTCGAACTGGCCGAACGAGATCTGGTTCGACAGCCAGTAGGTCTTGAAGCCCGCTTCCTTGTAGGCGGTGAGGAAGGATTTTTCCGAGAAGCCATCCTTGAGGCTTTGCGTGGCCGGCTTGCGCGAGATGATGACGGGCACGGACAGGCGCGTGGCGGAAACGGCCGTGATGACGTCGGCCAGCGGCACCAGGTTATTTTCCTGTTTCAGCAGGGGATTGGTGTCGCGTTCGTAGCCGTTCAGGCTCCAGCGGTCGTAACGCGACGATTCGCCGATCACCATGACCACCACTTCCGGATGGGGATCGGGTTGTTGCTGGTGCGCGCCGAAACGGAAGCTGCTGCTTTTCTGTCCCAGCTCGGCCAGGTATCTGCGTTCCTTGTAGAAATCGAAGCCGCGCGCGGCCAGGCCGAAGGGCCAGGAATTGCTGACGGTGTCGAAGGCGTAGGGCAGGCGCGCCCAGTGGGGCAGGCTGGGCCAGCCCAGGCCCGTCTCGTCGGCGCCGGCGATGCTGGCGTTCTCGGGCTTGCTGCTCTCTTCGTCTTCCTCGGCCGTTTCGTCGTCGGCCGAACTGGCGTCGCCGAAGCCGGAGGCGCCCGCCTTGCCGCTGGCCGCCGGATGGCTGGCCTTGGCGGATGCGGCGGTGCTGTGCAGCACCTTGGCCTCGAAACCGAATTCGTAGCCATACCACCAGAAGCCGCCCAGCAGGATCAGCAGCACGAAGGCGGCCGGGCGCGTCTTGCCGCGCCAGTCCAGGTCGCGCGTGCGCGTGGCCGCATACCAACTCAGGGCGCACCAGGCGATCACGCCCAGCATGACGGCGCCCATCAGCCATACTTTTTGCCCGAGAAATTCCATCGCTTCCTTGGGACTGGTTTCGAAGATGATGCCCAGGTGGTGCGTGGAAATGCCCTGGCCATAGAAGATGAACAGGTAGATTTCCGTCGGCAGGGCCAGGAAGGCCGGCACCAGCAGCCAGTGGAAGTAGGCGGGGCGCTGGAACACGCTCCAGACGGCCAGCCAGGCCAGCAGCTCGAAGGTGAGCATCTGCCACGGATGCTCGAGCGCGCGCCCCAGCAGCGTGGGGATGAAGGGCACGGCCGTCAGCAAGGCATACGTCAGGAGCAGGAACAGATTGGCGGGGCGAAGCAAGGAGCGCATAAAGGAGGGCGGGAGGGCAGCGAAAAATGTCCGCTATTATCAATCCTTTTGTTGTCTTGCGGTCATACAAGAATGTGCGTGCCAGATGCTTGGTCGCAGGGAAAGAGTGCCAAATCATCAAGCGTTTGCGCGTGGCGGCGTCCGTACGTCGCTGCCGAAAATTAGTCAAAATGCCACAAATACCCCCGTTCTTTGCCTTTTTTTATAGCAAAAAGCGGTAAACTGATTGACCCCCTGTAACACAAGGTCTAAACTAGCGAGTTCTCGATTTTATTCTGCTCATCGTTTACGCATTACTTGGCATTTCATGGCCGCTCCTTATCGAGTGGCTGCGGGCGCCTCCGGTGCGCAGTAGATGAAAGCGGGACGAGGTTTTAGTCGCCGGGCATCTTGCCCGGGTTATTAATCGTAGTTTTTTGTTGGATTTATAACGATGCCAACCATCAATCAATTGATTCGCAATCCACGCGTCGCTTTGACCGTGAAGAGCAAATCGCCGGCGCTGGAAAACAGCCCGCAAAAACGTGGCGTCTGCACACGTGTTTACACCACGACTCCAAAGAAGCCTAACTCGGCTCTGCGTAAAGTCGCTAAAGTTCGCCTGACCAATGGTTTCGAAGTCATTTCGTACATTGGCGGTGAAGGCCATAACCTGCAAGAGCATAGTGTTGTGCTGTTGCGCGGCGGCCGCGTCAAGGATTTGCCGGGTGTGCGTTACCACATGGTTCGCGGTGCCCTCGATACCCAAGGCGTCAAAGACCGTAAGCAATCGCGTTCGAAGTACGGTACCAAGCGCGCTAAAGCTGGCAAGAAGTAATAAGTTGTACGCAGCAAACCCAAGTTTCGCTCAGTGGCAACTAGCTAAGTGAATGTAGTCGACCGCATCTGGTCGAGTAAGTGGAAGACTATGATGGTCGTCCGCGAGTGTGCGAAGAACGCGCGCTCAACTGAAGATTGAAAGGAATTGATATGCCACGTCGTCGTGAAGTACCCAAGCGCGAAATTTTGCCAGATCCAAAATTCGGCAACACTGATGTCGCTAAATTTGTAAACGTGCTGATGCTGTCCGGTAAGAAATCGGTTGCAGAAAACATCATCTACGGTGCTTTCGAGCACATCGCAGCAAAATCGGGCAAAGATCCGCTCGAAGTTTTTGCTACCGCAATCAACAACGCCAAGCCGCTGGTTGAGGTGAAATCCCGTCGCGTCGGTGGTGCAAACTACCAGGTGCCGGTCGAAGTTCGCCCAGTCCGTCGTATGGCTCTGTCCATGCGTTGGTTGCGTGAAGCTGCTAACAAGCGCAGCGAAAAATCGATGCCACAACGCCTCGGCGGTGAGCTGATGGAAGCGGCTGAAAGCCGCGGCGGCGCGATGAAAAAACGCGACGAAGTCCATCGTATGGCTGAAGCGAACAAAGCGTTCTCGCATTTCCGCTTCTAATATAAAGCCAGCTACCGCAAGGCGGCTGTCAAGCATCTGTTGTTCGAGGCCGGGCTCATTTTTGCAAAAAAATGCTGCTCGGTTTTGTCCATTCATTTAGGATTAATTATGGCCCGCAAGACCCCCATTGAGCGCTACCGCAATATCGGTATTTCCGCTCACATCGATGCAGGTAAGACGACCACGACCGAGCGCGTCCTGTTCTACACAGGCGTGAACCACAAGCTGGGCGAAGTCCATGATGGCGCAGCCACCACCGACTGGATGGCACAAGAGCAAGAGCGCGGTATCACGATTACCTCGGCTGCTGTTACGTGCTTCTGGAAAGGCATGGCAAACAACTTCCCAGCGCACCACATCAACATCATCGACACCCCAGGCCACGTTGACTTCACCATTGAAGTGGAACGTTCGATGCGCGTGTTGGATGGCGCCTGCATGGTTTACTGTGCAGTCGGCGGCGTGCAGCCACAATCGGAAACGGTATGGCGTCAGGCTAACAAGTACAAAGTGCCGCGTTTGGCCTTCGTGAACAAGATGGACCGTACCGGCGCCAACTTCTTCAAGGTCTACGATCAGATGCGTTCGCGTCTGAAAGCGAACCCAGTACCTATTCAGATGCCTATCGGCGCTGAAGACGTCTTCACCGGTGTGATCGATCTGGTCAAGATGAAAGCGGTTATCTGGGACGACGCGTCGCAAGGCATGAAGTTTGAATACGGCGACATTCCTGCACACCTGGCCGCTGATGCTGCCAAGTGGCGCGAGAACATGGTTGAAGCCGCTGCTGAAGCGTCCGAAGACCTGATGAACAAGTACCTGGAAGAAGGCGACCTGTCGGAAGCCGAGATCAAGGCTGCTCTGCGTCAGCGTACCATCGCCAGCGAAATCGTTCCAATGTTGTGCGGTACCGCCTTTAAAAACAAGGGCGTGCAAGCCATGTTGGACGCGGTCATCGAGTACCTGCCATCGCCTATCGACATTCCGCCTGTCCCAGGTCTGGATGACGACGAGCAGCCAGTCGAGCGCGCAGCTGACGACAATGAGAAATTCTCGGCATTGGCGTTCAAGATCGCAACCGATCCGTTCGTCGGTCAGTTGTGCTTCATCCGTTGCTACTCGGGTACCCTGAATTCGGGCGACTCGGTGTTGAACTCCGTGAAGCAGAAGAAAGAGCGTATCGGCCGTATCGTGCAGATGCAAGCGAACGAACGCGAAGAAATCAAGGAAATGCGCGCTGGCGACATCGCCGCCGTTGTGGGTCTGAAAGACACCACCACGGGCGATACGCTTTGCGACGAAAAAGCCAGCGTGGTTCTGGAGCGCATGGTTTTCCCTGAGCCGGTGATTTCGCAGGCAGTCGAGCCAAAAACCAAGGCCGACCAGGAAAAAATGGGCCTGGCGCTGAACCGCCTGGCTGCAGAAGATCCATCGTTCCGCGTGCGTACCGATGAAGAATCGGGCCAGACCATCATCGCCGGTATGGGCGAGTTGCACCTGGACATCATCGTTGACCGCATGAAGCGCGAATTCAACGTTGAAGCGACCGTCGGCAAGCCACAAGTGGCTTACCGCGAAACGATCCGTAAAGTGTGCGAAGAGTCGGAAGGCAAATTCGTCAAGCAATCGGGTGGTCGTGGTCAATACGGTCACGTGGTTCTGAAGATCGAACCGCAAGAACCGGGCAAGGGCTTCGAATTCGTTGACGCGATCAAGGGCGGTACCGTTCCTCGCGAATACATCCCTGCAGTTGAAAAAGGTGTGCGCGACACGCTGACTTCGGGCGTGATGGCTGGCTACCCAGTCGTTGACGTGAAAGTCACGCTGTTCTTCGGTTCGTACCATGATGTTGACTCGAACGAAAATGCATTCCGCATGGCCGCTTCGATGGCATTCAAAGATGGCTGCCGCAAAGCATCGCCAGTCATCCTGGAGCCGATGATGGCCGTGGAAGTGGAAACGCCGGAAGACTACGCCGGTACCGTGATGGGCGATCTGTCGTCGCGTCGCGGCATGGTGCAAGGTATGGATGAAATTGCTGGCGGTGGCGGCAAGATCATCAAGGCCGAAGTACCTCTGTCGGAAATGTTCGGTTACGCTACATCGTTGCGTTCGTCGACCCAAGGTCGTGCGACTTACACGATGGAATTCAAGCACTATGCTGAAGCACCTAAGCATGTGACTGAAGCAATCGTAAGCTCGAAAGCTAAGTAATAGAAGTTCCGGGCCGGCTTTCACGAGAATGCCGGTCCCTACATTTAAATCATTGTTCTAAGGAAGAATAAAATGGCAAAAGGTAAATTCGAACGGACCAAGCCGCACGTCAACGTCGGCACCA